>JAJUKC010000007.1 GCA_029264995.1 Marinobacter sp. | reverse complement strand
GGTAAGTAATTACGAAGCGGGCCAGGCGCAGTTGAATCAGATCAAATTTGCTGAACGCACAGAACGTGAACATATCCGTGCTGTGCCAGAAGGTGAACGTGAGGAAATTCGCCAGCTGTTTCAGGCGAAGGGATTCGACGGTGAATTGCTGGAGCAAGTTGTAGATGTCATTAGTCGTAATCCCGATGTTTGGGTGGCAACCATGTTGCGGGAAGAGTACGGACTTTCGGGTGCCGGAATTAGCCCACGCCGAGCTGCGCTGACAACGTTCGCTTCATTTTTGTCGGTCGGTGCTTTACCGTTGCTTCCTTATGCGATCCCGGGGTTAGAGAGTCGGATTCAGTTCATGATCAGTCTTGGATTGGCAGGAGTCGTCTTCCTCGGTATCGGAATGCTTAAGAGTATCGTATATGGCTTACCGGTAGTGCGATCAGGACTCCGAACATTGATCATGGGTACGGCCGCTGCGGGGCTGGCATTTGGTGCTGGGCATTTTGCGCAGAGGTTATTGGGAGGTTAGGTCTTCAGCAGTGAATACCGTATTTAACATAATATACATTATGCGCAGTATCGGGTTTCATGGTATGCAGAGCTGCACGCCCTTTTACAAAATTTGAAATCAGGGTGCAGCTACGATGATCGAGATCGACCGGTTCCACTTAGGCGAATAAAAGCGGCTATAGAGACTGGTGCAAGAGGTCCAGCTGGGGATCGCCCACCAGTGTTCGTTCACGCTCAAAAACCAACCAGGTTCGGACTCGGCTCTCTATCTGATACCTGTTACGACAAATCCAGGTGTAGCGGCCAGTAGAATCGGAGACACACTCCATCTGTGCACCGTGTTTGCGGGCGATTGCCATGTGGCGCTTGAATGTCCGATCTGGCATGTTGGCATAACGCTTTCGGATCTCATCCGAAGTCAGATCAGCGTTATCCAGCACAGTGGTAATGAGCTCAAGGGTGGTCTTAAAATCGCGGTACATAGACTCTCAGGATGCGTCATGCCAACAAGTGGCACGAGCTTCAGTCGATGCCAGTTTCTGGCGCAGCCAGGGCCAAACGGTCCAGCCGCAGCCTGTGGCCTTGCCCAAGCGGGCACCAATTATAGCGATGCCAACTGTTGGCGCAAGCATTAGGTCGAGCCAGACTCTGGCACACCTACTGCTTCCAGAGGCGTGGCTGAAACCGGGGCAGAAGCTTACCCTGCCGGACGCTGAGGAGCGCGGCCTGTATGTTGCAAAAGGTAAGCTGCTGGCAGGCGGAACGGAGGTGCCGGAATATTCCATGGCGGTTTTGGCCGCTCACGAAGGCGTTACGGTTGAAGCGATCGAAGACACCCGGCTCGCCCTTGTCGGAGGTGAACCCCTGGGCCGACGGTTTATTGAATGGAATTTTGTGTCCAGCCGAAAGGAGCGTATCGAACAGGCCAAAGATGACTGGCAGAACCGGCGTTTTCCCGCCGTACCTGGTGATGAAGAAGAGTTTATTCCCTTGCCCGGCTAGAACCAGCGCCCAACACGTGAGGCGTACTGGGTATAGTCGTCACCGAATAACGCCCGCATGTGTCGTTCCTCGGGTTTGAATTGCCCACATGGCCGCCCCGAAAAAGATGGCCAGAACGACGGGTGGAACTTTGAGTTCGAGTGCTTTCACTGTTTGTTTTCGTCCCTGAGAACGCTCGGCTACGCTGGTATCTCTGATTGGATGCCCAAGGTTGAGTTCACGGCGTCCCGAATCTCACGATACCGCTCCGGATTGCTGATCAGTGTATCCAGATTGTCTTCAGGGAACATCTCTTTCAGCTTGGATCTGGCGGACTCTCCAGCAAATACCGCCGGGAACAATTGCTCCAGGGCACGCAGCATCACCTCAGGTGACACCGAGGCGCCAGGCGACGCCCCAAGTATTGTGCCGTAGGTTTTATCCTTCGACACGATAATCTCTGTACCCATCTGCAGATCCCCATCCTTGATGATCTGTACCCGCTGGCCAGCCTCAATAGGCTTCCAGTCAAACCTGGAGCTCAGGCCCGGAGCGAATTTCTCCAGCGACTCCAGCATGCTTTTCTCGCCTTTGAAGGTTTCAGTTACCAGGTATTTCACCAGCGGGAAATGCTCCATCGCCACATTCAGCAGGCCGGGGATATCGTGCAGGCGCATGGCCTTCAGGTAATCAATGAAACCGCGCCCTTTTTCCAGAACGGGCTTGAACGAGGCAAAGGGGCCAAAGAGCAAATAATGCCGGCCGTCAGCCACCCGCAGGTCCAGATGCGGTACAGACATAGGAGGTGCGCCCACTTCCGCCTTGCCATAGGTTTTTGCGCGATATTGCCGGGCCTGCTCTTCGGTGATTTCCGCCTGCAGAAAACGCCCGCCCACCGGAAAACCGGTAAACCGCCGGGCAAATGGTAGATGACTTTTCTTGAGGATGGGGAAAGCGCCCCCACCCGCGCCAACAAACAGTACGTCGGCCCGGTGCTGAACAGCAGCACCCCGGGTTTGTGTTTCTACCAGCCAGCTCCCCGCGGGGCTGCGGTGTACTCGTTTCACATGAACGCCGTATTCGATTTTCACGCCCAGTTCATTCATTGCGTATTTCGCCATCTGTTCCGTCAGGGCGCCAAAATTCACGTCGGTTCCCGTTTCTACCACCGTTGCTGCCATTTTTTCGTGACGGGGCCGGCCGTCCATGGTGTAGGGAATCCAGCGTTTGATCTCGTCAAACTCCTCGGAAAAACGCATGCGCTCAAAAAAGTGGTGGGCGGACATTTCCTTGAAGCGTAGCTTGAGCTCCTCGATGGATGGCTCGGATACCAGGGTGCAATGGCGGGTCTGGTTGATGAAGCTTTTGGGGTCTTTTATTGCACCTTTTTGAACAAGGTAGGCCCAGAACTGCTTGGCAACGTTGAACTGGGCGTGGATTTTCAAGGCTTTCTCCACCGAGATTACCTCGCCATCCACTGGCGTATAGTTAAGCTCGCAGTTGGCTTCGTGGCCGGTGCCGGCATTGTTGAACGACCAGGAGTTGCCCGCGCCCGGGCTGTCCAGTCGCTCCAGAATGGTGATATCCAGTTCGGGCGCCAGTTCTTTCGCCAGGGTGGCAAAAGTGGTTCCCATTATTCCTGCGCCGATCACGATCACATTCATATGCCTGCCCGCCAGAGTCCGTTTACTGAAGCTATTCAATAGAGTACCTGTATTGACGTTAGCATGCTTGCGGCAAACACGGAAAATTCATCGGTGTGGCGCATTAAATAAAAATCCACGTCTTGGGTCTACCTCCAGGTATGCAGTTTACGTTAAGGTAAACTAAGGCCTGGAATGATCGCACCAGATTTCCCCAGGTTGTCTACAATGACATTAACGATACGCCCACAAGGCGTGTATTGTTTCCTCAGGCCAACACCCCAGGAAGAGGACTATGACAACAACAAAATCGAAAGTTGTGTATTCCCCCTCGTTTACCGATGGTGCGGAATTCCGCATTCCCACGTTCAAGCTCCTGAAGCAGGACGGCAAGCTATACAAAAGCGCCAAGGCGCCGGATCTCGATAAGGATAAAGCCCTTCGCATCTACCGGGCCATGGTCACCACCCGGATTCTCGATGAGCGAATGCTGGCCGCCCAGCGCCAGGGTCGTTTGAGCTTCTACATGCAGTGCACCGGTGAAGAAGCCGCCGTCATCGGCAGCGCCGCCGCGCTGGACGACAACGACATGATCATGGCGCAGTACCGGGAGCAAGGCGCCCTCGCCTACCGCGGTTTTTCCATCGATGAATTCATGAACCAGCTTTTCGGCAACGAGCTTGATTACGGCAAGGGCCGGCAAATGCCCGTGCACTACGGCTCGAAAAAGCTGAATTACATGACCATCTCTTCGCCCCTGGCCACCCAGATTCCTCAGGCCACCGGCTATGCCTATGGCCAGAAGCTGGCGGGAGACGGCCACTGTACCATTACCTACTTCGGCGAAGGCGCGGCCTCTGAAGGCGATTTCCATGCCGCCCTGAACATGGCCGCCGTGCAGCGAGTACCGGTTATATTCCTGTGCCGGAATAACGGTTATGCCATTTCAACCCCCGCCGCTGAACAGTTCGCAGCCGATGGCGTGGCACCAAGGGCCTATGGCTACAAGATGGACGTTATCAGGGTAGACGGTAACGACGTACTGGCCATGTACGAAGCCACCAGAGCCGCCCGGGAGCTGGCGGTTAAACACAATCGCCCGGTATTGATTGAGGCCATGAGCTACCGCCTTGCGGCCCACTCATCCTCCGATGACCCGTCCGGTTACCGCAGCAAGGATGAGGAAGCGGTATGGCGCGAGAAGGACCCGATCCTGCGCATGCGCCTTTGGCTGGAAAGCAAGAAATGGTGGAGCGAGGACGACGAAAAACAGTTCCAGGAAAACATGCGCCGCGAAGTGCTGGAAACCATGAAGCGGGCCCAGAAACGTCCGCCACCAGCCCTTGAAACATTGGTTACCGATGTCTACGACGAAGTGCCTCCCATGCTGGCCGAGCAGTTTGAAAAACTGAAGGCTCATATCCGTCGATATCCGGATGAGTACCCAAAGAGCGCTGAACACGTTAAGGGAGGAGCGTGAGATGACCAAGATGAACATGCTCCAGGCCATCAACAATGCCCTGGATACCGCCATGGCGGCCGATGACAAAGTGTTGTGTTTCGGTGAGGACGTGGGCGTTTTCGGCGGCGTGTTCCGCGCCACCAGCAATCTACAGCAGAAATACGGAAAGTCCCGCTGTTTCAACACACCATTGGTGGAACAGGGCATTATCGGTTTTGCCAACGGCCTGGCCGCCCAGGGCTCTGTGCCCGTCGCCGAGATTCAGTTTGCCGACTACATCTTCCCGGCCTTCGACCAGATCGTGAACGAATCGGCCAAATACCGGTATCGCTCGGGTAACCTGTTTAACGTCGGTGGCCTGACCATTCGCGCGCCCTATGGCGGCGGCATTGCCGGCGGTCTCTACCACTCGCAATCCCCAGAAGCCTATTTCGCCCACACCCCGGGCCTCAAGATTGTGGTGCCGCGCAACCCGCACCAGGCCAAAGGTCTGCTGCTGGCGGCCATCCACGATCCCAACCCGGTACTGTTCTTTGAGCCCAAGCGCTTGTACCGGGCTTCGGTAGGCGATGTACCGGATGAGGATTACCGCCTGCCCCTGGGTGAAGCTGAAATCATCAAAGAGGGAACGGATGTGACCGTTCTGGGCTGGGGCGCCCAGATGGAAGTCATTGACCAGGCGGTTGAGCGCGCTGAAAAGGAAGGCATTTCCTGCGAGGTGATTGATCTTCGGTCGATTCTTCCCTGGGATGTGGAAACCGTGGCCAATTCCGTGCTCAAAACCGGACGCCTTGTGATTACCCACGAAGCTCCTCTCACTGGCGGCTTTGCCGGCGAAATTGCAGCGACCATTCAGGAGCGCTGCTTCCTGTACCTGGAATCTCCCATTGCGCGGGTAACCGGGATGGACACCCCCTTCCCGCTGGTGCTGGAAAAAGAGCACTTGCCCAATCACCTGAAGGTCTACGAGGCCATCAGGGAAAGCGTGGAATTCTAGGCGGATATCAGGACAGGAGAACAAGCATGAGTGATTTTATTCTGCCCGATATCGGCGAAGGTATCGTGGAATGTGAACTGGTCAAATGGCTGGTAGCCGAAGGCGACGTCATCGAGGAAGACCAGCCGGTGGCTGAAGTAATGACTGACAAGGCACTGGTGGAAATACCCGCACCCTACAAGGGGCGCGTTACCCGTCTCTATTACAAAGAAGGCGATATTGCCAAGGTGCATGCGCCACTGTTCGAGTTGGTGGATGAGAGTGGCGAGGCCGGGGCGCCGGCACCAGCAAGCGCTGAAGAGTCGTCGAAGGTAGACTCTGCCCCGGAAGCTGTAGCCAAAGCGGAACCCGCACAAGGCGGGGACGATATTGCGACTGAAGACTTTATTTTGCCGGACATCGGCGAAGGCATTGTCGAGTGCGAGGTGGTTGAATGGCGCGTGGCCGAGGGCGATGAGATCGAAGAAGATCAGCCGGTGGTGGACGTCATGACCGACAAGGCCATGGTTGAAATCACCGCCCCCAAGGCCGGCCGAATCACCAAGCTCTACCATGAGCAGCAATCCATGGCGCGGGTGCATTCACCGCTGTTTGCCTTCGTCCCGCGAGATCGTGAAGAGGCCCCACAGCCAAAGGCCGAATCCAGGCCGGCGGCAGACACCGCGCCAGCAAAAGCCACACCGGTGGCAACCGGCAACCGGGCCCGGATTCCGGCCAGCCCGGCGGTACGTCGGCTGGTGCGCGAGCACGAGCTGAACCTGAGCGATATCGCGGGTTCCGGTAAGGATGGTCGGGTACTCAAGTCAGATGTTCTGGCACACCTGGAGCAGCCCACCTCAGATTCCAGCGCCAGTGACCGCCAGGCTGAACGCAGCACGGCACCTCGCCGCCACACAGACGGCGATCAGCAAGTCCGTGTGGAACCGATCAAAGGCATGAAGGCGGCCATGGCCCGGACTATGGTTCAGTCGGCAACCACCATTCCTCACTTTATCTACAGTGAGGATATTGATGTAACCGACTTGCTCAAGCTTCGGGAGCAGCTAAAGCCGGAGGCCGAAGCCAAAGGCACCCGGCTAACGCTCATGCCGTTCTTTATGAAAGCCATGGCCCTGGCTGTTCAGGAATACCCGGTACTGAACAGTCAGTTGAACGAGGATGTGACCGAAATCCACTACCTGCCCCACTGCAATATTGGCATGGCGGTGGATGGCAAGGCCGGCCTGGTGGTACCCAACGTCAAAAACGTTGAACAACGCACTCTGCTGGGCATTGCCGAGGAAATTGCGCGCCTGACCGAAGCCGCCCGTTCCGGCCGCGTCAGCCAGGACGACCTCAAAGGTGGCACCATCACCATTTCCAACATTGGCGCATTGGGCGGTACCTACGCGGCGCCCATCATCAATGCTCCCGAAGTGGCGATTGTGGCGCTGGGTCGTACCCAGAAACTGCCGCGCTTTGATGCCAACGGCCAGGTGGTGGAACGGGCAATCATGACGATCAGCTGGGCCGGCGATCACCGCATTATTGACGGCGGCACCATCGCGCGGTTCTGCAACCTCTGGAAGAGCTATCTGGAGTCGCCCCAGACCATGCTGTTGCATATGGGCTAACGGGCTGTGATGGAGCAGGAAAAGCATCTTCAGCAATTCTATATACCGGAAGAGCAGTCGATCTACCTGCTCAGCCACGATGATGCCAAGAAGCTCAAGGACTGGGTGGCGCTTTGCGTTGCCCAGCTCCGCCAACTGGGTTACCGGGATGTTGAACTGATTGGCAAGGGTGCCTATGGCTTTGTGTTTGCCGGCCGCTTTCCCGGCCTGGATACGCCGGGGCCGGAACATGTGTTCAAATTCACCCGCATCAACCTGCCCCAGCACCTGCAGGATCGCCTGGAAGACGAAGCCTTCATTCTGGAGCAGGTGCATCACCCCAGAGTACCTCGGCTGATCGCCTTCCAGCGCGCCAACAACCAACCCATCCTGGTCATGGAGCGGGCCGCCGGGCTCAATCTGGAAGAGGTCTCCCTGCAGGAAGGCCGCCTGAAACCCCGGCTTATTATTCGGATAGCGGACCAACTGGCGGATATTCTGCGCTGCCTGCGCCGGGAAAACGGGCCCGCCGGCCGCCCCATTGTTCACGGCGACATCAAACCGTCCAACCTGGTGTTTGACGCCCGCACTGAAAATATTGCCCTGATTGACTGGGGCTCATCGGTGTTCGCCCAGTTGGATGCCAATCAACAGTTCGTCACGGCCAATGTGATGGAGCTAATGTCGGATAACCTGCAGCAAACCAATGCCCGTCTCGGAGATGTGTACTTTATCGGCGAAGAGCAGCTAAACGGTGGTCTTTCCTCGCCCCGGTTCGATGAACAGGGCGCCGCCGGCACCCTCTACGCCCTCGCCTCTGCGCAATCCTGCCGATTTGGCCACCGGGCGATTCCGGCTACGTCTCTGGGGCTTCCCATGGAATTTGCCCGTATGCTCGATGGCATGCTGTCACCCGACCCGGAAACCCGTCGCAAGGCCGGTGATTACTACCTGCGGGAAATGCCCCGAATGGCCCGCACGGTCATGATTGACCTGCCGGAAAAGCCAACCACCCCGCAAGTGCCGGTGTGGGTAAGGGCATCCGGGCAGGAAATCGATACCGTGGTATACAGTTCCCGGAAGTCGTTTTTGCGGGAGGAAGGCGCGCCGGAGACCCTGAGTGATGTCAACGACGTCCAGCTCGACCGCTACTACAAGAACTTCATGCAGGGCATGGGGGAAACCGAGAAGGCGTTTCTGGCGGCGGTCAGTCGGCTCGGACGCTACCCCGTAGAAGGTGGCCTGGCGGTACGCTGGGAAACCGACGGCATCTATATCGATACCTCCCTGAATCTGCATGATCCGACATTGAAATCGGCCTTTGTCCAGGCCGTTAACAACATGGTGTACCTGGCCCAGGCCATCTACCGCAAAGGTATCTTCAAAAGCTGCCTGTTCAACGCCCGTAATACCCTGCACATTGATCGTGAAGACCCGGGCCAGCCGTTTCTGGTCTCCCCCGGCATGAACCTACACTACGAAGTGAGCGCAGCGCCGGAAGTGGAAGATGAAAGCCGCGTGCATTCCTATTTTGAGGATGGGCCCGATCCGGAAGAATTCCTGGTATTGCCCGAGACGATTATTCGGGCGCTGGAACGGTTGAACGACATTCACCACACCGGAATGATCATCTTCGAAGCCCTGCCCCGGCACCTGAAGATCCACAGCCATTACCGGTTGCTGGACCCCGAACGGGAGCCGGAATTCCGGGCGCTGCTGGGCGAGATCCTGTCTGCGGTGGAACAGATCACCGGGCTTGGTGTGTCCGGGTATATGAAGATGCCCTACAAAGACACCCGGTTTTTCCCCCACATCGAGCGGCTACCCGACCGGTACTACCCCCGAAACCCGAGAACCGAGAGTGTTATTAGCTGATCGCCCCGAAATGCTGGCGCCGGACGCGAACCACGTCGGCCATAATCGACAGGGCAATCTCGGCCGGTGTCTTGCTGCCGATATCCAGCCCCACCGGCATATGGATGCGTTGAATCTCGGCCTCGGTAAGCCCACCACTGCGCTTCAACCGTTCCGCCCGGGCTCTTGACGCGCGCATTGAGCCCATGACACCGATATATCCGGCCGGAGTTTTGACCGCGGCCATCATCGCCAGGTCATCAATCTTTGGATCGTGCGTAGTGGCCACTACGGCCGTCGAGGGGGCGCAGGCACCGTCTTTGCCGAGGTATACGGAGGGCAGCTGAGCAATAAACTCGACACCTTCGGGCAAATTGTGGGTGCCTGCAATGTCTTCCCTTGGATCGCAAAGCACCACCTCATAACCCAGGCCCAGAGCAAACCGGGCGCAGGCGTCCGCTACCGTTGAATATCCGGCCAGAATCAATCGTGCGACGGGTGTGACAACAATCTTTATGGTCTCGCTTCCCTGCTCCCAAATGACCCGGCTACCGTGATCATCGACAGGGTGGAGACTGACGTTGCCACCAGCCAGGCCTACTTCCCGCTCCAAAGCTTCACCACTTGAAAGCCCTTGCAGCAGCGTCCGCAGCTGATCGATAAAATGAATCTCCGGAGACCGCTTTTCCACCAGCACTTCGAGCACACCCCCGCAGGGCAGCTTCACCCGCGGATTCCCGCTATCCTGGCTGGGGCCGTCATAGCGAAGGACAACGGTTGGCAGGGTATATTCCCCGTTCACCAGCCGATGCAAAAAATCCTCTTCCACACAGCCGCCCGACAGTGAACCAAAATGCGCCCCGTCGGCTTTCGCTACCATCATCGCTCCGGGTTCCCGGGGAGAAGAGCCGAACGTGGACAGCACAGTGCATAGCCAGATCGTGTGCCCCTGCTCCAGCCAGTCAATGGCCTGCTGTATAACGCGATAATCGAGATTTTGCATGCTTGGTCTGCCAAAGCTGCCGGGGGTGCTCTGCCCGTTCTGTGCCTGATGGGTTGTGACAATACCAGCAACCTCCGCAACATCCTACGGGCACCTTGCGCCAACTTGTTAACCACTTCATAGGCGCAACTATTAATCCCTGATACCGTGAAGACACTCGGTAACAATATGTAAACAACAATACCAAAGAGCCTCTGGAGGGATTCGCCATGAAACGCTCACCGTTGCAGGGACGCCGCAAAACCGCCGCGCAAAGTCTGGCCGTTGTCTCAAGCATTGCCATCTGTGGCTGGGCCCAGGCAGCCTCTCCCACCCATACCGTCTTTGCTGCGGAAAATGCGCTTTATGGGTCCGGTTACGATATCGGCACGGCCGACGGCTGGATAGACGCCAAGCTGCGAACTGCCATTCGTCAGTATCAGTCCGATCGCCCAGAGCTCTCAGCAAGCGGAAATCTGGATTCAGCCACGCTCAAATCCCTTGGTATTGAGGCGGCTCCGGCCCTGACGATCCAGAGCAATTCTGTGGCTTCCCGGTCTGCGGCACGTGATCAACTTGGAATTACCGCAAAAGTCCCGTCACCCACCCGTTCCGTTGCCGCTGTCGCGCCAGAGCCCAGGCCGGAGCCAATTCCCGAAGCTCAGGAACCTGAACCGGAAACAGTCGAGCCAGAGATCGTGGATGCCACAGAACCGCGAGAGATTCAGGTTGCGGCCCTGGAGCCGGCAGCGCAATCGGTCCCAGCAGAAGATTCTGAACCCGGTCCGAGTGAAAGCCAAACAGAACAGCGTGTTACAGAGCTTTCTTCATCCGTTGCCGAAAGCAGTCAAGCGCCAGCCACCACAGTTCAAGAGTCAGCAGAAGTTGTCGAGGTGGTCACTGGTGATAACGAAGAGCTGATCGCCCAATTGCCTACCGAGCCCACCGCAGCGGGCCCGGATGAGCCGGTCGCCGTTGAAGAAGAGCCCGAGCTTTCGCAAACGGAGCCAGCACAAGAGGTTGTTGTCGCAAAAACGACCGAGCCAGAACCCGTGATTGTGGATGCACCAGCGGCAAACGCCAGCGAGCCGGTTGCCAATCAGGAAGCCCAGGCAGAACCGCGCCCCCAGAGCAGCGGCGGCTTCTTCTCCTGGCTATTTGATTTCTTCTTCGGCTGGATAGCCTGATTTTGAAGGCGGCAGGCTCAGTCCTGCCGCTTCATGCGTTCCACATCAGATTTCGCATCTCTCAGGAAGGATTCAACCGTCTCGCCGGGCAGCAGTAATTGCTGCTCGATCATCGAATCCCGCCAGTCTGATTCTTCAAAGATGCAGCGATACTCGTTGGGAAATTCCACATACAGGCGCTTGAAGTACTCCCGCGCGAGCACTTTGTTGGGTTCCTTGCGTCGCGACTGCAGGACCGCCATGTTGTACAGGGCACCGGCCCGGATGCGATCCGGCTGGCTTTCATCCTGATAGATCTTATCCAGTCGGCCCAGCACTTCCTTCAAACCGGTTAACCGGTATTCTTTGAGAATCTCCGCCGCAGACTCCATTACCCGGTCCTCACCGTGCCTGCACGGAGAATTGGCGTGATCCTCAACGTATTGATCCACCGCCCGCTCCACTTCATGGCGATGCTTATGGTCCTGTTTCTGTTCATACACAAAGCCGGTGCCCACGCCTGTGGCAATGGTGCCCGGCATACAACCGCTGACCAGGCCCGCGCCCAGCGCGATTGCGCTCGCCAGCCACACAGCTTTAAGAGATTGCGTGTTTGTCATCTGGTCATCCCTGATGGAGTGGAATACGTAGGTTACAATTGAAATGTGCTGAGTTACACAAGGTAACTGTCCTGCTGCCGCAGAACCGTGATCCTTGTTCTAAAACTGAAAAGGAGTGAACGAATGGCCAATACCAAAGCATACGCCGCCACTGCCCCGGATTCCGGCCTGGCCCCCTACGCCATTGATCGCCGGGAGCTCCGTGCAGACGACGTTGCGATCGAGATCGACTACTGCGGTGTCTGCCACAGTGACCTCCACACCGTTGAAAATGATTGGGGTGGCTCAAAATATCCGGTCATTCCGGGCCATGAAATTGTTGGCCGAGTTACCGCTGTTGGGCCGGAGGTCAGTCACTTCAAAGCCGGCGACCTGGTCGGCGTGGGCTGCATGGTAGACAGCTGTCGCAGTTGTTCCGCCTGCGACTCCGGCCTGGAGCAGTACTGTATTGAAGGCTCCACCATGACCTACGGTAGCCTGGACCGCCACGATGGCTCGGTCACTCACGGCGGCTATTCCGAGCGGATTGTTGTCAGCGAACGCTTTGTTGTTCGGGTGCCGGAAAAACTCGACCCGGCCAGTGCGGCGCCCATTCTGTGTGCAGGCATCACCACCTATTCACCCCTAAAGCATTTCAAGGTCGGCAAAGGCCACAAGGTAGGCGTGCTGGGGATGGGCGGTCTCGGCCACATGGGCGTGAAATTCGCCAAGGCGCTGGGTGCCGAAGTCACTATCTTTACCCGTTCTGAAGCCAAGGTGGCGGAAGCGAAGAAGCAGGGTGCGGACCACGTCATCATTTCCACCGACAAGGAACAGATGAAAGCCGCCGCCGATTCTTTCGATTTTCTGCTCGACACCATTCCGGTGGCCCACGATCTCAATCCGTACCTGAAATGCCTCAAGTACGACGGCACCCATATCCTCGTAGGTTTGCTCACACCAATTGAGCCCGCCCTTCAGGCCGGCCTGCTGGTGACCAAGCGCCGTGTGGTGGCCGGTTCTCTCATTGGTGGTATGCCGGAAACCCAGGAGGTTCTGGATTTCTGTGCGGAGCATGACATCACCTGCGATATCGAGATGCTGGATATCCACAACATAAACGAAGCCTACGTTCGCATGAAGAAAGGCGATGTGAAGTATCGCTTCGTCATTGATATGAAAACGCTGAAAGAAGGCTGATCTCCCTCCCCTTGCCCGGGTGACCAATATGTCGCCCGGGCAGTCTTTGACAATCCGCTAATAACCAACCCGGTTGCAAAGGTTTAGCATGGGTCTATCGTTACCCAATAAACCCCTGGAAATTGTCCATGACCTTTGCACGCATTGCCGGAACCGGTTCCTATCTGCCGGACAACATCGTTACCAATCGCGACCTGGAACAGAAGGTGGAGACCTCTGATCAGTGGATTCGCGAACGCACCGGTATCGAGCAACGGCATATTGCCCTGCCCGGACAAAGCACGGTGGATCTTGCTGAGCAAGCGGCCCTGAACGCCATTGAAGCCGCCGGTATTGAAACCACCGATATTGATCTGATTGTTTTTGCCACCACCACGCCAGACAAGGTATTCCCCAGTTGCGCCTGTATCCTGCAGGCCCGGCTCGGTATTCAGGGCTGCCCCGCCTTTGATATTCAGGCAGTATGCAGCGGTTTCGTCTATGCTCTGGCCACCGCAGAGAAGTTCATCCGTACCGGTTCAAGCAAAAAGGCGCTGGTGATCGGCGCGGAGGTGTTCTCCCGCATCCTTAACTGGGAAGACCGCACCACCTGCGTGCTTTTTGGCGACGGCGCCGGCGCCGTTGTGCTGGAGGCCAGTGAGGACACCGGCATTCTGTCTACTCATCTCCACGCCGATGGCCGGTATGAGGAGTTACTGCACGTCCCCTGCGGCATTGCGAACGATTTCGATGCGGTAAAAGCCGGCCAGGCGTTTGTGGAAATGAAAGGCAACGAAGTCTTCAAGGTGGCGGTGAACACGCTCGGCCGGATTGTCGATGAAACCCTGGAAGCCAACCAGATGCAGAAATCCGAGATCGACTGGCTGGTTCCGCACCAGGCCAACTTGCGGATTATCGCTGCCACGGCCCGAAAGCTGGATATGCCTATGGATCAGGTGGTGGTGACCGTCAATCGTCATGGCAATACGTCGGCTTCATCCATCCCGTTGGCGCTGGATGAAGCCGTCCGCGATGGTCGAATCCAGCGCGGGCAGGTGGTTCTGCTGGAAGCCTTTGGCGGCGGCTTTACCTGGGGGTCGGCACTGCTACGCTACTAATTACCGGTCCCTATATGCCAAACAAGCCTTTTAATATTTATTTTTAATATTTTTCGTTCTTAAAACCTTTTGTTAGATTGCTCCTCAGATTAGAACCATCATTCTGAGGAGCTCGTTATGAAGCAACTTTTCAAGGGAATCGCGCTCGGCGCCGCCCTGCTCTCCGCCCAACCGGTACTGGCTGCAGACCGGGAGCTGCTCAACACTTCTTACGACATCGCCCGCGAACTGTTCGCTGCCTACAACGAAGAGTTCAAAAAGCACTGGCAGGAAAAGACTGGCGAAACGGTCGAAATCAAACAGTCCCATGCAGGTTCATCCAAGCAGGCGCAGGCCATTATCCAGGGCCTGAAAGCCGATGTTGCAACGTTCAACCAGGTGACCGACATCGACATCCTGCACCAGCGTGGTCGCCTGATTCCTGAAGACTGGGCTGATCGCCTGCCGAATAACAGCTCGCCCTACTACTCAACCATGGCGTTTCTGGTGCGTGAGGGTAATCCCAAGAATATCGAGAACTGGGACGACCTGATCCGAGAAGACGTTCAGCTGGTGATGCCGAACCCGAAGACCTCCGGAAACGGCCGCTACACCTACCTTGCCGCTCTGGGCTACGCCCAGGACCAGTTTGGCGACGATCAGGAAAAAATTGATCAGTTCATGGCGGACCTGCTCGGTCAGGTACGGGTTTTTGACAGTGGCGGTCGTGGTGCCACAACCACCTTTGTTGAGCGGGGCATTGGCGATGTGCTGCTGACCTTCGAGTCGGAGGTTCTTAACATTGCAGACCGTTTCGAGAACGGTGAATACGTGGCAGTTACGCCCAAGGTAAGTTTCCTCGCCGAATTCCCGGTAACGTGGATTGATGACTACGTTGAACAGAATGGCACCGCCGAGCTGGCCAAGGAGTACCTGGAGCACCTTTATACCGAAGACTCCCAGCGCCTGCTGGCAGGCTTTAATTACCGCGTTCACAACGACGCCGTGAAAGCCGAGAATGCCGATCGCTTCCCGGAACTGAAACTGCTGTCCATCGACGAGATTACCGGTGGTTGGGAAAACGCCATGAGCACCCATTTCAGTAGCGGGGGCAAGCTGGACCGGTTGCAGCGGCGCCGGTAAGAGCAAGCCATGTCCACCTCCGCTCAAGCAGGCGTCGCCCCGGTGCGGCGCCTTGGTCGTCGTAGCAAACGGGTTTTACCGGGGTTCGGTCTGAGCCTCGGCATTTCGCTGTTTTTTGTCAGCCTGGTGTTACTGCTGCCGATGACAGGACTCGTCGTCGAAACCTCTGGTATGACCTGGGATCAGTTCTGGTTCACCATCACCGATCCTCGCGTGGTGGAGTCCTACAAGGTCACGTTATGGACGGCCCTCGCGGCGTCGCTGTTCAACGGCCTGTTTGGATTACTGCTGGCCTGGGTGTTGGTTCGTTACGAATTTCCGGGCAAGCGCATTGTCGATGCTGTGGTCGACCTGCCCTTCGCACTGCCCACCGCCGTCGCCGGCATCACCCTGGCAACGCTGTTTTCCCAGAATGGCTGGTACGGCCAGTGGCTGGCTAAAATCGGTCTTGAAGTTGCGTTTACGCCACTGGGCATCGTGGTGGCCATGGCCTTCACCAGTATCCCGTTTGTGGTGCGTACGGTGCAGCCAGTGCTTGAGGAGCTGTCGCCAGCTGATGAAGAAGCCGCTGTTAGCCTGGGAGCATCTGACGGGCGTGTGTTCCGCAAAGTTATCTTCCCCTCACTCTGGCCCGCCCTGGTGACAGGAATCGCGTTGTCCTTCACGCGGAGCCTGGGAGAATTCGGTGCGATTATCTTTATCGCCGGCAACACGCCCTATGTCAGCGAAGTCACCAGCCTGATGATCTTCATCCGTCTGCAGGAGTATGACTACGCGGCCGCCAGTGCTATCGCATCGCTGGTGTTGCTGGCCTCGCTGATTCTACTGTTCTCCATTAACCTCTGGCAGGGTCGCTACCTGCGCAGGCTGGAGGGTCGATAAATGGCTGTGCAAAACCGCCGTATTGGTGACCAACTCTGGGTACGCCGCAGCCTGATCGGGCTGGCCCTCGCGATTACCCTGATCATGCTGGTCATTCCGGTCGTGGTGATCTTCACGCAGGCGCTGAGCACAGGCTGGAGCGCTTTTGCCGGCAATGTCATGGACGAATACACCCTGGATGCCATCGGCCTGACTCTGTTTGTGGCCGCACTCACGGTGCCGCTTAACCTGGTCTTCGGGACAGCCCTCGCCTGGTCTGTCACCCGGTTCCGTTTTCCCGGGCGCAAGCTGTTGATCACCCTGATCGATATTCCATTTGCGGTATCACCGGTTGTTGCCGGTCTGCTGTATCTGTTGCTCTATGGCCGCAACGGCTGGCTGGGCAGCTGGTTAAGCAATTACGACGTTCAGTTGATGTTTTCCTGGCCCGGCATCGTGATGGTAACCGTGTTCGTAACCTGCCCGTTTGTGGCCAGAGAGCTGATCCCCTTGATGCAGCAACAAGGCAGCGAGGAGGAGGAAGCCGGCGTGGTGCTGGGCGCTTCCGGCTGGCGGATCTTTCGCAAGATCACGCTACCTAATATCAAGTGGGCGTTGATCTACGGTGTGGTATTGACCAACGCCCGCGCAGTGGGCGAATTCGGTGCGGTCTCGGTGGTATCCGGCAATGTTCGCGGAGAAACCAACACCTTACCGCTGCATGTTGAACTGCTTTATCAGGATTACAACATTGTCGGGGCCTTTGCCAGCGCTTCGCTGCTGGCGGGTATCGCCATCCTGACACTGATTGCAAAGGCATTCGTCGAATGGCGTCAGTCCCGAGCTGAACACGCGACGCCCGAAGAAGGAGGTGCGTGACATGAGTATCACCATTGACCAGATCAACAAGAACTTCGGAGGATTTCAGGCGCTGAAGAATGTGTCTCTGGATATCCCCGAAGGCCAGCTCACTGCCCTTCTCGGCCCCTCTGGTTCGGGCAAAACCACCTTGCTCCGTATTATTGCCGGGCTGGAGTCGTCAGATTCCGGCCGCATCCTGTTCGGTGGTGACGATGTCAGCCAGCTACACGTTCGCGACCGCAACATCGGGTTTGTGTTTCAGCATTACGCCCTGTTCCGGCACCTGACCGTTGCCGAGAACATCGCGTTCGGCCTGGAGTCGCTCCCCAAAAAGCAGCGCCCTTCGAAACAGGAAATCCGCCAACGGGTGGCCAAGCTGCTGGAAATGATCCAGTTACCAGAACTGGCCAAACGCTATCCGGCACAGCTGTCTGGTGGACAGAAGCAGCGTGTTGCTCTGGCTCGCGCGCTGGCAACCCAGCCTCGCATTCTGCTGCTGGATGAGCCCTTCGGCGCCCTGGACGCCAAAGTCCGAAAGGATCTGCGCCGCTGGCTGCGTGCGTTACACGACGAGTACCACTTCACCAGCATTTTCGTGACCCACGATCAGGAAGAGGCGCTGGAGCTGTCAGACCAGGTGGTGGTTATGAGCCAGGGCCAGGTGGAACAGGTGAATTCACCGACCGGACTGTATGCCCGGCCAGAAAGCCGGTTCGTCTTCGATTTCCTGGGCCACGTCAACGTGTTGTCGGGTTTGGTGAAAGGTCAGAAACTGGTTCAGGGCGATGCCTGGGTATCCTTGCCGGGTGTCCGTCACGATCAGGAAGCCCAGCTCTACCTGCGCCCCCACGAGGTTCAGCTGTCCCGTTCGCCCGCGGCCAAGGCCCGCCTGCCGTTGCGCATTGAGGCCATCAGCCTGATCGGCTCGGAAGTGCGTATTGAACTTGCCCCGGAAGGCTGGCAGAGCGATGAAATCTGGGAAATCGGCATGAGCCATGCGGAGTTTGCGCGCCAGAACCCCACCCGCGGAGAGCTCTGGTACGCAGTACCGGACGTTGGCCACCTCTTTGTCGCCGACAGCGTTCAACCGAGAACGATCGACTGGCAATACACCGAGGCCGCCAACGCCAGCAATATGTGACTGGCGGTCAGGTGGTTACCCACCTGCCGTCGTCGTAGCGCAGAGTCTGGTCGCCATCCACTCGGTGCAACCAGAGCCAGCGGTTTTCCACCAGAGCCCGGACATCCGCGTTACCCCGGATCACCGCTTCAATGCGTTCCGCCGGTGCATCGATCACCACCGCAAGGCGCATCGGCTCGTGGCGCCAGTGCTCACCGTCGAACACCGACTGCAGCGGCAGCCCGATCTTGAGATCGACTCCATTCCCTTCGATCACGCCCAGGTTACCGCCAACGACCGAGTGCAGCAGTTTGTTGCCGGCACCGAAGATATCCGGCCTTGCAACGGAACCGAAATACTGCAGGTTGATCCAGTTGGCCACCACCATGGGCGCAGACATCAGCAGAGTCAGAACCTCTCCGGACGGGTCCTGCGCCGGATCATAGTCGTGCAGGAAGCACCGTCCTCCGAGATCCAGTGAGCGAGTAAGCGAGCGCGGGCCGATCACCATCCCGGCATTATTCGCCAGCCCCCACTCCGGCCGCACTTCCGCCCAGTTGCGAGTCCGGCGTTTGAGTTCGGCAAGCAGGTCGTCATCGTTCTTGCCATTAAGCCCGAGACTGGTGGCTCTCTCTCTGCGACAGGCGCGACCAGCAGCCTCAAGCTTCTCAACCAGCGTATTCAGTACCCGCTGATGGCTATCGGGCACCTGGTCCCGCCCGTAAATGGTTATCCTGTCTGTGATCGTGCAATGCTCAGCCGCCAGAGCAATGGTGCTCTCGGGCATAATGATGCCGCGCTCTGCCAGCCCCGCCCTCACCTGTCGGTCATTCAGCAGCTCGGCAGCCACTCTGGCGTTTACCCCTCCATTTTTGCCGCCACAGGCCCCGCAGGCCAGGCCGGCTTCGTTGGGGTTGTTGTCCGTATGAGCGCCATGGCCGACCAGCAACAATACGCTCGCGAAACCCTTGGTCAGAGACATCGCCCTTAGAAGACCCTCTGCCAGATTCACCCGCTCCGGGTCTGACAATGGATAACCGTCCACGCAATGATGGAGCCTGCCAGGTTCCACTACTTCTGCTTTGACAGAGTTTCTGTTCAGACTGTCGCGAACCAGTTTCCATGCCCAGGCAAGGCCGGTGGTTTCCACCAAAGTGAACGTGGAAAGACTGGAGTACTTGGCCCGGCGTATGGACTCCCGGACCTGTTCACGACTGTCCAGTTTCCGGTCCAGCTCCCGGTCTTCTGACGGGCTACCGAGGGTCTCCGAGTACCGATACGCCGGCGCCAGCAGTCCGGGCAGCCGGGCTTCATCATCGGTTGGGCCATGCCGGTGATGAACGATGGGCATGCCGAAAAAGCCGGCAACCCCCAGTGTTCTTACTTCGGGATAAACCTGCTCCAGCTGTCGACGGATTACCTCAGATCTGACGTCGATACAGAAAGCAGCCTGAACTTCCGCCACGGTATCCGGTTCCGACGGCGGGTTCCGTTCACCGGAGCGGATGTTGTCGAGGAACCGGGACTGCCAGGCCAGTTCATAGGCCCGGTGCCAGACCCAGAGTGCCTGTTCATTGCCAGAGGCCGGCGCCAGATCGAAGGCATTCGCGAAGCGATTCTGCCAGCTCTCACGTTCCGTCTCAGTCATGCTGGCCAGCGCATGGGCCTCATGAATGAGCCAGATGGTCGCCAATTGCGCGCAAAAGTGCTCCGTACCGCTTTCGTGAGGATCGCCAAGTGCTGCTCGCCAGTCCACACCTCGGCACCAGGATGCCCAGCCCAGCAACTGGCCGAGCAGGTGGTGAATCACCAGTGGGAGCTGCCGGCTACTGTAAGGCAGGTTCCTTGCCGCAGCTGCCGCAGCTTCCTGCCACGTAGGCTTCAGTAATACTTCTGCGCCCGCTTTTGCGGCCAGTGAGCGGCCAGACTGGTTATACCAGAACTGATACAGATCCTGCGATGTGCCGGAAACCCGCCAGCGATTCTGGCGCGTGTCGAAGTAGCGTGCACAGGTTCGCCCAATCTCATCCCGGACTGACACCAGGGCCGCATCCTGTTGACCCCGGTGGGCGTAACCAAGAGCGGACACAAATCCAGGCTGGGTTGGTGTGGCTCCAGAAAGTTGGGCCAGGAGCGCTTGGCCATCATCTTTCAAACCCGCTTCGCAGGCAGCTTGCTTCAAGTGGGGAATCTGGATGCGGCCGCCATCCCAGGCTTCGCGGTAGAAAGCCGGAGGCATCAACAGCCCGGCCCCGAACAGATTGTCCAGTTCACGGGAAACCTGTTCGACGGGCTTATTCCTGCTGCCCCACCAGGGGTTGACGGCAATCCAGCGATCCAGCGGCCAAATGGGCGCGATTCGTTCGCAAGCTTCGCTGACCAACTCTGGAATGACGTGTTCATAGGACACGGAATTTGAAACAGGTGCGTTCATGATTTCTCTCCAGTCAGAACCCTGTGCCGGAGCCGGATATCGGCCGGTTTACTGTGGGCGTTAAGCCAACTTTGCGCCCAGCTTCGGGTCAGGCTTTCAAAGGGCTTGTCGAGATACAGCCCCTGGCTGAAGTGCCAATGGAGTTTCTGTGCCAGCATTCCCTGCGGGCGCGTGAAGAGCAACAGTGACAGCACAAACAGCACGGCCAGAACCAGCCAGGCGAACCATTCCGCAGTCATCGGCAATGCCACGTGAGCGGTCTGAGGCAAAGCGGTGCTCAGCAGCCAGTTAAGCACCCCGTACAGGGGGACCAGAGCAACGGCCAGCAGCAACACGACGACACGGGCGCCTTTTTGGCTTGCTCCCGGTGTACCCAGAACGGCAGCGCCAACCGCGAAGACCAGCAAGGCCGCCAGTACCGGCTTGTGGGCCACCAGTTGCGGGGCCTGCCACAGCAGGGCGGCGGCCAGACCAGAGGCCAGCAATGCGAGACCGGCTTGCGACTTGCTGATTTGCTCTGAAAACGCAATCCGGGAGACTTTGACGGTACGGCCAACGGCCAGGAACGAGTGCGCCTTGTACAGGGAGTGAGCCAGCAGGTGCAGTAGTGCCAGCGTGTAGGCGCCCAGCGCAATCTCGAACAGCATGAAGCCCATCTGGGCATTGGTGGACCAGACCAGGCCATGTTTCGCTGAATTCTGGGTCATCATGGTGAACACGGCGACGATGGCGGTTGCCCCGCCAACAACCAGCAGGATCATGTGCCCGGCCGTGAAGCCTTCAAACACCGGGAACAGGCGCAGCCACAGGAAGCCGCCAAGGTTAACCACACCCGCATGCAGAAGCGCCGATACAGGGGTGGGCGCTTCCATCACGCGTATCAGCCAGCCGTGGAACGGAAGCTGAGCACACTTGAGCGCGGCAGCCACCGCCAGCAATATCGAAGCAATGGTCAAGGACTGGGAGTCACGGCCCAACTGCTCACCCAACGCATAGATTTCGGGAATACGGAAGCTGCCGTAGTGATTCCAGATCAGCAGCACCGCGGCCAGAATGGCGGTATCGCCAAGCCGGCTGGCAATAAACTTCTGGGCCGCCGCCAGCCGAGCCTGGGGCCGTTCGGCGTACAGCGTCAACAGCTGGTGCAACGACAGGCTTACGCCCACCCAGGCCCCGGCCAGGACCAGCAAGTGATCGGTAAACACCAGCACCAGTACACTGACCACCGTGGTGAGGAACCAGGGCAAAAAAGCATTGTAGGCAGGGTCACCACGGAGGTAATCCCGGGTGTAGCGAAGGATGACCCAGGCGATAAAGCTGACCATCAGCGCCATCCACACCGCCAATCCGTCCGGGTAAAGCCCCAGTCGAATGCCGAGCTCCGGTAGACCGGTATCAAACACCAAACGGTCAAACAACAGGGTCGCACCAATAACCGCGGTTACCAGCAGCAACAGCCGGAAGCCGGTTTCGGCCAGGTGCCAGCAATGAGCCAGTTTGAGAGGGTTTTTCGTCCAGTTGGCGAATCCAGCCAGCGCCAGCAGGGCAACAGGCAGGGCCAGCCAGGCCATCAACAGCACGAGCGAAGCAGTCGTGGTAAGTGTTGTCATGTTGGGCTCCTTCAGGTTCACGCCTACTTTGCCGATAATGCACTCATACATAAAATGGTTTATAAAGATCAAACCGTTCACTTTTAAAGAACATATAAGGGCCCGTCATGCGCCTGAACTACCATCACCTTTACTATTTCTGGACCGTGGCACGAACCGGGCACCTGACCCGGGCGGCTGAATCACTGCATATCTCCCAGTCCGCACTGTCCGGCCAGATAAGAAAGCTGGAGGAAAGCCTTGGCTACGATCTTTTCGTGCGGGAGGGCCGGAGCCTGCGACTATCGGAGGCCGGGCGGGTAGCCTTCACCTACGCAGAAGAGATATTCCGCCAGGGCGAGGAGCTGGAGGCGCTGTTTCGCACAGGGCGTCAGGCCAATCGTGAAATTCTGAAGGTGGGTGCAGTCGCAACCCTCTCGCGAAATTTTCAGGAAGGCTTCCTGCGCCCGCTGCTCGGCCGAAAAGATCTTGAGCTGAAACTGCAAAGCGGAAGTCTGGATGATCTGCTGCGCCGTTTGTCGGCCCATCGGCTTGATCTGATTCTGTCCAATCAGCCGGTTCAGGGCGATGAGGAAACACCCTGGCGCTCGCGCCGCATTGCCCGGCAGTCAGTGAGTGTGATTGGACCGCCAGGCAGCCAGGATGCCCCCGGTTTTCCCGATATTCTGCGCGATCGTCCCCTGATTCTGCCGGGGCCCGACAACAACATCCGTCAGGCCTTCGATCAGCTGTGTGACCACCACCACATTCATCCCGTGGTGATCGCCGAAGTCGACGATATGGCCATGATGCGCTTGCTGACCCGCGACAGCGGGCACTACGCCATCCTGCCTCCGGTAGTGGTCCGGGACGAGCTGAGAAACGGCGAGTTGAAGGATTATGGCGCCCTGCCTGGCGTATTCGAAGAGTTCTACGCCATTCGTATCCGGCGTCAGTTTGAATCACCGGTATTGCGGGAGCTGATGGCTCAGAAAGCGGAGGAGCTACTGACCTTTTCGGACAATCAATCTGGTTGATTCGGCCTATGTATTACGCAAACAGGCCGTTATAGTCGTTGCTGTACAACAATAACAAGGATTACCCATGGCCCTCGCTCGCACCCGAAAACCCTCTGTTCTGATTATCGGTACCGGCTTCGGCGGAATCGGTATGGCCATCAAGCTCAAGGGGGCGGGGTTCACGGAATTGACCCTGCTGGAAAAAGCGAGCGGTGTGGGCGGAACCTGGCGTGACAACACATACCCCGGCGCAGCCTGCGATGTTCAGTCCCATCTCTACTCCTACTCATTCGAGCCCAAACACGACTGGAGCCGGAAATTCGGAGCCCAGCCGGAAATCCTCGAATACATGGAATCCTGTGTCCAAAAATACCGCCTGGAGCCTCACATCCGGTTCAATCAGGCGGTAGCATCCGCGACATTTGACGATCAAAGTAACCAGTGGCGCGTGGTGACCGAAACCGGCGACACGTTTAGCGCCGACGTGCTGATTACCGCCACTGGCCAGCTGAACAGGCCAGCCATGCCGGACCTTCCGGGGCTCGAGACGTTCCAGGGCACCTGCTTTCATTCCGCCCGCTGGAGCCACGATACCGAGCTTCGCAACAAACGCGTTGCGGTAGTAGGAACCGGCGCCAGCGCGATCCAGTTTGTGCCGGAAATTACGCCGCTGGTCGGGCAGCTGGACCTTTACCAGCGTTCAGCCGCCTGGGTATTGCCCAAGACGGACCGGCCGTTTAACCAGTTTGAGCAAGCACTGTTTAAAAAGTTGCCGCTGTGGGGCCGCCATCCAGGGAGTGTCTCGTCTTGTTTTCACGAGGAGGTTGAACTTCACGGTTAAACATAGGATGATTGGGTCACCATATAGAGGGATGATCCATTATGCTGACACCAATCCGTAAAGGCTCGCTGGTCGAAACCGCTATTGAAAGTCTCCGAAAAAACATTGAGAGCGGAGAATGGCCGGTAGGTACTCGCTTACCCGTCGAGGCAGAGCTTTCGGAGGCTTTGGGCATCAGTCGCAATACAATCAGGGAAGCCGTGCGGGTTCTGGTGCACGTTGGCATGCTGGAAACCCGGCAGGGAGACGGCACTTACGTGCGCGCCAATCGGGATGCCGGAGAAACGCTCCGGCGCATTGCCCGAAGCCAGCTGGCCGAACAGATTGAAGTACGGATTATGCTGGAGACAGAAGCTGCCCGCCTGGCGGCGAGGCGCCGCACCGATGCGGATCTCAAGGCCATGACCGAGGCCCTGGATGCGCGAGCGGCAGCCGGGGAAGCCATTGAAGAGCGTATCCGACACGATGAGTGGTTTCATCACTCGCTGGTACGTGCCTCCCACAACTCTGCCCTGATCGAACTCTACGATTACTTCTCTCACGCGGTCAGCCAGACCATTGAGCGCACCGAAATGGATTCAGACCTTCCGGAACCCAGCCAGGAAGATCACGAACTGCTGCTGGCAGCCATTCGCCGTAAAGACACGGACAAAGCGGAGGCGCTTTCCAGAGCGCTTTTGACGCCGAGTCTGAATGCCCTCAGTGGCAAGGAGTAAGCTGTGAAGTTTCGGATAGACACCTTTACCCTGCTGTTACTCGGCGCCATTGTTCTTGCCTCGTTCCTGCCGGTGACGGGGCAGGCGGCGGAAGCGCTCGCAACCGCGGGAACCATCGCGGTTGCTTTGCTGTTTTTCTTTCATGGGGCAGCCCTGTCCAGGCAACAAATCATCGATGGCGCCACCCACTGGCGGTTACATATTCTGATCACCGCCCTCACCTTCGTGTTTTTCCCCCTTGCCGTCCTGCCGGTCAATGGTCTGAGCACTATTGCACCCGAGTGGATGCCCAAAGACCTGGGACTGGGCTTTCTGTATCTGGGCGTGCTTCCATCCGCAGTATCTTCTTCGATTGCCTACACCGCCATGGCCCGGGGCAACGTACCGGCTGCCATCTGCAGTGCGGCAGCATCCAACGTGTTCGGCATGATGCTGACACCGTTTCTGTTGTTGCTCCTGGTATCCACCTCGGGCGCCGGGGAGTTCTCTGTTGCTGAGGCATTGAAAGACATCGTGCTTCAGCTGCTGCTGCCATTTGCGGTTGGCCATGCCCTGCGTCCCTGGCTCGGCGGCTATCTGTCCCGCAATGAGTCACTGATGGCGCGCTATGACCAGTGCGTGATCTGGATCATCGTGTACTCCGCCTTTTCTCATTCCGTGGTCAGTGGCCTGTGGCAGAACCTTCCGATCCAGGCCATCGTCCTGGCCATTCTGATCTGCTTTGGCTTGCTGGGGCTGTTTATGCTGATAGCACGATTGATGGTGCGAAAGCTGGGGTTCAGTCTGGAGGATGAGGCCGCGGTGGTGTTCTGCGGCTCCAAGAAGAGCCTGGCGTCCGGCTTGCCGATGGCCAAAGTGCTGTTCTCTGGCCACCCCGGGTTTGGCATGATCGTATTGCCGATTATGTGCTACAACCAGATCCAGGTGATTGTCGGGGCCATTCTCGCCCAGAAGTATCGGGAGAAAATTGAGCAGGCGAATTCAGCCACCGCCCATGCCTCCGAAAATAGTCGCCAGAATCGCTAAACCAACAATCCAGCCAATAACCGCCGGCCAGAAATTCACCATTTGTGGAGGCTGGTCGGCGGAATCGCTTTCGCCCTGCCCCATGCCGCGGCCGGAGACCATATCCGATTCCGGGTAAGTGCGTGGATCCGGTTCCTCAACAACATCTTTCAGGCTGAACCACTCGAACCAGTCCCCCAGAAAGCGCGCGACCGGCGCAGGAAGCGCGCCATTTTCTGCCAGCGGGCGAACCTGGGGCTCCAGCTGGCGACCGATCTCCCGGCGAACAGGCATCCGATCTGCCGGGGGTTCACACAGGATTGCTTTCCAGATAGCAACGTCCTGCTGGCGGTAATTATCGTTCATCAACGCCTTGATCTGGATAACGACTTCCCGGGTGACCTGGGCCTCTTCGGCCGTCAGAGCCCGGGAGCCTGACTCATCGTAGCTGGATTGTTCAGAGTCATTGTCTGTCGGGTTTGGAGATCGGCCGCGTTCCGGCACATCGGCGGCGGAACGGGGGGCAACACCGCCGGTGGCTTCACGGTAGGCCTGCTCCAGTGCCCGGGCCTCGTCGCCGGAGGCAAACTTCAACTGACGCTCGTAGGCCTGGCGTATCTGATCCTGATCGCCGGTCGGCTCGATTCCGAGAAGATCCCAACAGTTCATACAACAGCAACTCCGATGATGGAAAATCTGTATTCTTTATGGAGACAAATCGGGCTCTCTCACTTAGGATTAGTTGAGAACCATAACAATATTTTCATCTCGGCAAATTATAGAACGACACACATGGCCATTACGAATTACCTGTTTGCAAAGCAACGCTCTCTTCATCGCTTGCACGGACGCTTGTGGTTGTCGGTTTCCCTCTCTGCGGCCCTGATTGGGGTGGCAATACCCGGCACCGCCCAGACCCTGGAATTCGGTTTTGATGATGACATACCCGGGCTCAATGGCACCATTCCCGAGGTATTGACCACCACCCGGCTACGTCAGCCTAAAACCCGTGTACCCGGCAGCACCACGGTGATTGACGGCGATCTTATTCGGGATCTGGGCATACGGAACCTTTACGAAGTATTCCGTCTGGTGCCCGGCATGGTGGTGAATTTTGTCGGCAGTCATCAGCCGGTGACTACCTACCACGGCACAGTCCACTACGAACAGCGCAGAATGCAGGTTCTGGTGGACGGCCGGACGGCCCACCGGGCAACCCTGTCCGACATGGACTGGGAAATCATGCCCGTGCCTCTGGAGTTGATTGAGCGCATAGAGGTGGCCCGCGGGCCAAACTCAGCGGCCTATGGCATCAACGCCTTTCTTGGCACCATCAATATCATTACCCGGGACCCTGCGGACAGCGCCAACCTTGAGACCACAGTGACCAGTGGGTCCCGGGGCTACCTTCGCACGTTTGCTTCCACCGGCAATGCGGATTCGAGTTACGACTGGCGCCTGAGTTTCGAGAAACGCAAGTTCGACGGATTTGATTATCAGGTCGACGACGATGAACGCTTTCCATTTAATGATGGCCACGATATCAATTCATTTATCTACGATTCGCGTCTGACATTTTCACCACAGACCAATCTGGAGCTCCACGCCGGTGTGGTCGATGGCACCAAATACCAGGACAAGGACAAGAGCGGCGAACTGAACCCCCTGGAACATCCGGACATCGACGTACGGGACTACTACCTGCAAAGCAAGCTCAACCACAGCTTTTCCAGCCAGCACTTCGTCCACCTGCAAGCCAGTGTTGAGAACTTTAACCGGCAACAGGAATATGCCATCAGCTTTCCGGACAGCACAGTCGAGTGCCTGCGCACCAATACCCCACTGTACGAGTACACTTACACGGCCGACGGGCGAGAACGGCGCTGTTTCATATCCCAGGGCGGTCCAGGCGCTTTTGCCGAAGTAGATGCAGATTCCGAAGACACCCGGATCGAACTGGAAGCCCAGGATACGTTTATTGTCAGCGACAGCCTGAAACTGGTTTCCGGCGCGGGTTTCCGCAAGGATATCTTCCGCTCAGAAACCTACTTCAACGGGCGAGGAAACAATTACCAGTCCCGCCTGTTCGGCAATGTGGAATACAGCCCCTGGCAGTGGGTTACTTTTAATGCCGGAGGAAACTGGGAACGAACCAGCACCACAGGCGACAGCTATTTCTCTCCCCGGGCAGCCGCAAACTTCGTGGTAAACAATAACCATGCCCTGAGGTTTGTGTTCTCCCAGGCTGTCAGAACGCCTGATGGATTTGAACAAAGCCCTGACTGGGGATACACCCTACGTAATGTCAGACCGGCAATCTATTCTGACCTTGAAGGTCGCCGCGTCACCATTGAGGACGCCGCCCAGGAAACAGGTATCCTCACACTGGGTAACGATCTTGAGGAGGAGACCATTACCTCGCACGAAATCAGCTACTTCGGGCAGTTTCCTCTGGATCAAGCGCTGTTCTCGCTGGAAGTCAGAGGCTTTCGCGATGAGCTCAGAGACATGATCAGTGGCGTTATCCAGCTCAAGGAATGGACGCTGGAGAACAACGTGGCCGTTGACCAGAAGGGTTTTGAGATAGAGGCCAGCCTCGATTTCCCCGGCACCCTGCTTCGAGCAAGCTACGGCTATCTTGATCAGGAGACCTGGTATACCGGCGCGCCGATTCTGGAATCTGACGGCACGGTAAACGAAAACGAGCAGCGCTACATGACCGAACTGCTGGAGCGGATGTCTGTCCGGCACTCGGGCAGCCTGGCGGTTATTCAGGATCTTCCCGCAGGCTTTAAGTGGTCTGGTGCATTTTACTGGGCCGACGAATTCAACACCCGGTTTGAGCGCTTTGATACCCGGTTGGTGAAACAGATATTCCAGCCCCGTTATACGGCTGAAATCGCGCTATCCATGCAACATTACCTGAACCGGGAACCTGAGCTAAGCTCAGACAACAACATCAAAGATCACAACCAGTTTTTTGTCGAAGCCGGTATTCGCTTTTGACGGTGTGCAGGGCGGGAAACTAAACAGTCAATGGAATGGACCAGCTGTCTGACGATGCTCAACTCTAACCGTAGCGGTGCAACAGGCCGTGCATCCATTTTTGCCAGATTGACCTTTACGCTGGTCTATTCTGTGGCTTTGTTGCTCGTTAATCCGGCTTTCTCTCTGGCCCAGGAAACGGACACAAAGTTCGCCTATATTGCGGGTTCCGGAAATGCTGCGCTGGATGATCATGTTACCAGCCTTTTGACAGAACAGCTGGGCGACCAGGTAGCACTGGAGCCATTGATTGAAAGTCAGATCGCCATCCTGAAAGATGAACCGGTTATCGCGATCGGCCCTGCCGCATTTTCACGGGTGCGTCAGGCCAACAGGGATTTGCCAGTACTGGCCTTGCTGGTTGAGAGGGATTTCATCGAGGGTTATGCCACGCGTTCTGCCGGCCAGGTATCTGCCGTGTATTACGACGCACCTTTGTTACGACAGGCGCTCATTGGCAAGGTCATCCTTCCACAGGCAACCCGTGTGGCCTTACTTGCCACGACCGAAAGCGTGGAGTTCTATGAACCCCTGATTGATCAACTGGCGCCCTATGGTCTGGAAGCCAAGGTGTTTATTGCCGATACCGAAGATCAGCTCATTCCGAGCCTGATTCGAGCCCTCAGCTTCGGCGATTTTCTGCTTGCAGGGCCGGATGATGCCATTTACAACCCTCGAAATATCAAACACATTCTGCTGACCGCCTATCGCAGGAACAAGATCCTGATCGGCCCCAGCCAGGCCTACGTCAAGGCCGGCGCCCTCGCCTCCAGCTATGCGCCATTCACTGAAATGGCTGAGCTTGCAGCCGGCCACCTGATGGCATATTTCGACTCCGGCTCCTTCCCGGCGCCAACCTATCCTGAGGAATATCGGGTGGAAGTGAACCAGCAGGTTGCGCGGTCCCTGAATATCCCACTGCCCAAACGGGAGTGGATTGCCCAGGCGGTACAGAACATGATTAACGAGAATAGCCAGGAGGCGGACCAATGAGCGCGACAGTCAGCACTCCCGGTATGTCCTTGTCGCGTCGCCTGTTGTTACTCGGCGCCCTGCCCGCGGTTGTGATTTTCGTGGCGCTGATGGCCTTCTTTACCTCCGCCCGACTTGATGATGCCCGCCGCGACCTGGCCCAAAGCAGCCAAATGCTCGCAGACAGCCTCGCTCCGGCGCTGGAGTATGCCGTGGTTTCGGGTAACTCGACCGCTCTCGAGCAGGTGCTCGGACAGTCCCTGAGGCGCAGCAAAGCAGACTGGATTCGCGTAACTGATGTGGTTGGTGAGGAACTGGGGTTTGTCAGTCGCGGTATTGAATCTTCAGACACGATATCCGGGGCCTTCGACATCTATGAGGCCGAGATCCTGCAGGAGCCGCTTGAGATCGGTACTGGTGGCGCCGGTGACTGGTTTACCGGAAGCTGGAGCTTCAATTCCGGATCGCTTCGGGTTGGTATGGTGGAGGTCGGGGTGAACCCCGACGTTCTGGAAAGCCGCAAACAGGATATTCTGTGGAGTTCCCTTACCGTTGGCTTTGCCCTGCTGTTGTTCAGCCTGCTGCTGGCAAACCATTTCCTCAACAACATTCTTCAACCCATGCGACAGCTATCCAGTCGCGTTGACAAGCTGATTGTGGGTGATTACACCACGCAACCGGTTTCCAGCAAGGGCAGTGCGCGGGAAATTGCAGAGATACAACAACAGTTGAACGAGCTCGCAGTGCACCTTGAACAGCTACGGTCGGCCCGGGACCAGACCCTGGCGATCTCTGAGAGTGCCCGGGAAAAAGCAGAACACGCAAGCCAGGCCAAGTCCGAGTTCCTGGCTACCATGAGCCATGAACTTCGCACGCCCCTGAATGGCGTGCTCGGTATGGTGGACCTGATTCATGAAGAGCCGCTGACCAAGCGCCAGAGCGACTACCTCACCACGGCCCGACAATCCACCGAAGACCTGTTGACCGTGATCTCCGATATCCTGGATTACGCCAGAATGGACAATGGCAACCTGGTACTGGACCAGCAGGCCTTTGATCTTCAGAGCCTGTTTACCAATTGCGTTGCCTCGTACCGTCACGCCGCAGAAAAGCAGGGCCTGAGTCTGGATCTCCAGTTCCTCGGTGAATGGCCAAGATACCCTGCCGTGATTGGCGATGCACCGCGAGTGAGACAGATCCTGGCAGGGCTAATCGACAACTCACTGAAATTCACCAGCGAGGGTTTTATCGGCATCCGGGTGAACTGGCTTGAGCTGGAGAATCATTGCGTGCTCGTTCAATGTTCGGTCAAGGATTCCGGCTCCGGCATTCCGGCGGAGCGCCTGCAAAGTGTCTTTAACAGCTTTGAGCAGCTGGATGCCGGCGACAACCGGGCTCACGGTGGCACCGGACTCGGGCTGTCGCTGGTTCAGCGCCTGGTCGAACTGATGGGCGGGCACGTACAAGTGGAGTCCGACATCGGCCAGGGTTCCTCGTTCCGGTTTGAATTGCCGTTCGAAATGGCCTATCAGAATCCCCCAACCGATGAGCCACGGGAACAGGTTGCCGGCACGGCGCGGGCACTGGTGGTCGAGGATAATCTGGTCAACCAGAAAGTAACGGAAGCCCTGTTGCGCAAGTTCGGGTTCCAGACCGAGTGTGTTAGTAACGGCACCGATGCGGTTAGCCGGATTAAAAATGACCACGAAGGTTACGATGTCATTCTGATGGACTGCCAGATGCCAGTCATGGATGGCTATGACGCCACCCGAATGATCCGGGACTGGGAACAGGGAAATGGTCAGAGCGGTATACCCATTATCGCGCTGACCGCGGACGTATCGGAAGAAACCGAGAAAGCCTGCAAAGAGGCCGGGATGAACGACTATCTGACAAAACCCGTGCGCAGGGATACGCTCCGGGACGTACTCTCTCGCTGGATTCGCGTGTAACCCCAAGCACCGGAGCTGGCTGACTCGCCCCCTCCGGCGCTATCCGGCCTATCAGGCCACGGGCTCTCGCATGGTGACGAATTCTTCGGCGGAGGTGGGATGGATACCCATCGTGGCATCAAACTGGGCCTTGGTGGCTCCGGCCTTGATGGCCACCGCCAATCCCTGGATGATTTCACCCGCATCGGGCCCAACCATATGGGCACCCAATACCTTGTCTGAGCCATCGTCCACAATCAGTTTCATCAGGCAGCGCTCATCGCGGCCGCTCAGGGTGTACTTCATGGGGCGGAACTCCGAACGGTAAATCCGAAGCGAATGTCCTGCTTCCCGTGCTTCTTTCTCGGTTAACCCAACCGTACCGATGTTTGGCTGACAGAACACGGCGGTGGGTATGGCGCTGTAGTCCATGTCACCCTGGCCATCGCCAAACAGGCGCCGGGACAACACCATGGCCTGGGCGAGCGCAACCGGTGTGAGCTGCGGCGTTCCTATGACATCACCGAGGGCTGAGATGGACGGTATCGCCGTCTGGAAATGATCGTTCACCTCAATATGGCCGGAGGCATTGAGCTCCACCCCCAGATCCGTCAGCCCCAATCCGTCCACCAGAGCTCGGCGACCGGTCGCCGCCATAACCAGCCCGGTCTCCAGGCTGCTGCCGTCACTCAGATTGACCTGGTAGTGAGCATTGAGCTGTTCGACGGATTCAATGGTGACATTGAACCTGAGATCCACGCCTTTCTTGCGCATCTCCTGTTCAGTGAACGTGCGGATATCCTCGTCAAACCCCCGCAGGAACAGTTCGCCGCGATACAGCAGTGTAGTCTCCACACCGAGGCCTGCGAGAATGCCGGCAAATTCGACGGCAATGTAGCCACCCCCCCAGACCACGGCGTGGCGCGGTAACTGTGGCAGGTAAAACATCTCATTGGAGGTGAGCAGAAGCTCCTTGCCGGGAATATCCGGAACCACCGGCCAGCTGCCGGTGGCGACCGTGATGTGCGCGGCCGAATAGGCTTTCTCGCCAACCATCACGGTATGCGGGTCGCGGATACTGGCCGTACCCTCAATGATGGTAACACCGGCGTTCTCGAGCAATCGGCCATAGATGCCATTCAGACGTTCAATCTCGGCATTCTTGTTGGCCACTAGTGTTGGCCAGTCAAACGACACATCGTCTGTTGGCACGGACCAGCCGTATCCATGTGCATCTTCGAGCTCTTCCCTGACGTGCGCTCCGTAGACAAAGAGTTTTTTCGGAACACATCCCACGTTAACACAGGTGCCCCCCAGATAACGGGATTCCACCACTGCCACCCGGGCACCGCGCTGGGCCGACATGCGGGCAAGCCGAACACCGCCGGACCCGGCCCCGATAACGATCAGATCAAAATCATGGCTCTCAGACACTGTTTCTCCTGCTTACCTCAAGATTGCTGTTGCAGCGGCTCGCTCGAATGATCATCGGCCGCAAGAACTTCCCGGAACAACACGTGATCTTCAAAATCACCAAGCCGGATCTTGCCCAGGCTGCGGAATCCCTCGGACTCATAAAACGGCAGGTAACGGCTGTTCCCGGTATCGAGTACCAGCCCGCTGCCCCGGGGATTTTCCTCACACAGGCGCTCGACCGCCTGCAGCAACATCCGACCATACCCCTTGTGCTGGTATTTTGGGTTGACCCCCATCAACGGCAACTGATGCGCCTGCCTCTGCGGCAAAAGGTCGCGAATCCTGCGATGATACTCAAGATACCGGCGCGTGGATGAGAAGCCCGCCGTCAGTACCATACGCACCCGCCAGCCTAGCTGGTCTGCCAGGTTCAGCCTGAGTTCCGGCTCACCCACAAACGCAACCGCGACCAGGGTTTCGTCCACCATCACACCGATGGCATCCTGATTAAGCTCCAGATACAGGTCGATCAGTTCCCGGATGGTCGCCCTCACCCGCTGGCTGTAACCGGGTTTCCGGTGATCGAACAGATACTGGAATGTAGGTTCTTCCCGGTAGGCATGAAACAGCACCGATTGGGCCTCGTTTCGTGCGGTCTCGTCCAGGCGTACCAGAACAGCTTCAGCATTATTGTTGTTGTCTGCCATTGTGTTGCTCCCTCACTAGTGTGGGTCCACGCTTGTCGGTCAGATTGCCAGCGTAAGCCTCACGGATACCTGCCCGGGTCCATTGCCCCGATCAAGTGCGGCCTGGTCAATCACCACGCCATGATTACTGTGCAAACGCTCAAGCCAGGCTGCCACATCCGCATAGGCGGCGTTTTCAAGCCAGACCCGGATGGCATCCTCTCCGCTGGGTTCGAACCGTTGCAAGGAAAGCCCGGCTTCCCCGGCTGAACGAGTCACCAGGGCCATCAGAGCCCGTCCGTCCTCCGGCTTATCAGCTCCTGCGGCGGTTGTGGCTGCGCCACCGGCCGTGCCCAGACGCTGAATGGTCGTTTCATTGGCCTGCATCCAGGCCAGCAGCTCTGCGGCATTGTCACGGCTTGAGGCCGCCCGATCATGAAACTGAGTAATCGGCTGCCAGATCAGCAGATAAATCAATGCCAGCAACAGGGCAATGCCCAGAACGGTCAATGCCTGACGGTCGCGGGTGGGTAACTGATCATAGCGGGCAATCAGTTTGCCCACGGCCGGTTGATCCTTGATGCGTGACCACATGGGCTTATCCTCCTGAAACCGTCAGGCGGCCACGGGCGCCGCTGGATTCGTTGACCACCGAACCGATCTGGGCCTGTAGCCCCTCACTCGCCAATCCATTACGCAGACGGCTTAACCGATCATAACTGTCAGCCCGGATATCCACCACGAGTTCACCCCGGCTCCGACTATAGTTAACGGAGTTAAAGGTAACAGCTCCGGGATTCTGCAACCGGCCGTACTGGTCGCCGGTGTATTTCATCAGGGTGATAAAATCCACTTCCGGGCCCTGAGAGCCAGCAACCCGTAGCTGGCCTTCGATAACACGTCGTACGTTTCCAGCGTGGGTTCGGCGGTCGGTAGGGAACGCGCTCCGGTAAACCGCCATTGCCTGGCTTTCCAGCTGCTCCGCCTGCTGCTGGTGGTAGATTCCCATACCGATCTCCAGCCCCATCTGGATTACGAACCAGAGTGATGCCACGGCGATAAGCGGCTTCCAGGGTTTCAGGGGGCTGCTGCCCTCCGCCTTGAACGCGAACGCCCCCTGGCACAGATTAATGGGCTGGCTCAGGTGATGGTGGTACGACCAGGCCAGGAACTCGGTTACCGAAAACTCCAACGGCTTCTTTTCAATACGCAGGTGGCCGGTGCTTCCCGAAAGTTCACTCACCAGCGTCTGGCTCGCATCCAGGTCTGCCTCTGTACCATAGAGCTGGACCGGAATTTCCGCGACCACTTCGTCAGACGACGGAGCAGCAAGTGTGACGGCAAGCAACGGGAGGTTATCCGCCTGCATACGCAGCCACTCACCCCGCTGGCTTTGCAAAAGCGCCGATTCAGCATCCAGGCAGATCACCCATCCGGATTCCGCCGCGGGCAACAGCGAAGCATCGGGATAGATGGCCTCGAGGCGCGCGTGATACCAACCCGAAAACAGTTCCCGCCAACGTGCCATATGCTCACGGTCAATAGCGGCAACCCGGTACCCCTCAGGCGTGTGCGGGCCCAGCGCCAGATGAACCGAGTCAATGTCCTGGGCAATCTGCTCCTCGACTGCATACGGCAGGGCCTGCTGGATAAAACGGTTCTGTTTTGCCGGTATATCTGCCAGACAGAAAACCGCCTCATCACCGGGAATCAGCCCGATCAGCAGCACTTTCTCCAACGCATTCTGTGCCAGGGTTTGCTCAATATATTCCCGTGTGTCAGCCGTGCCTCTGGCCTGGGCATCGCCACTGGCATCCTGAAGCACCCAGCTGAACAGCTGGGCATCGGGGCTCTGGTCCGGGTCCGCATACGGAGGCACCGGCCGGACAAAAAGGCGGTAAGACATGGTTATCCTTCTGAGAAAGTGTAAGGTTCCTTGGTGATGCGATTCTTCTGCCCGGTATCCCTGTGAACCGTCCGGACTTCGCCCTCCGGGTTTCTATACACGGTGCTGACCATATTAACGACACGATTATCGTAGGTAATCCGCGAGACAACTTCAAAAAAACGGGTCTGAAGCGTTAACCCGTTGGCTTTCAGCCCCATCCCCGAGAACTCCGGCAGGGCCAGGAAATCCTGCAGGTTTTCAAATCGTTCTTCTTCGCGCTTGGCAATAATCGATTCTGCCTGAGCCTCGTTCATATCCTCGTGGAGACTCATCAGTACCGGCGCCGTCGCGGTATTCACGTTAATACCAACGCCAGAGACTGGCAACGCCACCAGATGAGGCCGCAGCGCGGCGTAGATTTCTTCGGTCATGCCTTCAATCAGCCGCAACTCGGTTATTGAAACAAAGGGCTGGTTGCCAGTGCGATACGGCGGGTCTGCCATCAGATACTGGCCGTCTTCGGCGCCATAAGCGCTGATGGTCTGGTCGTCGGCGTCCATCCAGTCAATGAGCGGGTCTACGGTCAAGCCGGTGATACCCAAGGCACGAAATAACCGGGTTAGCCGGTCTTTGGTGATGGGGTCCACTTCTCCGCTGACAGTCACCAGATCATTGAGGTTGATTCTTCCTCCCAGATCATCGATCTGAACCTCGGCAACGCCATTGTCGTCCAGAGGCAGAATGGCAGCGTGCATGGCCCAGAACTCATCCGGGCTATCGACCATCACGCTGTCTTCCTTGTCCTCTTCGTAGTCCCGAACCAGAATGCGCTTGGCAAATTCTTCAGCCCCCATGGCAATACTCTGGCCTTGTTGTTGCGCCAGATAGTGGCCGGCCTTAAACACTCGCAGGCTTTGCTGGCGGGTCATGCCCGATGCCATCAGTACCACCAGTGCCATCGCCAGCAGCACCATGATCAGGGCAACGCCCTGCTGTCTGTTCCTGGCAAACCTAATCATTACCGGACACCCCGCCCTCGGCCTGCCCAGTGCCTTCCTCAGCCGCTTCATCTTCCGATTCAGTCTGAGTCTCCTGTTGCTGATTGATCACCGCCTGGGCTTGCGACGGTTCAAAATCCGGCAGACTGAACGTGCGGATCAACTCACCAAAGCGCTCGTGTTCCAGCGTGATCTCAATCCCGCGAGGCAGAGTGATGTCGGGCCGTGTTCCGGGCGTCATCTGAGCCAGGGTATCCTCTTCGGGCCATTGCTCCTGCCAGTTACCGTTCTCATCCAGAAACCGGATTTCAAACTCCAGAACCTCGTCCAGCATCAGAATGTCCAGGCTTTCGTCTTCCTGCCCCTGATCCACCACAGGCCAGTACCGACGGCGCAGTTCAGTTCCGGTATATTCCCAGCCGACGCGCTGCAGGCCGCTGCGACGGAGACCAAGCGGATTGCGCCAGCCCTGGCGGGTCAGCATCAACGCAAACGCATCATCCCTTGAGGTTAAGGACGGTGAATAATCACCATAAACATCCCGGGCGGGCCGGTTGATGATCTGGGTGATGTCACGTTCCAGCAGCAACATGGTTTTCTGCAAACCGTCGAACGCCTGGGCAACCTCATCCACCCGGTCCCGGGAGTTCATTACACTGTTCACCACCTGCCACACACCCAGCCCGATCACGGCTGTGATAGTGACGGCAATCAGTACCTCCATCAGCGTAAAACCGGACTCCCCGGCTAACCTGACCTTGCGCGCGGGCATGCCCATCAGGTTTCTCCCAGGAAGGCAGCCAGGGTATGAACGGCAAACGGTTCCGACTGCGCCCCGGAGTATTTGGCTACGGTTACCTCAATCCGCCGCATCGTGGGCTCTGCCGTAGCCTCAACAACGGTGGTGACCCGCCAGCGGAAATTTCCGAAGTCGGTATCTTCCGAATTCTCCGAAATCCCTGGCAGCTCATCCTGAAGCCGTAGTTCGTTAATCCGGTTTTCGGCCACCCAGCCTGCCAGCGTTTTGTCCCGTATGCGCTCGAAGCTGGTGATGTAATTCCCGCCTACTTCAGCAGCAGCCGTTGCAATCAGCCCGAACACGAGCAGCGCAACGAGCACTTCAATCAGGGTGAAACCACGCTGGTGTTTATTCATGACTCATCCCCGGAACCGGGCTTTCGCCATTCCAATGGCGAGACGCCATCTGAAGCAACCACGTGCATGAGGTCGGTATCTCGGCCAAGGGTGAACTCGATTTCAAACGGTGTGGTTTCACCGCTGGAGAAGAACACCACGTCTGGCCTGAACCGATCCTCGGCTGAGGCCAGACGTGGGGCGTCACTTTCAATGTACTGTGTGACGGTCAGCCATTCCGGCAGGGTTCGCTTGTGGAATATACGCTCACCTGAGGATTTCCACTCGCCCGTCGCATCCTGAAACGCCACAAACCGATAACCGTCTTCTTCCAGCAGCAAGCCCATTTCCAGGTTATTGAGAACCGCCTGTTCCTGTGCCGTTTGCATCAGGAGGTAGAGCTCCCGAACCTGGCTTTCCAGCTCGCGCTGCTGGGAGCTGCCGGCCATATTGAACACCGCCAGTGCCGCCAGCAGTCCGACAATAATCAGGACAACCAGAATCTCGATCAGCGTAAAGCCGTTTTGGTCAGCCCTGCGGCCCACAATCAATCAGTTCCCGCTGTCCCAGACACTGATATCAGCGGCATCGCCATCCCCGCCTTCCTGGCCGTCAGAACCATAGGAATATAGATCGTAGGGCCCGTCTACACCAGGGCTGACATACTGGTAGTTGTTACCCCAGGGGTCTTCGGGAACATTTTTCAGGTAGCCGTCCGGGTTCCAGTTCTTCGGCTCGGGGCTGCCGCTGGGCTTGTTGACCAGTGCTTCAAGGCCCTGCTGGGTAGAGGGATAATGGCTGTTGTCCAGGCGATACAGGTCCAGTGCGTTGGCGATGTTACTGATCTGGGTTTCGGCCACCGTTACTTTGGCCTGATCACTGCGCCCCATGATGTTGGGCGCCACAATTGCCACCAACAGGCCGAGAATGACCATCACTACCATGATTTCGATCAGGGTGAAGCCCTTGGTCCGGGCCAGCGCTTTCGGTTGGTTCATGCTCATAGTTTCACTCATCTTGGGTCCGTTGTTTCTCGTCGCTTTCAGAAAAGTTTACTGGCTTCCTTGCTGGCCCGACGGCGGGCCATCATCCCACCAGGTTGCTCATGTTCAGAATCGGCAGCATGATCGCCAGAACAATAATCAGCACCACAGCCCCCATGAACAGCAGCATCATGGGTTCAAACAATCCCACAATAGCGGCGATCTTGGATTGCAGGGTGTTTTCCTGCATGCGGGCCGTGCGTTCAAGCATACTGTCCAGCTCGCCACTGGCCTCGCCACTGGCAATCATATGCAGCATCATTGGCGGGAAGTAACCGGTCTGGTCCAGTGAACGGTGCAACGACCCGCCTTCACTCACCTTTCGGGCAGCCTCCCGCAGTTCCTGCCGGAGGTAATCGTTGGAAAGCACCTCCCCTGCAATGCGCATGGCTTCAACCAGTGGTACACCACTGGTGGTCAGAATGCTCAGGGTACTGGCGTAGCGAGCCGTATTCACGCCTCGTACCATGCCTGCAAACAGCGGCAGGTGAAGTAGCCGCTTGTGAAACTTCAGACGCACCGCCGGCTTGGTCAACGCGAAACGGAACCCGATGATCGCCACCACCAGCAACACTAGAAGGTAGACTCCGAAACTGCCGAGAAATTCCGACACCGAGAGCATAGCTACCGTCAGCGCGGGCAGCTCCTGCCCCTGCTTAAGAAAGACTTCGATAATGTCGGGCACCACATAGGTGAGCAGGAACACCACAATGGCAATAGCTACGACACTCAGGATAATCGGGTAAATGGCAGCCAGCTGAATCTTCTGGCGGGCTTCCTGGCGGCTTTCCGTGTAGTCCGCCAGCCGGTTCAGCACCAGGTCAAGATGCCCGGCATGTTCACCGGCAGCGACCGTGGAGCGGTAGAGCCGGGGAAAGGCCTTGGGGAATTCACCGAAGCTGTCCGCCAGTGTGTAGCCTTCCATCACCTTGGCCCGGATAGCAATCAGCATGCTGCGAATCCGCGGCTTGGTGGATTGCTGGGCGGCCGCACTCAGTGCCTGCTCGACCGGAATCCCGGACTGGATTAGCGTGGCCAGCTGTCGGGTGACCAGCGCGAGATCGGCTGCGCTCAGAGAGCCGCGGCTACTCAGTGGGTTGCTACGGGCCTGTTTTTCTACGGCCGCTTCTACCGCCAGCGGGGTCAGCCCCTTTTCCCGGAGTTGCTGGCGCACCGCCCTGGGCGCGTCGGCTTCCAGCACGCCCTGTTTCTGCTTGCCTCTGGCATCCAGTGCTTTGTATTCGTAGGCCGGCATGGATTACTGGCTCCGGTGGGTCACACGCAGTACTTCTTCCACCGTGGTTACGCCATCCAGAATCTTCTGAACGCCATCGGCATGAATACTCTGGCTGTGCAGGCGGGCCTCCCGTTCCAGATCCAGCTCCCCTGCGCGTTTATGAATAAGGGTGCTGATTTCTTCCGTGATCTCGACCACCTCGTAGATACCAATCCGGCCCCGATAGCCCAGCTGGTTACAATGTTCACAACCTTTGGCGCGGAAAATGGTGGGCGGGTTGGCCGGATCCTGCTGCAGGAACTCACAATGCTCTTCGGTAGGAATATAGGGCTCGCGACAGTGGCTACAGAGCACCCGAACTAGCCGTTGCGCCACAATGCCGACAAGACTGGAGGAGATCAGGAAAGGCTCGATACCCATGTCCATCAAACGGGTAATGGCACCCACGGCGGTATTTGTGTGCAGGGTAGACAACACCAGGTGCCCGGTCAGACTCGCCTGAACGGCAATCTCCGCAGTTTCCAGATCCCGGATTTCCCCGATCATCACCACATCCGGATCCTGTCGCAGAATGGCCCGCAGGCCCCGGGCAAAGGTCATGTCCACTTTCGGGTTCACCTGGGTCTGCCCAATCCCCGGCAGGTTGTACTCGATCGGATCCTCGACCGTCAGTATGTTGCGGCTGCGATCATTGATTTCCTGCAGCGAGGCGTAAAGCGTGGTGGATTTACCGGAACCGGTCGGGCCGGTCACCAGCAGTATGCCGTAAGGGCGATAAATCAGCTTGCGCAGGGTTTTAAGGTCCTGCCCGGCCATCCCCAGGGACTCCAGGCGAATGGTGCCCGCCTGTTTGTCGAGCAGACGCAGTACAACCCGTTCACCACTGGACGAGGGCATGGTCGACACCCGGATGTCGACTTCCCGGCCGGCCACCCGCAAGGCAATGCGGCCATCCTGGGGCACCCGCTTCTCTGCGATATCGAGCTTGGCCATAACCTTGATCCGCGAAACCAGCAACGGCGCCAGCGCCCGTTTTGGCTGAACCACTTCCCGCAACACGCCGTCAATCCGGAATCGGACAATCAGCTGTTTTTCATAGGTTTCGATATGAACGTCCGAGGCGTTGGTCTTAACGGCCTCGGTAAGAATGGCGTTGATCAGGCGGATAATGGGAGCGTCGTCCTCCTGCTCCAGCAGATCCTCCGTTTCCGGAACCGAATCGGCCAGAGAGGCCAGATCCATGTCGTCACCAATCCCCTCCACCATTTGCATGGCTTCCGCCGAATCGTTCTGATAGGCGGCATTCAGGGCCTGGTCGAAGCGGTCTGACTCAACGGTAGAGAACTTCGCCCGGCCACCGCTCACGCGGTTCGCCTCGGCCAGTGCGGCATGGGAAGCCCCCGGGCGCACGAGAATGACCGGTTCGCCCTCTTCGTTGCGGGTAAGGATGACTCCGTTACGCTTGGCGAAAGTAAAGGGAAGTCTGCCCAGCGGCGCATCCTGCGGCTGAATGTCGGTTTGGGTGGTCAAGCTCGTCCTCGTTAAATCCGTCTGATCACTGATTGTTCTTATAGGGCCACCATTTGCGGCGGCCCTCAACGTTGTCAGCGTAAGCAAAAAGGCTACCACAGGAATGGGAACCACTGAACAACTCTATACACTATACTGCCACTAATTCATTGCAGTCTGATAACCTGTGAGCTTTTTACGATTTCCCAATGCATTCAGGAACGCCAATGCTTGCAATCGATCGAAGGACTCCACTGCTACTGGCCGTGGCAGCAGCAGTTGCCATGCTGGGGCTGACCGGCTGGCAAGGCTATCAGTTCTGGCAGAATGAAACCCACCGTACCCTGCCGCAGCCGGCCGGGGAAGCTTCCGCCGGTGCAGATCAGGCCAGAGCGGTACCCGATGTTCAATTATCGGATCTGGAGGTCTTCGGTTCCGCGACGGCCACCCCACAAGCTGAAGACACCAACACCGAAAATCTGCCGGAAACCAATCTGCGACTGTCCTTGCGGGGGGTGTTGGCGGCAGACGGCGATTTCCCCGGCAGCGCCCTGATCGAGGATGACAAAGGCAAAACCGAGGCCTTTCTGGTAGGTGATGAACTGCCCGGAAATGCCACACTTCGCACTGTATTTGCCAATCGGGTCATCATTGAACGATCCGGCAAACTGGAAAACCTCTACTTCCCGGAGACCGAAGATCGCTCCGGAGTCGACTTCGCCAGCAATGACGAGCCTGCCTACGAGGCTCCCCCACAGGAAGAGGTGCAGGTTCAAAGAGCGCGCCCCCAAACCAGCGCCTCAACGGCCGACCAGCAACAACGGCGTGAGGAAATCCGCCAACGGCTGGAACAGTTACGCCAGCGGCTTCAGAACAACAACTGAGGCCCGCCATGGAAGCGGCAAGCAGACTCACACGTCGCCAGTCCCTGTTGCTTCCCCTCATCTTTACCGTGTCTGTTGTCAGCGCGTTTGAATTAAGCAGCCGCCTGATGACCTATGTGCTGGAAGAGTTCGGCGAAGCCGCTCACCAGCGGCTTGAGAACTGGCAACGCCTGCACGCACTGGCTGCCAACGCACCGATAGATCGCCAGCTTCGGCTGGTGAATTCCTTCTTCAACCGGGTGACATTTGTCAGCGACATCCGCCACTGGGGCCAGGAAGACTACTGGGCTACACCCGTTGAGTTGCTCACCACCAACGGCGGTGACTGTGAAGACTTCTCCATCGCCAAGTACCTCACTTTGAGGGCCATGGGCGTACCTGATGACCAGCTCCGGATTATCTACGTCAAGGCACTGGAGCTGAACCAGGCCCATATGGTCCTGGCCTGGTATGAAACGCCCGGCTCCGACCCGTTGATTCTCGACAACCTGATCAATGACATTAAACCTGCTTCCCAAAGAAGCGATCTTGAACCGGTGTACAGCTTCAACGGTGAAGGCCTGTGGCTGAACCGCACATCCGGCGATAACGCCAGAATCGGCGATGCCCAGAAGCTCGACCACTGGCGGGATCTCAACGAAAGGCTGACCGACGCCCTGCGCCCATAAGGCGATCGCCCTCTGAATACCGATTGCCGGTAAATGACAGTGCGCTTGTCGCTCTCTGACATTGGTAACGGCCGGCCAGCCGTTAGAATGCCCGCAATTCGATAAAAGATGGAGCAGTACAGAATGCGACGCTGGAATGGATGGGGTGACGATCAGTTCTCACTGGAACTACCGGAGCAAGTGAACAACGGTGACGCCTCCGAAATCCCGGGTACCGGTTTGCTCTGGGCCGAACTGGAGTGGGCTTGTGAGAAAGAGCAGGTTCTGCATCTGGATGACTTGATGCTGCGGCGAACCCGCCTGGGGCTTATCCTGCCTGACGGGGCGGCCAGTTTGCTTCCTGAAATCCGTAACCGATGCCAGAGCCTGCTTGGCTGGGATGATGCCCGCTGGCATCAGGAGCAAGAGCGGTACCTGACGACCTACCGTAAGGCGTATCAACTGCCGATGGGCGAGGATGCCCCGGATGCCTGAGACCCCACTGATACTGGCGATCGACAACGCGACCATCACCACGCAACGCGGCACGGTGGTCAACCTCGATCGTGAAGGCAAGCCCTTGCGGCCCGCGATCATCTGGCTGGATCAGCGGCATGCCCGGGTGGACGGGCCGGTGAAAGGCCCCTGGGGCTGGCTGTTCAAGCTTGGCCGCCTGGAAGACACCATCAGCCGATTCCGGGAAAAAACCCAGGCGAACTGGATTGCGCAGAATCAGCCGGACATCTGGGCGAAAACCCACAAGTACCTTCTGTTATCAGGCTATCTGAACTATCGATTGACCGGTGAATTCCGGGATAGCCCCGGCGTGCGACAGCCAGGCCCGGAGGCCAAGGGTTCCATTATCGGCTTTGGCGACGTGCACACCCGGGCCCACGTCTATCGGGCCATACTGGAGGGGCTGGCCTCAGCCTTGAAGGAAGGCAAGGAACGCATCGAGAAGCGCAGCGGCCATGCAATTGACGGCTGATATATTTGGATTGCCGGCGGAACGCCCGCATACCTATGAAACCTCCGGGCTGGGAGCGGCCATTGATGCCGCCGTGGGGCTGGGATTACACCCGGATTTCGACACGGCGGTCACGGCCATGACCAGAACCGGCCGGGTATTCGAGCCCAACCCGGAAGCGTCCGCGCTTTATCAACGTCTCTACCGGGAGGTTTATCAGGATATGTACCCTCGCCTGCAACCGCTGTACAAAAAGATCCGGGAAATTACCGGCTATCCGCGCTAGCCTTATCGGTGACTTTTTATTCAGAGGTGCCTATAATGATGAAAATTCATCAAAGGAGGCCAGAGCATGCCAGAAGCGGTTAGCGTAGCACCGGAAACCAGCGATAAAGCTCTGCTGTCCAAAGCCCTGCTGAACGCAGCGAAAGCCTTTGGTCTGCCACAAGCGGAAATCGCGGCCGTGGTTGGCCGCAACCGCACAGGGCTGACCCGCGACGGCATTGACCCGGCCAGTAAGTCCGGTGAACTGGCTCTGTTGTTTATCCGGCTTTACCGCAGCGTCTATGCACTGACAGGCGGTGAACGGGAGGCCATGACCCATTGGCTGAACACTCCCAACCACTATTTCGAAGATACACCCAGAGAGATGATCCAGAGCACGGAAGGCCTGGTTCGGGTGGTTCACTACCTGGATGCCATGCGGGGGCGGATTTGAATTATCGGGAACGGATCGCCCAGTCCATCGCGCCGCTGCAAGGCAGTCTGTTCCGGGTGGTGGAAAGCCAGGAAGACATTGCGACGGCGCGCATCGTCGACAGCATGCAGGAACAGAATCGACTGGAGGAATTGCTGGAAAGCAACAAACCACCGGTGCCCGGCACAGCACGAAAACGCCACTACCTGCTGACCACCCCGTTCCGCTACCCGCCCCTGAAATACGGGTCCCGTTTTGGCCGCAGTTTCGAACCCAGTCTGTTTTACGGAGCCATGAGCATTCCCACGGCTCTGGCGGAAACCGCGTTTTATCGGTTTGTATTCATGAGCCATCTGAAAGTCCCGTTCAAGCGCCCGTTAACCACCTTGCATACGGTGTTCAGCGCCCGATTCCGCACGGAACGAGGTGTTCGGCTGCAGTCTGAACACTGGCAGGATCTGCATCATACGCTGGCAGATCCAGTCAGCTACCGGGAAAGCCAGGCCTTGGGTACCGACATGCGCAGCCTGCAAGTGGGCGCCTTCCAGTTTCTCTCAGCCCGCGCTCTGCAGGCAGGCCTCTATGAGCTCCCCGTCCATCCGGACAACGGCGTCGAAGGCGTCAATGTAGCTTTGTTCAATGCCAGTGTGTTCCGGGACGCCGCCCCCAGAAGTTATCAAAAACTGATTGCCGTGACGTCGCCCAACCAGGTGTCCATGAGCCTGTCGGAACCGGATGGTAGCAAACAGGTTTACGAATTCAGCCTGGACCAGTTTCTGATCGAAGGGGAGCTGCCTCAGCCGGCGCCGTAGCTTCTGCCGTTTCTCTCTCCTGAAGATCGGCCTGCCAGCCGCCTCCCAGCGCCTTGTACAGATCCACCGCTGCAATCAGTCGGTTCAGTCGCACCTGGCTCAGCTGCTGGCGAGCATCAAACACGGTCCGCTGGCTTTCCAGCAAGGTGAGCAGGTCATCTGCCCCTTCCCGATAGCGCACTTCGGTCAACCGTAAGGTCTCTTCCGCCTGGGCGAGAATACTCTGTAACCGCTGCTCCTGATCCAGGTACAGCGCTTCTCTGTCGAGTGCATCCCCTACTTCCTGGAATGCCGAGAGCAGGCTGGCACGGTAATTCTCCAACAAAGCCACCCGCCGGGATTCCGAAATGCCAACCTTGTTGCGACGCTGGCCTCCATCAAACAGAGTCTGGCTGAGGTCAATCAGGCCATTGGCGGTTTGCAGTGGGTCCGCCAGGCTTACAAAGCTATTGGTAGAGAGGCGAACTGCGCCGCTGAGGGACACCGATGGCATCAAGGCCGCCCTGGCCTGCTCGACGTCAGCACTGGCGGCCATCAGACGCGCTTCTTCTGCCGCCAGATCCGGTCTTCGGGTCACCAGGCTGGCCGGTGTTTCCGGGTTGATCTCCGGCACTTGAAGCCCCAGTAGCCCAGCCTCCGGAATCTCTTCCGTAAACGGATAATCCCCGGTCAGTAGCCGCAAGGCCGCTAACCGTTGCCGGGCCTGATAGGCCAGAGGCGGCACCGCATTCTTCAGGTTCAGAACGGAGGTTTGCTGGCGGGACAGTTCCGTACGATCAGCCACGCCATTACGATATCGGGCCTCAACCAGGGCCAGTGTCTTTTCACCCAGTTCCAGATTCCGACGCGCAATATCCAAACGCTGCTGCAACTCCTGCCATTCGAACCAGGTACTGGCTACCGAGGCCACCAGCGTCATTCGGGCGGCGTCATAGTCATACTCCGAGGCCTGGAAACCGGCGAGAGCACCGGCTTCCGCGGCGGACAGGCGCCCCCAGAGATCCAGCTCGTAGTCAACCGACAGCCCCAGGCTGGTCGAACCACTGGTGACACGATCCTGACCGGAGGCCTCGCTTGCTTGCTTACCCGTACTTCCAGACGCACCAAAAGACGGTAACAAGGCAGCTCCGGCATTGCGCAACTGCAAGTCTGCCTGAATCACCGCCTGAGCGGTGGCGGCCAGGTCTGGATTATTCGAGAGCGCCCGGTCGACCAAACGGTTGAGCTCTTCGTCACCGAAGGCATACCACCAACGTGAACCAACAGCTTCGCCGGAGCCAGCCCCGATGTGCCACTGCGCTGGAGGATTCACCGGCTGCTCAATGGGTTGCGGCTGAAAGCTCCCGCATCCAGTCAACAACACCGATAACAGTGCAATATGGCGAACGCTCATAAGATTACTCCGAGGCCAGGGCATGAACCGGGTCCAGATGGGCAGCCTTGCGGGCGGGCAGAAAACCGAACAGCAGGCCTGTGGCGAAAGCGCAACCGAAGGCCAGAGCCATGGGTAGCAGCGTCATATGTATGGGTGTTCCCAGGGAGCCGATAACCTGGGTTGCGGCAATTCCGATGACAACGCCAATCAACCCTCCAATGGCAGATACCAGCCAGGCCTCAGTCAGAAATTGCTGCAGGATATTCCACGCCCGGGCACCGGTGGCCATGCGAATGCCGATCTCACGGGTGCGCTCGGTGACGCTCACCAGCATGATGTTCATTACCCCGATGCCACCCACAAGCAGGGAAATAGCCGCAATGGAACCCAGCAGCCAGGTGAGCGTATTCTGGGTTTCCGAAATGGTTTCAATCAACGAGGCCATGTTACGGATGGTGAAGTCCTCAATACCGTGTCGGGCCATCAGAGTGTCGTGGATGAGGGCTTCGATCTCGTCCATACGATCAATATCGGCCACCGCCACGGTGATGTTGCGCAGGTGCGTCTGCCCGAAGATGCGCAGGCTCCCCGTGGTGTAGGGAACAAACACCACATCGTCCTGATCCTGCCCCATGGGAGAGGCGCCTTTTTCATCCATCACGCCAATCACCTGAAACAGCACATTGTTAACCATCAGGTGTTTGCCGAGGGGGCTTTCGTCGGGAAACAGGACATTGGCGGTGGTTTTGCCGAGTACCGCCACGGCAGCGTAACTGGCTTCATCCTGGGCACTGAAGAAAGTGCCTTCGATAACGGGCCACTGGCGGGCAACCGGGAAGCGGAAGGAGGTGGCATTGATCTCAGCCGAGTGATCCCGGTTGGAATAGCGCAGCGTCTGGCCGCCAGTCAGTTCAGGTATTGCTGCAAGAACACCCTCTATCTCATTGATTGATTTGAAGTCCGCCGGAACCAGCGTGGTCACGCTCCAGCGTCCACCCCGCTGATCGGGCCCACCGGGGCGCACCAGCAGCAGATCACTGCCCATGGTGCTGATTCGGTCGACCACATCCTTTCGGGCCCCCTCCCCGATCGCCAGCATGGTGATCACTGAGGCCACCCCGATAACGATGCCAAGCAGAGTCAGCGCCGTCCGAAACAGGTTGCTGTGCAGGGAACGCACCGCGCTTTTCAGGGCTTCCTGCCAGTCGCCAAGGCGGGTACGACGACGGGCATTCTGGTCGGTTGGCGGAATAGTGACTGAAGGCACTTCTGCGCCGGTATCCTCAACAATCTCGCCATCGGCAATGCGAATTTGCCGACGAGCCACGGTTGCCACATCGGGGTCGTGGGTTATCAGGATAATGGTGTGGCCCTGCTCAGAAAGATCGGTTAACAGCCGGATCACCTCCTGGCTGCTCTTGCTGTCCAGAGCACCGGTCGGTTCGTCTGCGAAGATCAACTGGCCGCCATTCATCAGGGCCCGGGCAATTGACACTCGCTGTTGCTGGCCACCGGATAACTGGGCCGGCCTGTGGGACAGGCGCTCGCCCATCCCGAGCCCGGTGAGTAACCGTTCCGCCCTTGCATGCCGCTCGGCCGGCGCCATACCGGCATAAATTGCCGGAATCTCAACATTCTCACGGGCAGTCATCCCGGGCAGCAGGTTGTAACTCTGGAATACAAAACCAAAGGCGTCACGCCGAAGCCGTGCCAGTTCGTCCCGGTCCAGGGCAGACACGTCCCTGCCATTGAATCGGTACTGGCCAGCGCTGGGCTGATCCAGACAGCCGAGGATGTTCATCAGGGTAGATTTGCCGGAGCCCGATGGCCCCATAATGGCCACAAACTCACCGGGCCAGACCTTCAGATCAATGCCCTTGAGCACAGGAACCGCCAGTTCGCCATCACCAAAGGATCTGGTAATGCTTTGAAGCTCAATCAACGGTCGCGGGCTCATCTCAGCATACCCCGAAAGGCAGCCCTACTCTCACCCTGAGCGGCCCGTGGATCCCGGTTTGCAAGAACCACCTGATCACCCTCATTCAATCCGGACCGAACCTCCACGTATACGCGGTTGCTGATGCCGGTTTCGATGGCCCGAATCTGTGGCTGCCCCTTCGCATCCAGGACCTTGACCTGGTTTCTCACCACCGCACTGACTGGCACCCGCAATACATTCAGCGCCTCATCCTGAATAAAGAACACCTGGGCGGTCATCTGGGGCAACAACCGCCCCTCCTGGTTATCGACCGTAAACAGGGCGTTGTAGAGCACCACGTTGTTGGTTACTTCGGGGGTTGGCTCAATGTACTGCAACTCTCCGTAGAGCTTATGCTCCGAATCGCCAAGTGTAGTGAAGTACACCCGCATGCCTGGTTGCAGCTTGCCGACGTCGGCCTCAGACACCTGGGCACGCACCCGCATGGCGCTCAGGTTGGCAATGCGCATAAGCAACGGCGCGGTCTGACTGGCGTTCAGGGTTTGTCCCTGGCGGGCTTCAATGGACACCACGGTCCCGTCCATCGGCGCGTAGATGCGGGCATAACCCAGATTGGCTTCCTCGGCCCGCAGTGTAGAAGAGGTCTGTTCAATCTGGGCTTCAAGCATGGCCAACTGCGCCCGGGCGGACGCTAAAGATGCTTCGGCGGTCTGCAGGGATTCCCGTGTGGTCGCATCTTCGCGCCATAGGTTCTGCTGGCGCTGGAACTGGATCTCCGCCAGCCGCAGCTGGGCCTTGCGATCGGCTAGCTGGGCCTGCTGGTTCTTCAACTGGGCGCGGGTGGCATCCACTTTCGCCACATAGACGGTAGGGTCGATTTCCGCCAGCAGATCGCCGGTGCTAACGGGCTGGCCTACTCGTACGTGAATCAGCTCCAGCTGGCCGGAAACCTGTGCACCCACATCGACATAATTGCTCGGTTCAAGCACGCCGGTGGCCGAAACCAGATTCTGGATGTCGCCTCGGCTCACCGCCACGTTATTCAACGCCGGCTCATTGCCGTTACCGTTGCGGGCGTACCAAAAGGCGGCGAAAGCCAAAGCGCACAGTACAATCAGAAATCCAACCCACTTCAGCCAGCGATGCCCGGCACGGGTAGCAGAGGCCATTCAGATATCTCCATGTGTTCAAATCAGACCGAACCATAGAGAACTGATACGGGAAAAAGAAGCCGGGGATCAGGGTTTTGCGAAACCTTTACACGAAGGATCTCAGGCGCAAAGAGGCTATAGGGTTACAGCCCTCCTGCGGCGAGCTGGATAGCAATCGCCGCCATCATCAGGCCGATTACACCGTCAATCACACGCCAGGCCGCCGGCCTTGCCAGCCAGGGAGCCAGTCGGGAACCTGCCCATGCCAGAGCGCCAAACCAAAGCACGGATGCGCTGCTGGCACCTGCCACAAACGTGGCCGGATCCTGCTGCTGAGCACCCACGGCCGGAATCAGCAGTAACGTGTCCAGATAAACCTGGGGGTTCAGCAAGGTGACAGCCAAGGTTGTCAGGATCACACCTTTGACGGTGCTGCGCCGAGCTTCCCCGGCCTCCAGCGACGCCCTCCCCTTGAGAACCCGATATAACGCCTGCCCTGCCAGCAAACCGAGAAACGCAACGCCCAGCCATCTGAGTACATCCAGCGCCTCGGGCATGGCCATCAGCGCCGCACTCACACCAAACATGCCCAGGGTGAACAGCAGGATATCTGAAGTCATGCACAGCCCCGCCGACCACCAATGGTGCTCACGACGAATGGCCTGACTGAGAACGTAAGCATTCTGGGCCCCAATCGCTACAATAATACCGCCACACACCACCAGGCCTGTCAGATAACTCTCAAACACCGCTGCACTCCTTATGATTAATGGCGAAAGCGTACCCCGTTGCCGCTATACTTGAAATTCATTTTGTTAATCCCTGATAAGTTTTCCTTATGCTTGACTACAAATTGCTGGAAGCCCTCGCTGCCGTGGTCGATGCCGGCGGTTTTGACAAAGCCGGCGACATGCTGGGCATCAGCCAGTCCGCCATTTCTCAGCGAATTCGTACACTTGAAGTCAGGCTTGGCCAACCCGTGCTGGTGCGCAGCCAAACCCCGAGGGCAACGCCCGCCGGCCAGAGATTGCTCAATCATGTTCATCAGGTGCGCCTGCTGGAACGCGACCTGACCGGTTCCATTCCCTCCCTCGCCGAACCAGCCACCCGATTTCGCGTCGCGCTCAATGCCGACAGCCTCGCAACCTGGTGGGCCTCTGCCGTGGGTGATTTCTGCGCCAGTGAGGGCATTCTTCTGGATATGGTGGTGGAAGATCAGGACGTAGGCCTGCGACGCATGCGCGAGGGCGATGTAGCCGCCTGCCTTTGCAGCAGCCCTCAGCCGGTTGCCGGCGCCCGATGCATACCGCTGGGAGTGATGACGTATCAGCCGTTGGCCACACCGGATTATACCCGCCGCTATTTTCCTGACGGACTGAACAACGCGAGCTTGCAATCCGCGCCCGCCATTGTGTTTGGCCCCAACGACCAACTCCAGCATCGATTTCTGGCGCAGGTGGGCTATCAGGGAAAATTTCCGCACCACCTGTGCCCCTCATCCGAAGGCTTCGTAAAGCTCGCGCTGGCCGGCATGGGCTATGGAATGATTCCAGAAATTCAGGCCCGGGAGCATATCCAGGCAAAGCGACTGGTTAATATCGCCCCTGGCAGCGGCCTGGAAGTACCGCTTTACTGGCACTTCTGGCGGCACGGTGGGGAGTTGATGTCTCGGTTGACCCGGAAACTTCAGGATTCTAACGGGCTGGTTTAAGTGGTTTCTGGTGATCAGGGTATCTGCCTAGAAAAAATAGCTATGCAAACCATCCAGACAGGAGTACAGTGGCGGTCGTTGGAAAGATTTAGCAAAGCATTCATCAATAAGACGCATCCCTGTTGTTATAAGTAGTGTTCGTCCTGTTTTTGATCACGCCAGTTTTTATGTTTCCGCACACCGCTGACCTGCCCTCACAACGAGACCAGGCGGCACATTAAATGATTGAATTCAGGATAGTAAAATATGTCTACTGTTACCGGTACTGTTAAGTTCTTCAACGAATCCAAAGGCTTTGGCTTTATCACTCGTGAAGGCGGCCCGGACGTTTTCGTTCACTACAGCGCCATTCAGGGCGGCGGCTTCAAGACTCTGGCAGAAGGCCAGCAGGTTGAATTCACCGTGACTCAGGGCCAGAAAGGTCCTCAGGCGGAAAACGTAGTTGGTCTGTAATTAACAGCCCAGTACGATCAAAAAGGCAGCTTCGGCTGCCTTTTTTGTTGCCTGAAATTCCGTGTTAGTCCGTATTCATCCTTATTAGTACCATGGTCGGGCTCACCCTGAGCCACGCTAAGGCCTATAATGCCCGCTCGGGTGAATTCACTCCCCACGCCCTCAAGGCTAAGCAAACCAGAAAAGGCCCACCATGTTTTCTGACCAGTTCTATTCCGTCCAGGATGGACGTATTGTGATTTCCGCACCCCAGGCGAGCTACTTCGCAAAAGAAATCGCCGGGGACTTCAACCCGATCCACGATCCGGACGCCCGTCGTTTTTGCGTGCCCGGCGACCTGCTGTTCACCATTGTGGTGTCCCGTTTCGGGCTCTCAGAAAACATGACCTTCAAGTTCCGTAACCTGCTTGGTGCCGAGGTTCCTCTTGAGTTCCGCGAAAGCGACGATGGCGAAACCATTAATGTTGTCGACGAAGCCGGCAAGGTGTATCTGGAAGTTACCCGCAAAGGCGCGATAACCCGGGATGAACAGGTGATTGAAGAGTTCAGTCGGTGCTATGTTGCGGCGTCCGGAAAAAACTTCCCCCACACGCTCAAACCACTGATGGAATCCAACGGGGTAATGTTCAATCCTGACCGGCCGATGGTTATGTATGAGAGCATGAGCCTGGCCCTCACGCAGCTGGAGAACCCTCAGCCAGACCTTGAGTTAAATAATGCGGATCTGGAAGTTGCGGGGAAACGCGGCAACGTAACGCTCGAATATAACCTGCAATCTTCCGGAAAAACCGTTGGCGAGGTTTCCAAGCGCCTGGTGCTGGGCGGCCTTCGGGAATACTGCCCTGAGGCCATGGCCGGCATCATCGAGGAATTTTACCGGCTCAAGGCGAGAGGCACCCGCTGGGGGATGGAAAGCGCTGATCAGCCGGCAGGGTTATAACGCTCAAACGTTTGCAGGCAGACATCCACGGTTACCGATAACGTTTTCAGCGCCGCAGCCCGTGCCCTGCCTTCCGCACTCGCCCGGTAGAGGTGTGGGGTCATTGCCAATAAATCGGCAATAGGCTCAGCGCCTTCGAGATGCACTGTAAAGCGTAAATCCTGGGTGCCGATTCGCCGAAATCCTTCTGGCACCAGAGCCACTTTACGGGAGTCTGCGCGAACTTCCGGATAGACAATCTCCCGCAATTCCCTCAGATGATCCTGGCCGGCGTCTACCTGTACCAGTCGCCCGCCTGGCCGCATAACCCGGGCAAACTCCGGATACACCGGAAACCCGAAAAGGCAAAGAAGACGGTCCACTGAAGCCGACAACACCGGCAGATTAGCATTGCTGCCAACCACCCAACATGCGCGCTTATCCCTGCGTGCCGCGGCCAGCACCGCCCACTTGGAAATGTCCAGTCCAAGCATCGATAGCGAGACATCCCTCTTGGACGCGGCCAACTGACGCAGATAATAGCCTTCACCGCAGCCCGCATCCAGACAACTGAGTTCGCTGCCCTCGGTCGTGCCGCTCAGGGTTGCGGCCGACACGGCATCCGCAATCGGGCGATAGTACCCGGCTTCAAGAAAGCGCTGGCGCGCCGCCACCATGGATTTACTGTCGCCGGGATCTTTCGAGCGCTTTTTCTGAACCGGCAGCAAATGTACGTAACCCTGCCGAGCAATGTCGAAGCTATGGCCCTGCGGACATCGCCAGGCTTTATCTACCCGCTGCAGCGGGTTGCCGTCGAGTGGGCAGGCGAGGGATTCGAAGGAAGAGATGTTCACTGAGCGTCCAAACGTTGGAAATGCCGGGCCATTCTAACAAGGAATACCCCATCAGGCTCGCAAACTGCGGAATGGCTTCCTATTCTTGTTGTGAATGACTCGAAAACGCATAGATGCGTTCTCACCCACCGGGAGGAGTCTCGTCCGTCATGGAGAGGAAGCGACATGGCCATCATGAAAGCGATGGTTACCGTCGGCCAGAGTCTTGGATTGACCATTCTTGTGGAAGCCGTAGAAACCGAGCAACAGGCAAAGCTGATACGGGATCTCGGTTGCGATTTCGCGCAGGGCTTTCTTTGCGCCAAACCGATGCCGGCGAAAGCGGCTGAGGCATTTATGAAGCAGCTGGCTTCAAGCAGTTCCTGAGCAACGAACGAAGCCTGATTTCATTCGGATTAGCCTTTCTGAGGGTGTACGTCTAATACTATTGGGGCATTATCGGCCAGATAGCGTTCATTACAGGTGCTGGCATTGATCAGATCGGTTTTGCCAAAACGGTATCCGCCATACCCCTCATGGATATGCCCAAAGATATGCGCCTGAAGTGAAAGTTGCTGGATTCGTCCGAGCAGCTGTTCACAACCAACATTTTGACCCTTCAGCCCCATCATCACTTCATCGCCAATCCCTTTCGGCGGTCCATGGGTGATCAACACGTCGGTATTGTCCGGGATGAGCTGCCACTTTTTGTACAGCGGCTCACCTCTGTCCAACATAAACGCCCAATTCATGAACACAGGCGTCCAGGGCGAGCCCCAGAATCGAACTCCCTCGATCTCAACACCGCTGTCTTCCAAGTAAATGGCTTCGGTTAATACCTGCCGCGCGAGTTCCGGCGTTTCCTGGAAAGCCCAGTCATGGTTACCGGCAACAACGATCTTGTGCCTGTGAGGCAAAGTCCCAAGCCAGTCGTTGAAATCTCTGACGTTTTCTAACGTACCCTGCCCCAGGCAGTCCCCGGCATGAATCAGCACATCGCCGTCCGGGATGTCTGGAATGCGCCTATGCAGGCTGTGGGTGTCGGAAATGCAGACCAATTTCATTTCATTCAATCTGTGTTTAATGGGTTAGAGATTTCACCCCACTGAATACAAGATAACAGCAAGCTGCTGGCAATTTCGGTAAGCCTTTTTCGCCAATGAGGCGTAGAAAACCTCGCTGCTACATAGGCTAGATGTCTTCATTTACCAGGATTCGATATGCCTGTTCCAGCGCATCGAAGATCTCTTCTGGAACCTTGTACTGATATTGCTTGCGTCGGTGATTCGAAATGCGGCCGTTCTGGTCCAGGCAGAACATCACCAGCCTGGAGAGATCGGTGTTGGGTATATCGAAGGACTGGTCTATGCGGCGGTAGATTTCGTCGTACCGCGTGAGGAACACGGTCTCTTCTTTCAGGTGTTGTTCAATAGCCTGTTTGGTTGCACGGGCCATAAATTCTGCGCAGTGGGTGCCATCCCAGTATCGGTAAAGGGCTTCATGGCCCTTAAATTCGAACTGAAACTGGTTTTCGTCGATTGAACTCCACGGAGGCACCGAGGGCATCGCCTATGGCGCCGCCGAGGAGGCAGGCGGTGTATCGCTCCTGGATTTGATCATTCTGGTCAGGTTTGGCCTGCAGATTCTGCTGCTCCACGGTCAAAACTCCCTTTCATAAACGTTAATCAGCAAACCCTGAAAACCACTCACTCATCCGCCCATACCCAAACACAAAGGCTAACTTCCTTGCGCGGGTAAGGCTT
>JAJUKC010000024.1 GCA_029264995.1 Marinobacter sp. | reverse complement strand
CCGGGCCAGACCCTGAAGATGACCGTGAAGTACAAGGACGGCTCCACCGAGAGCTGTGAACTCAAATCGCGGATCGACACCGCGAATGAGGCGGTGTACTTCCAGCATGGCGGTATCCTGCACTATGTGGTGCGGGAGATGTTGAAGAGCGCCTGAAAAAACACACCGGGCCGGTGCGTTCAGTGCCGGCCCTTTCCGTTTCTACTCTTAACAAACCTGAAATTGCTCTGCTCATATACCCTGATCAAAGCTTGCCGCGTTTCAGCTTTCCTTATCCAGTAACTCATTGACTAATTTTCGTATCTGATTGGTGTCTCGCCTGGCACTCTTAAGCAAGTTGTAGGTCTTGTCCGGTAAACCGTTGATTGCGCCCTCGAGGATCTGGTCCAGAGAGCGGGAAATGGAGTCCAGCGGGGCTTGAAGTTCATTACTGACTGTTGAGATGAACCGGCTTTTCATCTGTTCGGATTGATGGCGCTCAAGAATGGTTGCCACCCATCGAGCCAGCAGGGTCACAAACATTTTTTCACTTTCGGTAAACGCCGGCCTGTGCGGCTGTTCGGAAGAAAAGTTCAGGGTACCAACAATCCTGTCGTCCAGCCAGATGGGTGCCGCTAGGTAGCTCTCCAGGCCGAAGGCCTGATAACAGGGATGGTTGCGATAGCGGGAGCGGGCTGTGTGGCTGATGGCCAGTACTTCACCTTGTTCCAGCGCCATGGAACAGTAGGTGTGGTCAAGTGGCAGCGACAGACCATCATGCAGAGTACTCGGCCTGCGTTCATGGTGCCAGCGGATGGTATAGGTCTGGTCGGTGATGTCGCTGACAATGGCGGTATCCGTACCGAGAAATCGATTGGCGGTTTCCAGTGCCCGTTGCACGCGCCTGGATTCACCATCGTCGTTGTCCAGGGCGATCTCGTTAAGGATGTTGAGTGCCCGGGCACGTTCGCCGTAATAGCTGCCGAGTTCCTGATACTGAAACTCCCGCTCCACCATGTCGGCTAGATCCCGCAGGTTGTGTCGGTCCTGATCGGAGAACGTTCGGGGCTTGCGATCAATCAGGCACAGGGTGCCCAGCCGGTTGCCGAAACGGTCTTCCAGTGGTGCACCGGCATAGAAACGGATGCTGGGCTCGCCGGTGACTAATGGATTATCCGAAAAACGTTCGTCGTTCTGGGCGTTTTCCACTACAAATGCGTCTGGCCCCAGAATGGCATGGCCGCAAAAAGAGATGTTGCGGGCGGTTTCCCTCACTCCCAGACCATAGCAGGATTTGAACCATTGCCGATTCTTATCCACCAGCGAAACCAGCGCAACAGGCACCTCAAACAGGTGTGACGCTATGCGGGTTATCCGGTCGAAACGTTCTTCGGGGGGCGTATCCAGCAATTGGGTGGCTTCCAGCGCTGACAGTCTACGGTCTTCATACGGTGGTAGTTCAGGGATTTTCATGGCGTTGCTTGCTCCGATGAATCTGGGTTGCAAACAGGCAGCTCTACCCAGAAATGAGCTCCGTCTCTGTAACAGTAGCCGGCCACATCATTCATAAGGGTGGTCGGTTCAGCACTGAGTACTGCAATTGCAGCGAAGTGACCACCAAAAGACAGAGTGTTCAAGCCTGATTCCGTGGATTATGGAAGCGATGGCACAAACATGCTGTGCTATCAACGAGCATAGTGGAATTGATACCAGCGTGAAAATGATATAACGCAGTGCATTGCTGAGAAACCTGGAGGGTTACCTGAAGCGGGTGCGGATATTCCGGATTTAGGGTAGGCTGGCGCCCCGAAAATGAACTGATCACCGAGGTTGTCATGTCATCTCCCCAGTCGCCGGAAGAAATCAAGGCCAAACTCAACCTGGAAACCTCCCGCATTCACTGGCATGAGCTGCAAACCTATTATGCCCGGGGCCAGGTGGTGCGAGTGGCGCCAGAGCTGGATCTGCTCAATGTGGCGGCCCAGCTGGCGGCGGACAACAAAGCCCAGTTCGAGGACTGGATGTCCGGCGGGCAGGTGGGCGAGGTGGCACCTGATCTCGCGCGCGCCTGGTATGATCGCAACGCCGAGCTCTGGGCAGTCGTCATTGCCCCCTGGGTGCTGGTACAGGATCGCTCTGGTGAGCGCCTGCACTGAACGGCCCTGATACGCTCCGTAGCTGTCCCGCTCTTTTTCACTGTATTCGCTCGAGGTTTTCATGCTGACCGGTGCGCTCCTGATACTGGCTCCGTTGTTTCTGGGCTTTGCCATTGCCCTCTCTAATCGTCAGCTGATGACCCTGATTCACTATTCGGTGGAAGCCCTGGTGTATTTCATTCTGGCTCTGCTGGGATTGGGGCTGGGGCAGATGGAAGGGCTGCTGGGCCAGCTGGGTACCATGGCCGCCCAGGTGGCGGGGCTGGTGCTGGTCTTGCTGGTGGCGAACATGGCGGGCCTTTGGCTGTTTCACCGCTGGCAGCCCATGCACACGGAGGTGGCTGAAACGGGTGCCCGGCCCGGTTATGGCCGCCTGTTCCTGGCCGGCCTCAAACCTCTATTGTCCGTGCTTATCGGTGCTCTGCTCGGGTATTTCCTGTTCCCGGAGCTGCCCATGGTGGACGATGTGGCTACCTGGGCGTTGATGTTGCTGCTGTTCCTTATAGGCCTGCAACTGCGCAATGCCGGCCTGTCATTGCGCAAACTGCTGATGAACCGCCAGGGGCTGGGCATTGCACTGGCTCTGGTGGTTAGCTCGCTGGTGGCGGGGCTGGCTCTGGTACCGGTGCTGGATATTCCCTGGCATCAGTCTTTGGCCCTGGCCTCCGGGTTTGGTTGGTATTCTCTCTCAGGCATTGTTATTGGCGATGCCCTGGGGCCGGCCTGGGGCGGTGTTGCTTTCCTGAACGATGTCCTTCGGGAGATCATCGCCCTGGCCCTGATTCCGCTGGTGATTCATGCCCGGCCGGCTATGGCCATCGGTTATGGCGGTGCCACCGCCATGGATTTCACTCTGCCGGTCATTCGCAGCAGTGGCGGCCTGGCCTGTGTGCCGGTGGCGATTGCCTCCGGGTTTCTGTTGTCCTTCCTCTCACCGGTGTTGATGGGCGTATTTCTGTCGCTGGGATAGGTTGATTTTGCTCAATTTGACCCGGCGCAATGCTTTGGTCAGATTTACGGCTATAGTGGCTACGGATTAGTATGCAAAGAATAACCATATCGTCCCCGGAGCCTCTGGATGCACCGCCGTCACTTTCTGCAACTGACGATAGCCGCCTGTGTTGCCGCGGGCATGAGCGGTTGCTCCCGGTCTGACCCTCTGAGAACCGGTATCCACCCCTGGATTGGCTACGAACCCCTGTACCTCGCAGAAGAATTTGGTTGGCTGCCGGCAACGGTGCAACTGGTAAAAGGCCAGGCAGCCAGTGATTCCATCGGTGGACTGATTTCTGGCAACCTGGACGCCGCAGCCCTGACCCTGGATGAAACCCTGAGAGTTCTTGCCGCAGGTGTACCGGTGAAGGCTGTAGCCGTCACCAATGTCTCCGTGGGCGCGGATGTGCTGCTGGTTCGGCCCGAAATCACCGGTCTTTCGGGGTTGAGGGGCCGGCGGGTGGCCGTGGAACTCGGCGGAGTGTCCGGCATCCTGCTGTTCTCTGTGCTGGAGCGTGCGGGCCTGACCAGCAACGACATATCGGTGGTGGATTTACCGGTCAACGAACATATCCGGGCCTGGCAGCGTGGTGATATCGATGCTTCCATCAGCTACGAACCGGAGGCCTCCCGGCTGGTGGCCGAAGGTGCGGTACGTCTGTTTGACAGCAGCCAACTGCCGGAAACCATATTCGATCTGCTGGTGGTCACTGATGCTGCGGCCAGTCGGCAGCCGGCTGCGGTACGGGATCTGGTGAAAGGACATTTTCTTGGCCTGCAGCATCTGGTTCGCAACATGCACGATGCGGTCTATCGGGTAGCCACACGCCAGGAGGTGTCACCGGATATGGTGCGCCAGTCCCTGGCAAACGTGATGTTGCCGGAACTCTTGGCCAATCACCGGTACCTCACGCACAACGGTCGGCTGGAAGTGGTGGCGAAGACTCTGGAAAATATCATGGTTCGTGAGGGGCTGATGGATAAGCCTCTGCGCTATGAGCACCTGACCGATCCGGCTTTCCTGCCACGAAGCCTGCCATGATAAAGGCTTTGCTTTCCCACTGCCTGGTTTGGCTGTTGCTGGTTGCTGCCAGCGTGCCTGCACCGGTGGCAGCCGGGGACTCGGTAACGCTCGGCGTTTTTGCCTACCGGCCAGATAATGTGATCAATGAACGTTATCAGCCCCTGGCCGACTACCTGACCCTGGAAACCGGCATGCCGGTGAACCTGAGGGTATTCAATCAGGATGATATGAACCGGGCCCTGGCGGCCAACCAGATCGATTTCTTCCTCACCAATCCCAGCCATTTTCTGGTGATTCGCAGCGAACGCAGCCTGACCGGTGCGCTAGCAACCCTGCGCCGGGCCTGGCACGGTGAAACCACGGGCAGTATTGGGGGTGTGATCATTACCCGTGCCGAACGGGAGGATATCAACCGCCTGCAAGACCTTGAGAAAAAAAGTATTGCCACGCCAGGGCTGACGTATCTGGGAGGCTATCAGGCCCAGGCGCTGGAGCTGGTCAATGCGGGCGTGGATGTCCGCCGCCACAACCGGATGGTGTTTCTGGGCAATCACGATAGGGTAATCCGCTCGGTGCTGTCGGGCGATACCGATGTCGGATTCATCCGCACCGGCATCTATGAAGAACTGCTGAGCGAGAACCCGAACCTTGCCGGCGAGCTGAAAATCATCAATCCGCAGCAGCTTCGAGGCTATCCGTTTGTGCTGTCCACCCGGCTGTACCCGGAGTGGCCTCTGGTTTCTCTGCCCCATGTTGATAGCCGGACGGTGCGCCGGGTAGCGTCGGCTCTGTTTGCTCTGGAGCCAGAGCATGCCGTGGCGCAGGCGGCTGGTCTGGCGGGGTTTTCACCGCCAGCGGACTATCAGTCGGTCGAGATGCTGACTCGAACCCTGCGTATGCCGCCCTACGATCAGGTGCCGAGGGTAACCTGGGTCGACATACTCCACCAATACCGCAACTGGGTGATTACCGTTGCTGTATTGTTCGTACTGCTGGTGATCACCAGTCTCTGGCTTGGCCGCAAGAAGAAACAACTGGCTTCTGAAGAGCGTCGGCTGCGTTCACTGATTGCCAGCTGGCCCCAGCCGATGCTGATGATCCGCAATGGCGAGCTGGTGGATTGCAATCGGGCCGCAGTGGATCTGGTGGGCTACACGTCAGAAGCGTCGCTGCTGGGCAAATCCCTGGCGGCCTTCTCGCCCCATAGCCAGCCGGATGGAACTCCGTCGTCACAGAAGTCCGAGGCGCTTTTTGCCCGGGTGACGGCCGGAGAGGTGTCCCAGACAGAATGGTTGTTTGTACGCTCGGACGGGGCCCGGGTGTGGGTGGCCATGACCCTGGCTCCGGTTTATGAACACGACAGTGACATCCCTTCGGTACTTTGTTCCTGGCACGACATCACCCGCCGAAAGCAGGCCGAGGAACAGCAACGGTTGGCGCTGAGGGTGTTCAAGAATGCCCGCGAAGCCATATTCATTACGGATGCCCACGGCGTGGTGATGGATATCAACGAAGCCTATACCCAGATTACCGGGCGGGATCACAAGTCTGCCATTGGCAGTTTGCCGCCCATGCCGGTGGATGAGGGCAGTGCCATACTGGTGGCTGCCAACCGGCATGGTGTGTGGAGCGGGGAATTCGCCGCCCGGCACCAGGAAGGCCAGGCCATTGTACTGAACCTTACCCTGAGCAGCGTACTGGATGAGCAGGGCGAGCTGTCCCACTTTGTAGGTGTGTTCAGTGATATCACCCGACAGAAAGAGATCGAGAAGCAGCTCAGGATCATGGCGCACTATGACGCCCTGACCAATCTGCCGAACCGGGTACTGTTCTCGGATCGTCTGCACCAGTCCATGGCCCAGGCCCGCCGGCAGAATTACCGGTTGGCGGTGATCTACATCGATCTGGATCAGTTCAAGCCGGTGAACGATGCCTTTGGCCACGATGCCGGAGATGGCTTGCTGGTGGAGGTGGCCCGGCGCATGCGCTCGACTCTCCGGGAGGAGGACAGTCTGGCACGATTGGGCGGCGACGAGTTTGCCGCCATCATCGTCAATGTGCCGGACGCGGCGACCCTGGATGTTCTGCTTTCACGGTTGCTAACGGTGATTGCCGAACCGGTGTGGGTGGCCAATCACAGCGTTGAAGTGTCCGCGAGCATGGGTTACACCCTGTACCCGCAAGGTGAGGAGATTGATGGTGATCAGCTGCTTCGCCAGGCAGACCAGGCCATGTATCGGGCCAAGCGCGAAGGCAAGAACCGCTACTGCTGTTTTCAGGATGCCGATGCCTGATCATGGCTGTGGTTGAGTAACCCCACGCCATCCTGCCAATACAGTGCCTTGCTCCACTGATCGGTGAGCCGGCGCACAGCGCTGAGTTCGTCCAGAACCTGGAAAACCGATGACAGCATGATGGAGTATCTTTGTTGTGGATGGAGCTTTACCACTAGCCTAGCAGAGCCCCGGCGGGTTTCGGAGCGTCAGATCAGAAACTTCCGGATATCGAGCTTGTAGTCTTCCGGGTCGACTGCCCTGACAATCCGGTCCTGATTGCCAGGCCGTGACAGATCAATGGTTTCTACGGTAATCGGCAGCCGGAAGCGGGTGTGGTACATCACCCGCACTACGGGCAACCGCTGGTCGGCGTCGTTGGTTTCCACCACCACGCCCAGGCGCCCGCTCTCCAGCAGCACCAGCGAACCGACCGGGTACAGGCCAATGCAGCGGATAAACTGTTTTACCAGGACCGGGTCCAGATGGTCGCCGGACCATTCCAGCAGTTTTTTCAGGCCCTGGGTTGGCGTCATGCCTTTATGGTAGACGCGGTCAGAGGTGATGGCGTCGTAGACATCGGTTATGGCCACCATGCGTCCGTATTCGGTAATTTCTTCCCCTTTGAGGCCTTCTGGATAGCCGCTGCCATCGAGTTTTTCGTGGTGCTGGGCTGCCGTGATGACCGCGATTTCGCCAATGCCCTCGGTGCTGGCAAGAATATCCCGGGAGTGGCGGGCATGCAGTTTCATCACCTCGAATTCTTCCGCCGTCAGCCGGCCGGGTTTATGCAGAATCTCATCGGGGGTGAGGATTTTGCCCAGATCATGCAGCAGCGCACCGACAATGGTCTGGTGCAGGATGTCGGCTGCCAGTTTCCGATAACTGCCGAACAGCGACATCAGCACGCTCAGGTTGACCGAATGCTCCAGCAGGTAGTTGTCCTTCTCCCGGATCCGGCCAAGGCAGCTCAGCGCATTGGCATTTCGCAGCACTGAATTCTGTAATTCGTCAGCTAACTGATGGATGGGGGGCACATCGATTGCGCCACCGATCTTGACGTTATTCATGAAACTGCCCACCAGGTTCTGGGCCTGGCTGTGCACCCGCTGGGCAATGATAATTTCTTCTGCCAACGGTGCCTTGGGGGCATACCCCGGTTTCAGGGCTCCGGCATTCTGCAGGGCCGTTTCATTGCGCCGGTCCACCTCCGCCGCCGGCTCGGAATCCTGACAGTCGGCGCCCCGGCTGACATCAATGTAGACATACTGCACACCCATCCTGCGGATTTTCTCAATGGTCTCTTCCCGCTTGATCACCCCTTTCTTGCGCTGGGTGTTATGGGGGATCCAGTCGTTGTTGAGGTCGGTAATGTACATACCGACCTTCAGGGCAGAGATGGGAATGCGTTTGATCATTGGTGGGGGAAAAACGTCCGCAGGCTGTTTTGATAGGTCTGGCTCAATACCTGGTCCAGGGGTAAATCCTTTACTTCGGCAATTTTTTCGGCCACGAACGGCAGGTAAAACGGCGCGTTTTCACGGCCGCGATAGGGCACAGGCGTCAGGAACGGGGCATCAGTTTCCAGCAGGATCTGCTCAATGGGCGTCATGCGCACAATGTCCCGCACGTTCTCTGCCTTGTTGAAGGTGGTGATGCCGTTGAAGCCCAGGCACCAGCCCTGGTCGATGGCGTATTGTGCCAGCCCGGGCCCGGAGGTGAAGCTGTGAATAACACCCCGGCGCTCCAGCGAATGCTCGAACTCTTTCAGAATCGCGATGGTGTCGTCATCGGCGTCGCGGCTGTGAATTACCACCGGGCGGTCGCTGTCGCAGGCAATCTGCAGTTGCCGGCGAAACACGTCCCGCTGCACGGCGCGATCGGCATTGTCGTAGAAATAGTCCAACCCGATTTCGCCGACGGCCACGATCTTGTCGTCGGTGGCATGCTGGCGAATCTCCGCCTCCACCTCATCGGTGTAGGTTTCCGCTTCATGGGGATGAATGCCCTGGGTACCAAATACCCAGTCAGCCGAACCAGCCAGCTCGCGCACTGCGGCCAGGTTCTCAGGTGACACGGCAATGGTGATCACCTTTTCGATGTTGACCCGCTGGCTTTGCTTCAGAGTATCGGACAACGGCCGGTCTTTCAGGTAGTCCAGGTGGCAGTGGGTCTCGATGATCGGATGATCAAATACGGGAATCTCACGACGTTTCTTGCTCATGCCGGGGTACTAGACTCCATCAGGGTCGGTGTATGGATGCTATTCTGAGAAGCGAATCACACAAGTTTATCACTTTGTACGATTACTGACCTGCATCGTGGCGATAGGGAGTTTCCTTGATGAAGTATACGGCGTTTGCCCGTTCCTGGTTCCTGAATCCCGACAAGCCGGCGCTCGAAGGCTATCCCTCCCTGTACGAGGGCGAAGACAAGCTGCCTGCGCTTGAAGCCAGTCTGGAGGACATCGGAGAGTATCAGAGGCGGTTGTGGGCGAACCGTAAGCGGGCATTGCTGGTGGTCATCCATGGCCCGGACACCAGCGGCAAGGACAGCCTGATCCGGACGCTGGCCACCTATGCTGACCCGGCCGGCTTTCATGCCTGGTCATTCGGGCGACCCAATGAAATGGAAGCAGCGCATGATTTTCTCTGGCGGGTGACGCCCTATCTCCCCGCCTATGGCCAGATGGTGGCCTTCAACCGTAGTCATCATGAGGCCGTGATCGGGGAGCGGGTATGGCCCGTGCGTGATGCCGACACCTATCACTGGCCGGCCCGGTTCGAGGCCATACGGAATTTTGAGCGTCACCTGGTCAGCGAAGGCACCTGTGTCGTAAAAATCTGGCTCAATCTCTCCGAGGATGAGCATAAACAGCGATTGCTCAAACGCCTGGATAAGCCCAGGAAGCGCTGGAAGTTTGACCGCTCGGACATCGAGGGCTGGAAGCAGCGCGCCCGTTATCAGGCCTTCGCCGAGGAAGCCCTGGCCCAGACCCACACCGAGGAAGCGCCCTGGTTCATTGTGCCCGGCGACCGCAAACCCCAGGCCCGGGCGATTGTGGCGGCACTGCTGGCCGGGGTGCTGAAACAGCTTGCGCCGGACTACCCGGCCGAGCATCCGGATGTACTGGAAGACTATCGTCAGCTGCTGGCAGCGAATGGTGTCAGCTAATGGAGGCAATATGCACATCGCAGTGGTAGGGGGTGGTGTGGTCGGTGTTACCACAGCCAGGGAACTGATTCGCCGGGGGCATCAGGTGACCCTGCTGGAGCGACACGACCTCGCCGGTAATGAGACCAGCAAAGGCAACGCGGCCCAGCGGTCTTACGGCGTGGTTTACCCCTGGGCGGACCCTTCCATGGTCTTCAAGGCACTGCCCTGGCTGTTCAAAACCGACGGCCCGCTCAAGCTGCGGGTGCCGCCTTCGGTGGAAGCCATCAAGTTTATGTTTGCCACCCTGCGCTACGCCTGGAGCCCGGGCCTGTTTGGCCTGAATAAGCGGGCGATGCTGCGCCTGGGTATCCACAGTCGGGAGCGCTTTCTGGCTCTGGAACAGGAGCATGACCTGAGCTTTGATGGCGACCACAAGGGCCTGCTGCACCTGGCCAGCACCTCGGAGGCCATGGACGACTATCGTGAGATTCACGACCTGTTGAATGAGCTGGGCATCGCCTCGCAGCTGCTCACGCCCGAGCAGGTTCGAACCGCGGAGCCGGGTATGACCGGAGACGGGCCCCTTTATGGTGCCATCAGCTATGACACGGACGGCACCGGCGACTGTCACCTGTTTTCCCGGGCACTGGCGCAGGTGTGTGAACAACAAGGGGCAACCTTCCACTATGGTGTCGAGGTTGAGCGGCTGTTGTTTGATGACGAGAAGGTGAACGGGATCGAGTATCGAACCCGCGGCGGCGAGTTAGCCACCCTGGAAGCGGATGCGGTGGTGGTTTGTGCCGGGTGCTGGTCACCGCAGCTGGTTCGGCCCCTGGGGCTGGAGCTACCGATCTATCCGATCAAGGGTTACAGCCTGACAGTGCCCCTCAGCGACCCGGACAAGGCCCCGGCCAGCACGATCCACGACGATAACCTGAAAGTAGTGTCGACTCGATTGGGTAACCGGCTCCGGGCCACGGGCTTTGTTGAGCTGGCAGACTTCAATCGCGACATTCCGGAGGCGCGCATCGCCACCATCAAGAAATCCGTGCGTTCACGCTTTCCCGGCTGCGCGGATCTTGACGCTGCCGAAACCTGGACCGGTTTCCGCCCGATGACTCCGGATGGCCCGGCCATCATTGGCCGCGGGCCACGCCGGAATCTGTTTCTGAATACCGGCCACGGCACCTTCGGCTGGACGCTGTCGGCGGGCAGCGCCTCGGTGATTGCCCAGGTTATCGACGGTGAGGAGCCGGCGGTGCCACTGGATGCGTTCCGGCCCGGAAGGTTCCAGGAGTAAGCTCAGAGTTTGCGTTCGAGGTTGCCGCACAGAGTGTGCACGAAGCCGACGTCCCGTTCGGAAAGCATGGGCAGGCGCTGGAACACCCATTGCGACAGCTTGCTGTCGGCCGGTGCCTCCAGCGCCGGTAACAGTGTTTCCAGGCGTTGCCGCAAGGCGCCCAGGCTGGCGTCTGAGGCGACCTCCGGCGTGTTGTCACTCTGGCGCGCCAGTCCGGACAGCTCCCAGGCATACAGCATGACCGCCTGGGACAGATTCAGGGACGGATAGCTGACCGCCATCGGAAAGCCAGTAAGCAGATCGCACAGGGCCAGTTCTTCATTGGCCAGGCCCCGGTCCTCGCGACCAAACACCAGTGCTGCCGTCGCCACCGAGCGACCTTTGTTGGCCAGTACCGAGCGCAGTGCTCGGGGTTCGTGCCAGTCCTGCCGGTGATGGCGGGGCTTGGCCGAAGTGCCCATCAGCAAATCCGCGGAGTTTCTAACCGCGGCCAGATCGGGGAAAATGCGCGCATTATCCAGAATGTGGTCGCTGCCATGGGCCAGCCAGTGGGCTTCGGGCCGGGTGTGCAGGTCGGAATTGACCAGCCACAGCTCAGAAAAACCCATGGTGCACAGGGCCCGCGCAGCCGCGCCGACATTTTCCGGGACTTTCGGTTCAACCAGTACAAAGGCCAGTTTCATGACATTACCTCCGGCGGCGAGTTTACACCAAGCCTCGGGTTGTTTTTACCAGCACTGGCAGTCTTTGAATGACTGGCTGCGGGAACTGGAGCCACTCTGGCGCCCCATCCCGTTCATGGACCCTGCGCCCGCCTGGCGCGACGCGCATCCGGACCTGGCGCGCTGGCTGGAGGCGCTTCCGGAGTTGGAGTGTCAGGAGTGGGAGGAGCGGCTTCCGGAACTGTCCACCATGCTGTCGGAGTATGTCCCGGCGCTGGGCCGTTATGAGGCTCTGCTTGAGCTGCCCCGTCTGGCGACCGAGGACGAGGGCGGGCAGGCGGAACTGGCGGAGGTCGCCGCCGTCGATATGCCTGGCCGAAAACGACAACAGGCCGGCGCATTCGCCGCTGCGGTTTCGCCCCTGGGCTATCCGGTACTGGACTGGTGCTGTGGCAAGGGCCACCTGGGCCGAACTCTGGCCCGGCAGGGGGCGGTTCAGGTAACCGGATTTGAGTGGAATCCGGAACTGGTGGCTGATGGTAACCGCCTGGCCGTGCACTATGGCGACCCGGTTCTTCTGGCCCATCAGGATGTGATGGTCGATGATCTCAAGCTGCCTGAGCGCCACCATGGGGTGGCGCTGCACGCCTGTGGCGATCTGCACCGCCGACTGATGCGCTCTGGTGCCCAGGCGGGTTTGCCCCGGATCAGTCTGTCACCCTGCTGCTACCACCTGACCGGGGATGAACGGTATCAGCTTCAAGCCCGGCAAACCCGGGAATACGGCCAGTGCTTGTCGGTGGATCGTAACGATCTGCGACTGGCAGTCCAGGAAACCGTCACGGCACCGGAGAGAGTGCGCGAGCAGACTGCGCGCATCAGTACCTGGCGCCTGGGTTTCGATGCGTTGCAACGGGAGCTGACCGGCAACAGGCACTACCTGCCGGTACCGTCACACCCGGCGCGGCTCAATAATGGCCGTTTCGAGGATTTCTGTCGCTGGGCGGCGGCAAAGAAACAACTGGCTCTGCCCACCGATGTTGACTGGGCAGAGTGGCTGGCGCGCGGTGAGGAACGATATCGTCAGGTGCGCCGGCATGAACTGCTGCGGCACCTGTTTCGGCGGCCCCTGGAACTCTGGCTGGTCCTGGACTACGCCGTGTTTCTGGAAGAGCAGGGTTACCGGGTTCGGCTGGGCACTTTCTGTGATCGCCAGCTGACGCCGAGAAACCTGTTACTGGATGCGGTACGCGAGGGCGATTGAAAGCCTGAACGGATTTCTGAATACGGGACAAAAAGAAAGGCGCCCGAAGGCGCCTTACCGAGGTTGCCCGGGTTGCCTTAACGGCGAACCTGGATGCGCGCCTCTACACGACGGTTCTGGGCACGGCCAGCCGGCGTGTCGTTGGTGGCAATAGGCTCGGCTTCACCATAGCCCACGGCACTGACACGGTCCGGATCTACACCCAGAGGCCCGGTCAGTCGACCGGCAACCGCTTCTGCCCGGCGCTGGGACAGGAACTGGTTATAGCCCGCTTCACCGGCGCTGTCGGTATGGCCAGCAATCTCAACGGTGGTTTCCGGGTATTCGGCCATGAAATCGGCGACGCGACGGATTTCGTTGTCGTAGGCGTTGTCGATGACAGAGCTGTTGGTGGGGAACTGAACCCGCAGTTCAATGGTTTCCACCGTTTCAGTAATACCCTCACAGCCGGTTTCATCCACGGTGGCGCCTGCGGTGGTGTCCGGGCATTGGTCCTGGCTGTTCACTACGCCGTCGTTGTCGCTGTCGAGCTCACAGCCGCGGCTGTTAACCTCGGCACCGGCTGGCGTGTTGGGGCACTGGTCGCGGCTGTCAGCCACGCCGTCATTGTCGCTGTCCAGCTCGCAGCCACGGCTGTCGACGCTGGCACCGGCCGGTGTGCCAGGGCACTGGTCGCGAGTATCGGGCACGCCGTCGTTGTCGGCATCGGCCGGGGCTTTCGGGGCCGGGGCAGAAACCGTGCGGGTAAAGGCCCAGCTCAAGCCGAGCGATACCATGGTGTCGAAGGTGCTTTCATCAATGCCGTGGAATTCCCGCAGATCGCCACGAATGGAAATGCCATCACTGACGTTGTAGCGGAAGCCGGTACCCACGTTTACCCGGGTTTCATCGTGATCGGTGCCTGCCGTACGGTAGGAAATGGTATCTCCCAACCCGAAGTCGGCATGGCCTGCACCCAGTGAAACGTAAGGGTTCCAGGCTGCTTCCGGGCCGGCGAAGTAGTAGGTGCCGTCAACCCGGATTTCGTCAAAATCGGACTCGCCAGACACATACTTGCGGTCGGCATCGGCCCGTGAGTACACGGCTTCAACTGACCAGTGGGGGCGGAACCGGTATTCGACACCAACACCGAACGTGCCGGTTTCACTCAGATCTCGTTTATCGTCAAACAGCTGGAAGCCGGCAAACGGATTCAGGTAGATGGTTTCCTGGCGTTCCGCCAGGGCTGGTGTGGTAAGGGATGTTGCAAGGGCGGCCAGAGCGACCGGGCGCATGAGTTTCATGCAGAACCTCCTGTCTGATTATTATGTCTTGAAGCTGTCTCCGTTGAAGACGGATAAACTCCGGTAAAACACTACGTTACTGAAAATCTAGGACAGTAAGCCATAAAACACAAAGTTTGGCACCTTTCGATGTCTTCGCAGTTGTACGCAGCCTTCACAGGCGACAGATCAATCACCTGCTGGCGTGAAATACAGATGCGCGCTTTTTTTACTGAAATTCAGCGTGTCGCCATTGCCAAACCGGACCTCAAACGAGCTTTCGTCTTCCGAGATAACCTCGCCTGTTCCAAAGATGGCATGGGTCAGACGCTGCTGATGCCACACTGGTTCCGCTGTGTTTTGGCTTACTGTTCCTTCACTTTCCAGCTGAACGCCCTCGCGTTCAGCGTATCGCAGACTCACGGGGGTTAACGGGTGATCCAGCCTCAGGGGCTGGTTTGTCGGGGCAGTACCGGTATCCAGCGCGGAGCCGAGTTCCTGGGCTAATCCAAAGCACAGTTCGGAAACAAATCGACTGGGACCTTGGTCGCCCGCCAGATGCGGGCTGGCCGGAGTGGGCCGGGTGATCAGGTGCAGTCGTTGGCGGGTACGGGTCATGCCCACGTAGAGCAGCCTGCGCTCGCTTTCCAGCAGGGCCCGGGCATCGTCCTGGGGACGCGGGCTATAGGGCAGATATTTCTCCTGCAGGCCGGGAATGATTACCACGGGCCATTCCAGTCCCTTGGTTCGGTGAATGGTGGAAAGCAGGACACCCTCGTCCCGATGTTCGCTGGCCTGTTGTTTCAGCAGGTTGAGGTGGTCCAGGGCTCCGTCGGCATTGACTTCCAGGCTTTTCAGATAGTCCCGGAAGCCCTGAATGGTATCAATCCGCTCCTCGGCACTGTCATGGGTCAGTGCGAGACTGCGAATACCCTCATAGAGATCCGTATGCTCGGCATAGACGGTGATCAGGCCAGCCACCGGCCCCTGATAGTGGTCGAGTTGCTGCAGGACTTCACCGAGCTTTTTCAGCTTTCTGGCGGCCATGGGCGCCAGTGCGTCGAAATCCAGGCTGAGCAGCCGCTCGTGCCAGCCGATATCGAACGCCGCCAGGAATCGCGCCAGGTTTTCCAGTTCCGGTTCTTTCAGGCCCACATGGGGGAACCTAAGAATCTGGCGGGCAATGTCCAGACGGTCATTTTCTGCCAGCTTGTCGAGCCGGCGGGTAACCACCAGCAGCAGGGCCTGCACCGCCTGAACTTCGCGGCTGAACAGCGCGCCCTTACCTGCGTCGATCCGGTAGGGAATCTGGCGTGCCAACAGTTTCAGTTCAATCGGCACGCTCTGGCTCCAGACCCGGAACAGGATGGCGCTCTGGCTTTGTTGGTCCGGCGTCAGTCCCTGCAGGATGGCCAGCACCTGATTGCCATCGTTTTCGGCCTGATGCAGATGGATTTCGGTGGCGGGGGTACCCGGATGGGAATGGCACATCACATCCCGGCGGCCGGTGTTATGGCAGATCAGGTGGTTGGCCAGCAGTGCCACCCGGTGGCCGTAACGGAAGGTGTAGCTGAGGGTCTGCTCCAGCGGGCTTTCAAACTCATCACTGAATTTGCGCAGAATGAACTCGGGCCGGGCACCCCGGAACTCGTAGATGGTCTGATCCGGGTCGCCGACCACGGTTACCCGGGCACGGTCGCCAGCCACATAACGCAACAGCAGGTGCTGGATTTCGTTGGTGTCCTGGTATTCGTCCACCAGGATCAGATCCATTTTGTTGCCCACCAGGCGCTGCAATGGTGGGTTCTGGTGAATCGCCATCACCGGCTCATAGAGCATGTCGGCGTAGCTGATGCGGCTCTCGCTTTTACGCCACTGCTCGAACGAGTGGAACAGGTCGATCAGGTAGCGGTGTTTGTCGGAGTAGCCCAGTTCCTCGAACACCACCTCCGCAGGCGCCAGCCCGGTTTTGACCCGGTCGATAAAGCCGGTGGCGGTCTCGACAAAATCCTTCTTGTTGCGGCGGATTTCATCGGCCAGTTCCTCCGGTGCCAGCCGCCGGGTCAGCAACCAGGCCTGGAAGCCGATCTCCTGTTCGGTCAGGATCTTTTCCGAGAAGCCCGGCAGATAGCCTTCCCGGACAAACCGACGATACAGCCGCAGGCCCATAGCGTGGTAGGTACGGATTTCAGGCAGCGCCAGCCCGCTCTGCTCGCAGACGGACTGCAGCTTGCGCTCAAAGTCCACCTTGGCGCTGCGGTTGAACATCAGCACCAGCATCCGGTCCGGGTCGTGGCCCTGGGCCAGCAGGTAGCGGATGCGCCAGGCCAGCGTGGAGGTTTTACCACTGCCCGCGACGGCCGTAATCACCGCATGCTCGTAACCGGCCGTGATGATGGCGCGTTGCTCGTCGGTCAGGTAATCCGGTAAGGACAGGTGGTCGGGGGCTTGGGTTTCGCTCGGCATGGTCGCTATTGTACTGGGCAACTGGTAGTGCGGATAGCGCTGCCGCATAATCCCGGCATAACTCAGGCTCCGATACATTCTTATGCCCAGCAGGTCCGAATTAACGTGAGTGATCAAACCGAGACAACAGCCTCTGACTGGTGCGGGTTCCAGCAAGCCCTGGCGGATAGTGGCCAGCGCCGGATGGTGTTGGTTGAGGGGGAACGGCAGGTTGCGGTGGCCCGGGTAGCCGGGTTGTTGCAGGCGTTGTCGAGCGCCGAAGGTATTTGGGTCGGGCGCGAGCAGGATGCGGCCAGGGCTGGGCTCGGTCATCTGCGTGTTAAAGATTACCGGCGTGTACTGGGCCGGGAACTGCCCGTACTGGTCTGGGATGGCTGGGAGGGAACGTCTCCGGACGCGTTTGCGGCACTGTCCGGCACATTACGGGCCGGTGGATTGCTGTTCTGGTTGATGCCCCCGCTGGCGAAGTGGTCGGACTTTGACGATCCGGACTATGGCCGAACCGGGCTGGATCGGACGAGTGCTCATCCCTTTGCTGCCCGGTTGGCGGCGATACTGGCCGAAGATCCCGATGTCATTCGGCTTGCGGCGGCAGATGTTACCGTGACTGAGCTGAACCTGACGGAACCGGTCAGGACGGGCTTTCAACCCGGGCAGACGGCCGAGCAGCAGGCGCTGGTTGCTGACATAGTGCGCACTGGCCAGGGCCGCCGCCGACGGCCGCTGGTGGTTACTGCCGATCGCGGGCGCGGCAAATCCGCGGCACTCGGCATCGCTGCCGCCCGCTTGCTCGAATCCGGCCGGAAACGGGTGCTGGTGACGGCGCCTGCGGCGGAAAACGTGGCTACCCTGTTCGGTCACGCCCGGCAGGAGCTGGGTGATGCTCTGGCATTAGATACGCCGACTCATCTGACCACCCGGTCCGGTCATGAGTTGTGCTTTCTGCCACCACAGGAGTTGTTGTCGCAGCGGCCGGCGGCGGAAGTGATCATGGTGGATGAAGCGGCCGGGTTGCCGGCGCAGTGGTTGAAAGCCATGTTGCTGGGCTGGCCGAGGGTGGTGTTTGCCAGCACGGTGCATGGTTATGAAGGCACCGGCCGGGGCTTTGCCTTGCGTTTTCGACAGGTTCTGGAGCAGGAAACCCCGCACTGGCGCGCCGTCAGCGTTCGTGAGCCCATTCGCTGGGCAGAAGGCGACCCGTTGGAGCGGCTGATCTTCCAGCTGTATCTGTTGTCGGCGGACGCGCCGGAGCCGGAATCGGTTGTCACCGGCGACGTACACATTGAACGCTGGCAACCTGCTGCGGCCAGTGAGCAGGCATTGGCGGAGGCCTTCGGTCTGCTGGTCAATGCTCATTACCGGACCACGCCCGGCGATCTGCGGCAGTGGCTTGATGACCCCGCCGCGCTGACCTGGCGCGCCAGTGTGAAGGGGCAGACCATCGGCGTGCTCTGGGCGTCCACAGAGGGTGGCCTGGCTCCGGAACTGGCGGATGAGGTTGTCGCCGGAAAACGGCGGCTCAGGGGCCATCTGCTGGCCCAGTCACTGGCCAATCATGGGGGGATGCCCGCCGCCGCTACTCTGAAAACCCTGCGAGTCGTCCGTGTAGCGGTGGCTGAGTCGGCACGCAGGCTTGGGGTCGGGCAACGGTTGGTGGCGGCCGCCCGTGAAGCCTGTGTTCAGGGTGGAATAGATGCGCTGGGTACCAGCTTTGGTGGCGAGTCGGGTTTGTTGGCATTCTGGCGTCGATGTGGTTTGCGAGTTGTACGCATGGGCCTGAGCCAGGAGGCTTCCACCGGCGAGTTTCCCCTGCAAATGCTGACGGGCACGTCTGAGCCGGGGCTGCGGCTTCAGCATCAGCTCGGCACCCGTTTCGCCAGACACTGGCTAGCTCTGGTGCCCCGCCATTGGCCTGAGCTGGACTATGAGCTGTTGCTGGCCGTCTCCGAAGCTTTGCCCTCACAGACAGGGCTGGACGACGATGATCGGCGGGATCTGACTCACTTTGCGTATGGCTTTCGCGGATTTGAACTCACCTTGCCGGTATTGCAGGGGCTTTCTGTCTGCAAGGGTATGCCTGAACGAATTCAAAGCCATCCGGAGGCAGTGCTCTGGTGTCGTGCCGTATTGCAGGGCTGGTCCTGGGCACAGTTGCAGGATGCCGGGCTTTGCCGGGGGCAGCGGGATGCAGAAACGCAGCTGCGATTGCTGACTCGTGAACTTCTGCAAAACGAAGCGGAGTTGTGACCGGTTCGATTTAATTCCGATGACTGCCTGATCAGAATAGCTGCAAAACGCAAACAAGAGATTTCCGACATGGGCAGGGACGCGAGCAGCTATTTCCACCTGATATTTTTCCTGGCACTGGCGCTGCTGGCCGGATGCAGCACAACCGGGTCAGCACCTGAAGCCGAGGCGACTGGTGCCAGCCCGGAGGAACTGATGGCTGCGGTGCGCGCCAATGAGGATCGGGCGGTACTGGAGCTGCTGTCCAGCGGGGTAAGCCCGGATGCCCAGGCCGGAGCGGAGCAAACCCCGCTTATGGTGGCAGCCACCAACGGCAACCGCCGCATTGTCCGGTTGTTACTGGCCGCTGGCGCAGATGTGAATGCACGCAGTGCCGACGGCTACACCGCGGTTATCCAGGCCGCTGAAAACGGCCACCTTGCGGTGGTCAGGGCCCTGCTGGCGGCGGGCGCTAATGTGAACGTCAATCAGGGTGGAGAATCCCTGTTGATGAAAGTAGTGGCCAGTGGTGACCTTCTGACCGCCGAAATGCTGCTGGCGGCCGGTGCCGATGTGCACTATCGCCGTGCTGATGGCACCACCGCTCTTGACCTGGCCCGCGCCAGCAATAACCAGGATCTTGAAATGCTGCTGGTGCAGGCGGGCGCGGCACGCTGAATCAGAGGCTGTCCAGCATCATCGGGTCGGTGGTATCGTCCCACACCGGCTGGAAATGCCGTTCAACCACTTCTTCCGGCACCTCGGCAACCGAGGTGTAAGACCATCTGGGTTGCCGGTCCTTGTCGACCAGCAGGGCCCGAATACCCTCGGCCAGGTCGGGTCTTCGGGTGCATTCTTCGGCCATGGCCAGCTCCATTCGGAATACATCCTTCAAAGACATCTGCTGACCTTTCTGTATCTGGTGCCAGATCAGCCAGGCCGTGACCGGGCAGCCGGTTTTCAGGTTATGGATGCACGCCTGCCACCAGGAATCGGTACTCTGCGAATTCCCGAGTTTCTCAACAATCGCGGGTAGCTCGTCGCCTGCACTCAGGCGTGCAATGGTCTGTTCGTGCTGTTCCAGGTGCCCCGGAGCCAGCGTGCGGTAATCCAGCGCTTCCAGCTGGTTCAGCAGGCGGAACAGGCGGTTGTCGTCGGCGGCGGTTTCACCGATCCAGCGTTCCTCCTGCAGCCGTTCAAGCAGGGCGCTGCTCTGGTCTGCTTCGATCACCATATCAGCCAGGCCCACTCGCAAGGCGTCGGCGACATTCAGGCGGGCGCCGGTCAGGCCCATGAACAATCCGAGCCGACCGGGGAGGCGGTTCAGGAACCAGCTGGCGCCAACATCGGGGAACAGGCCGATGCTGATCTCGGGCATGGCCATGGTGACATTCGGGTAAATCAAGCGGTAACGACAGGCCGCCAGTAACCCCAGGCCCCCGCCCATGACAATGCCGCCGGCCATGCCGACCACCGGCTTGGGAAACCGGTGCAGGGTAAAGTCGAGCCGGTATTCCGCCGCAAAGAACCGCGCGGGCGCGGCATTGTCGCCATCGCCTGTCAGTGCCGGGTACAGGGCCCGGATGTTGCCACCGGCGCAGAACGCCCGCTCTCCGGCCCCCTGCAGCACCACCAGGCAGATCCGGGAATCCTCCGCCCATTGCGCCAGCGCCTGCTGCGCCTGGTTGACCATCTCCTCGGTCAGGGCATTGAGGGTGCCCGGCTCGTTCAGGGTGAGCAGGCCGATGTGTCCTTCCCGGCAGGGGAGCTCCTGTACCTCAACTGGCATGGCTTGGTTCTCCGGTGGTATCTCTGATTGGGTATTTGTGGTTTGTTCGTACTGTCGTTCACAATGCTCAGGCGTAAAAGAGGACTATGGTCGCACGAAAGTCCTTGATCTATCACATTTGAGCTCACGGGCGGGTGTGCTATAAGTGAAACCTGAGTTACTGACCGGTTCTTATGCCGGAATGTGAACGTTAAAACGATGAGAGGGTGAACACAATGAATCTGAAGCATCTTGCAGTAGCGGGCCTGTTCGCAGCTGGCGCGATGGTACCGGTCGCTTCCATGGCCGCCGGTGACATCGAGGCTGGCAAGGCCAAGGCCGCCGTTTGTGCCGCGTGCCACGGCCAGAACGGTATCTCCCAGGTGCCCATCTACCCGAACCTGGCTGGCCAGAAAGAGCAGTACCTTGTAGCTTCTCTTAAGGCTTACAAGAATGGCGACCGCAAAGGTGGTCAGGCTCCGGTGATGCAGGGCCAGGCGACAGCCCTGAGCGATGCTGACATTGCCAACCTGGCTGCCTACTACGCCAGCCTGCCGGCCGACGGCGGCAAATAAGGCGTTGTGTTTGTCAGTGCTGCGGCTCAGGCCGCACCACTGACAATGCGATAGCTGGGCCGGTAGGCCGACGAGCCGGGTAGTTTCATTCGGTTCTGCGCTACGAACTGCTCCAGCATCGCCTCCAGGGGTTTGATCAGCGTCGGGTCACCGGCAATTTCAAACGGCCCTTTTTCCTGTACCTGCCGGATTCCGCTTTCCTTCACGTTACCTGCCACAATCCCGCTGAACGCTTTGCGCAGGTTCGCCGCAATCAGGTGAACCGGCTGATCGCGATGCAGTTCCAGAGCCCGCATGTTGTCATGGTTCGGCTCGAACGGTAGCTGGAATACCGGGTCGATTTTCAGCATCCAGTTGAAGTAGTAGGCATCCTGCATGGCGCGGCGGAAAGTCTCCACGTCTTTCATGCCCTGCTTCATGGTCTGGGCGACCCGCACCGGATCATCAATAATGATCTCGTATTTGCTGGCGGCTTCATCGCCCAGGGCGTTGCGGATAAACTTGTCGATCATTTCAAAGTATTCCGCATTTTCCTGGCGACCGGTAAACACCACCGGGAATGGCAGGTCGACGTTGTCCGGGTGTAGCAGAATGCCGAGCAGGTACAGAATCTCCTCCGCGGTGCCGACGCCACCCGGGAACACAATCACGCCATGGCCGCAGCGGACAAAGGCCTCAAGACGCTTCTCGATATCCGGCATGATCACCAGTTCGTTCACAATCGGGTTGGGCGCTTCGGCACCGATAATGCCCGGCTCGGTAATGCCGATGTAACGGCCGTTCTTCACCCGTTGCTTGGCGTGGCCGATGGTGGCACCTTTCATCGGGCCTTTCATGGCACCCGGGCCGCAGCCGGTACAGATACTCAGGCCGCGCAGTCCAAGCTGGTGGCCGACATCCTTGCTGTACTGGTATTCATCGTGGCTGATGGAATGGCCGCCCCAACACACCACCAGGTCTGGCTGGCGGCCTGCTTCCAGTACCCGGGCGTTGCGCAGAATGTGGAAGACCAGATTGGTGAGGTCTTCGGGGTTATCCTTGCGGAAGCCCGCCACGCTGTTGGGCAGGGAGTGGCTGTAGACGATATCGCGCAGTACAGAAAACAGGTGTTCCCGGATGGCGCGTAGCATTTCGCCGTCCACAAAGGCGTGGCCGGGCGCATTGATCAGTTCCAGCTTCAGCCCCCGGGGCTGGGGCACCAGCCGTACATCGAAATCGGCGTGGGCTTCCATCAATTCCTTACAGTCGTCGGTTTCGACGCCGGTATTGAGCACGGCCAGTGCACACTGACGGAACAGGCGATACAGACCACCCTCGCTCTTGTCCTTGAGCCGGTTTACCTCGTAGTTGGAAAGGATCTCGAGGCTGCCCTCGGGGGAGACCAGGGCATTCATGGTGGTTTCAGTCATCGTTGGTGAAGCTCCTGATGGTTTCGGCAATGACGGATTTTGAGCCAGTCTGGCGAAAGGGTACACTAAGGCCTTTCTGGCTTTTACGCCACCCGACGTTATTCCGATCAAAGTCTTTTTTATGAAATTGCTGATTCGTCCCGCCCCGGAAGTGGCTATCAAGAGTAAACCCGTTCGCCAGCAGCAGATGCGCCAGTTGCGGCAGAATATCCGTAAATTACTGGCCCGGCTGGATCCGGAGATCCGTGTGGATGGCAGCTGGGACCGGGTGGATGTGGATGTGCCCGATGGCCGCAGCCTTGCCGGCCCGGTGATTGATGAGCTGGTGCGCATTCCCGGCATCTCGACCATCCAGGAGATCGGGGTGTTTCCGTTTGTCGATCTTGACGATGTGGGCGAAAAGGCGGTGCAGGCCTATGCCGAACGCCTGAAAGGCAAGACGTTTGCCGTTCGCGCCCGCCGTCATGGCGATCATGATTTCCGTTCCATTGACCTGGAGCGTTCGGTGGGCGCGGCGTTGTTGCAGGGCTCCGACGCCAAAGGCGTGGATCTGAAATCACCGGATCTTGAAGTTCGTATTGAGGTAAAGGACGACAGCTACCACATTGCCCATCGTCGCCACGAGGGGCTTGGCGGTTATCCGCTGGGGACGGTGGAAACTGTGATGACGCTGATTTCCGGGGGCTACGACTCGTCGGTGGCTGCCTATCTGATGATGCGCCGTGGCATTCGCAGTCATTATCTGTTCTTTAACCTGGGCGGTGCTGCCCATGAAGTGGGCGTGCGCCAGGTCGCCCACTACCTGTGGGAGCGTTATGGCTCGTCCCACAACGTGAAGTTCATTTCTGTGCCGTTTGAAGGCGTGGTGGCCGAGATCATGCGCTCGGTGAACCACCGCCACTGGGGTGTGGTGCTCAAGCGGATGATGCTCAAGGCGGCTGCCGAGATCGCCCGGGATTACAACGCTTCGGGGCTGGTGATGGGCGATGCGGTGGCTCAGGTCTCCAGCCAGACCCTGACCAACCTGAATGTGGTGGACCGTGCCAGTGACGAGGTTGTGCTGCGCCCGCTGATCGCCATGGACAAGCAGGAAATCATTCGCATTGCCAAGGACATTGGTACCGAGCCCTTTGCCCGTAACATGCCGGAGTATTGCGGCGTGATTTCCAGCAAGCCGGTCACCCGCGCCAAGCTGCATCGGGTGGAGGAAGAAGAGGCGAACATGGACCCGGCCGCCCTGGCCGACGCCATCGCTAACCGCACCGACACCATGGTCAGCCAGCTCCTGGACAGCACCCAGACACCGGAAGATGTGGAGTTGATCCAGACGCCGTCGGTAGACGACGTGATCATCGACGTTCGCCACCCGTCGGAAGAAGAGCGCTCGCCACTGACCCTGACCAACAACGATGTGCTCAAGATTCCTTTCTACGAGCTGAATCAGCAGGTGGCGGAACTGCCGGGCAACCGCCAATACCTGCTGTACTGCGACCGGGGCACCATGAGTCGCATGCACGCCGGCCACCTGAAGGCTGAGGGGCATGGCAATATCAAGGTGTATGCCCCGGCGGTCTGATCAGCCCTCCAACCCCTTGAAAAACTGCTGGACGTTCTCGCTGAGGGCGTCCAGATCATACCCGCCTTCCTGCACCACCAGCGTGGGTAAGCCCAGCTGACGAAGGTGCGTGCTCAGCCGACAGAAGCCCTCGGAAGTCACCGATACTTTTGCTTGTGGGTCGTTCTTGTAGATATCGAAGCCGAGGGTCAGAATCAGCACATCCGGCTGGTACAGGCGGATGGCCGCCATCGCCTCTTCCAGTTTGGCGAAGAAATGATCCTCGCTGGAGCCGTGGGGCATGGGCAGGTTGATGTTGTAGCCATAGCCTTCGCCTTCCCCCCGTTCGTCCTCGAAGCCGCTCACCACCGGATAGAAGTTGGTGGGATCGCCGTGGATGGAGATGTACAACACGTCGCTGCGGTCGTAGAAAATCTCCTGGATGCCCTGGCCATGATGCATGTCTGTATCCAGGATGACCGTTCGCGGGAACCGGCTCTTCAAGTGCTCGGCCGCGATGGCGGCGTTGTTCAGGTAGCAGAATCCACCGGCGGCATCCTTGCGGGCGTGATGGCCCGGTGGCCTGCACACGGCGTAGGCGTTGCGTTCTCCGGCGATCAGCGCGTCGGCGGCACCCAGAGCGGTCTGGGCCGACCAGTAGGCCGCCTTCCAGGTATTTTCGCCAATGGGGCAGCTGCCGTCTGCCAGGTAACAGGCGGCTTCGGCCAGGATGCCTCGCATGGCGTTGGGGGAACGCACGAAAATGTTCGACATCACCTCGTCGCCCCAGTCTTCCATTTCCATCCAGCGCCTGTGGGCGGATTCCAGGAACCGCAGGTAACCCAGGTCGTGCACTTTGGAGATCGGGCCTGCGCCCTGGTCGGCGGGCTGCAGTACCGGGATGCCCATGGCTTTCAGGCCTTCGAGCATCTGGCCGGTGCGATCAGGCACCTCCTGAGGCTGGCGCATCTGGCCCCGGGTGAAATAGGTTTTCGGAATGTGCAGATCCTGCGTCGGGTGAAAAAATGCCTTCATGAATCCGTCTCCTCGGGGATAACAGGGAGAGCCTGTAAAAACTCTTCTTCGAGTATAGGCAGTGACAAGCCCGGGTCAAAAATCGCCGCCCTGAAAAAATCCCCTCTGACTTTACAGCTTAGCGCTCAGCATCCACTATGAAAGGCACGCTTTGCTATTGAAGCCCGCCCCGGTCCGGGGCGTCACCAGTCATGCAAGAGGAGCCGAGATGATCGAGTCACCACTACTGGAAAACCTCACAGGCTACATTGGCGGGCGCTGGAAAGACTCTGCCGGCGGTGCCACGTTCGACGTTTACAACCCGGCCACCGGCTCGGTGATTGCCAAGGTGCCGTCGATGCCGGAGGAAGATGTTGTGGCAGCGGTAGAGGCTGGACAATCAGCGCTCAGGCTCACTAATCCCTGGCCGATCGAAACCCGCCGCAAGTGGCTGGAGGATATTCGTGACGGCCTGAAAGAAAACCGCGAAGAGATTGGCCGCATCCTGTGTATGGAGCATGGCAAGCCCTGGAAGGAAGCCCAGGGCGAGGTGGATTACGCCGCCGGTTTCTTCGATTACTGTGCCAAGCACATCAGCGCTCTTGATTCCCACACGATTCCGGAAAAGCCCAAGGATTGCACCTGGACGGTTCACTACCGGCCCGTGGGCGTAACCGGGCTGATTGTGCCCTGGAACTTTCCCATCGGCATGATTGCCAAGAAGCTGTCGGCGGCCCTGGCGGCGGGTTGCCCCTCGGTCATCAAGCCGGCCAGCGAGACGCCGCTGACCATGATCGCCTTTTTCAGCGTGATGGATAAACTCGACCTGCCGGATGGCATGGTCAACCTGGTGATGGGTAAGGCCAGCGTGATCGGCAAGGTACTGTGTGAACATAAAGATGTACCCATGCTCAGTTTCACGGGCTCTACCGAAGTGGGCCGCAAACTGATTGTGGACACCGCCGAGCAGGTGAAGAAGCTGGCACTGGAGCTGGGTGGTAATGCCCCGTTCATCGTCTTTGACGATGCCGACCTGGAGGCCGCCGCCGATAACCTGATTGCCAACAAATTCCGCGGTGGCGGCCAGACCTGTGTCTGCGCCAACCGGATTTTTGTGCACGAGAAGGTGGCGGATGCCTTTGGTCAGAAGCTGGCCGAACGTGTGAACAAGATGACCGTCGGCGACGGCATGAACGATGGCATCGACATTGGGCCCTTGATCAACAAGCAGGGCTTCGACAAGGTGAAGCGGCACCTGCAGGACGCCCTCGACAAGGGCGCCAGCCTGGTGGCTGGCAAACAACCAGCGGAACTGGGCGATGGCCTGTTTTTCCCACCCACGGTGGTGCAGGGCGTGGACCGGGAGATGTGCTGTTACCAGGAGGAGACCTTCGGTCCGCTGGTGCCCATGGCGCTGTTCCGGACCGAGGAAGAAGTCATTGATGCCGGTAACGACACGGAGTTTGGCCTGGCCTCCTACGTGTTCACCGCCGATGCCGAACGTGCCCAGCGGGTGGCTGCCGGCCTGCGGTTTGGTCACGTGGGCTGGAACACCGGCACCGGGCCGACACCGGAGGCGCCGTTTGGCGGTATGAAAGCCTCGGGTATTGGCCGGGAAGGTGGTCTGGAAGGGCTGTTTGAATTCGTGGAGGCCCAGACCGTGCCGAGAGGGTTCTAGGCGACTGTTTCCCCAGGCAGCAAAAAGGCGAGCCGAGGCTCGCCTTTTTGCGTTCAGCACGGCTGAGATCAGGGTGTCAGGATAACCTTGACACTGTCGTCCACATCTGCGGAATCAATGTAGCCGATGGCGCCCGGTGTGGAGGCGACCTGGGCCTTCATGCCGGAAGCACTGGCAGCTTCCGCCGGTGGCTGACCGCGACCGGTGAACACCTGCTGGGACCAGAAGGCCTTCAGCTGGGCGTCGTTACGGCCGGTCACCTTGCTGTGGAACTCGGCACGGGTGGCGTTGCCTTCCGGGAGTTCAAACGGCTTCGCGCTCTGGCCATTTGGCAGGGCTTTGCTGCGGTTCAGATACAGATCCCGTACTTCGTTGGCGCTGATGCTGTCCGGGCCGGACGGGTTGCCGATCACCACAACCTCGGCCAGGGCCAGGGGGCTTGCCAGCAAGCTGGCCGCAAAAATCAGGCTTAGCTTTTTCATGGGGCCTCCTTAGAATGCCGAGTCGATTTTGAGGGTGTAGACGTTGGTGCTGTCTGTGTCGTTGAACAACATATGCTCGGTATTGAGGTTGCCGTATCCCTTATCCAGTCCTCGAACGTGAGTTACATCGGCTTTGATGGCCACCCCCGGAGTGATGTCCCAACGGGTACCGATGCTGTACTCGTTACGCTGATAGTTCAGGATGGACTCGGATACGACGCCGGGGATGAAGAAACCGGTGCGCTCGTCGTCATCCTTGCTCTCGGTCCAGCCGGCTGCAACGTAAGGTGTCCAACTGCCAAACCGATGGCCCACAGACAGGTAAGCAGAATCGGTATCGGCAAACTTGCCATCCACTTCAACGCGGGTGACTTCACCGATGATCTGCCAGCTGCCGTCGTCGTAGCTGGCGCCCAGGCCGAAGAAGTTACCGCGATCACCGTCGGCAAGTTGAGTAATGCCGGGCGGAAGGGTAATGCCGCTTTGGGCTGCCAGTGCGCCAAGCCGGGTCCCATCAATATCCGCCTCGGCGGTCGCCGCCACACCACGCACAGTCCATACGTAGTCGGTCCAGGTCAGGTTCATGCCTGCGATGTTGCGCAGCTGTACGTCGCCGGAGTTGCCATCTTCATCGGTAAAGCCGGTGAAGCCGGTTGCGGTCAGCGAGGAGTTGTCGAAGTTCAGGTTGTAGCTGGCATCCGCACCAACATAGCTGGTTACGGCAATCGGGCCATACACGCTCTGGGGCGGGCGTGCCCACGGCTGGGCGTAGCCGACTTCCAGGGAGTCGGAGTACATGAAGAATGGAATCCGCATCTTGCCGGCCCGAATCTGCAGGTTGTTGGTGGGGCGGTGGCTCAGATAGGCCCACTCCACCTGGGGTTCCCAGTCATCAACACCGCGACCCACCAGCTGCATGACAATCTGGCTTTTCTGGGTCACATCAAACGTGCCCTGCAGGGCGAACAGGCTCAGATCCGCCACTTCGGATTCGTCGGTGATTCCGGCGTAACCGGCATCGTTGCTGGCCCGGGCAAAACCGGTGCTGAAAAAGCCGTTAAAGCGAACACCAGTATCTTTCGCGGAATTCAGTTGTTGTTGCATGGCATTGAGCTGCTGCTGCATGCGCTCGAGGGTTTCCTCGGTACTCTGTGCCAGAGCCGGGGTCGCGGCAATGGCGAGCGCCAGGGGCGCTGCAGTAAACAGTTTTTTCATCAGGAGTTTCCTTTTTCTGGGGTTTTACTTAAACGCGGAACTGCCCGGCCACGCTCTGCAAGCCATTACTGACGTCCTGGATCTTGCGACTGACCGTATCCAGCTCATCGGTGCTTTCCATCACGGCCTCGGCGTTGCGATGCATGTCGCCCATATGGCCAGTGACTTCGCTGAAGGTGGTGCTTTGTTCATAGGTGGCCGCGGCAATCTGCTCGTTCAGTTCGCTGATCTGCTGAACGTTCTCGAGAATCTTGCGCAGGACCTCGCCAGACTCGGTGGTGGCTTCCACGCCCTGTCGGGCCATATCCACGCTGCCCTGCATGGAGTGCACGGCGGCACCGGACGCTTTCGACAACTCGGAAATCACCTGCTGGATTTCTTCGGTGGCCTTGTGGGTGCGCACCGCCAGGCCGCGTACTTCATCTGCGACCACGGCAAAGCCACGGCCGTGTTCACCGGCGCGGGCGGCTTCAATAGCGGCATTCAGAGCCAGCAGGTTGGTCTGCTCGGCCACGGTCTGAATGGTTTCCAGCAGACCGCCCACCTTCACGGAGAATTCGTCGAACTGGTTGACCAGGCTGGCGGTGTTCTCGATTTCTGCCATCAGTCGCTGGATGGTCTGTATGTTGCCTTCAACCTTCTGCTGCCCGGTGGTCGCGAACTTGGAGGCATCCTGGGTCTGGTCGGAGGCGCTGGAGGCAAAGCCCGCGACTTCTTCGACGCTCTTGACCAGTTCTTCCACGGAATTGCGGGTGGAGGAGATGGCCTGGGCCTGCTGGCTGATGCGTTCAAGATTGGTGCGGCTGGTGCTACCCAGATGTGAGGCGACGCCGTTGAGCTCGCCAATATCCTGCTGGATGGTGGCAAAGGACTTGTGCAGTTTTTCAACAAAGCGGTTGAACTGGTCCACCAGATCCCGGAGTTCATCCTTGCCGGTGTACTCGATGCGGGAGGTCAGATCGCCTTCGCCAGAAGCCATGTTCCGTAAGGAGGTAATGATCTGCTGGAGGCTGCCGGACACGGATCGACCAATGATCAGACTCAGCGCAATCAGGACGACCAAGGCGATCACAACAATCGTCACGGATACGGTGGCGGCTTCACTGCTGGCAGCGGTGGTGTCGTCGATGGCCTGGGTCAGGCGGCTTTCCATGGCGTTGCGCATCTCGTCCAGATCAGAGCGCAGGCCGGCCAGCCGTTCGGCGTTGGCGGAGGCTTCCTGGCCGATGCGATTGAAATCCGCCGTACCTTCTATGATTGCGGTGGCGATACGGGTGGCGGTGTTGTAGTAACCGTTCAGCTCGGATTTCAGGGCCTTCACCTGATCACGCAGAGCCGGGTTCAGGGTGGCGATGCGGTCCAGATTGGCGGATATTTCTGCCAGTTGTTCCCTGGTGGCGGCAATCTGTTGATCATCACCGGTGGTGACGGCAGTGTTGATCTGGTTTTCAATCAGTTGCAGCAAACCGCGGTTGATCGTGGACAGTTCCAGGGAGGGGTAGAGCTGGTCGCGAACTTCGCTGAGGCGTTCGGAGTTATTGCGCTCGGTGACAATGGAAAAGGCCTGGCTGACCACAAAGGCAACAATGGCAACGGTGACCAGCAATGCCAGTTTGTGAGAAATCTTAAGTGATGAGAGCATGTTTTAGTCCTTGTCAGCCCGGCCTAAGACTTTAGTCGGGGGCGATTCTAGGTCGTTTTTTGAACGTATGACACAGAATTCATGTGTCAGTGTGTTAAGGCGTGTATCGGCTGACGGCAGGAGATCTGAACCAAGGTGGATGTTAAATGCCTCAAATTTTTCCGGCAGACGGGCGGGTGGCAGAAAGGAAGTCTTTGCGTTGTGCTGATATAATGCCCTGTAAATTTAACCAGTAGTGAAGCCTTGCTCCATGGATGTCTCTCATATTATCGATTCCCTGAACGACGCCCAGCGTGAAGCGGTTACCGCCCAGAACGACCATCTGCTGGTGCTGGCCGGTGCCGGCAGTGGCAAAACCCGGGTGCTGGTGCACCGGATGGCATGGTTGATGTCGGTTGACCGGGTGCCGCCCACGTCCATTCTCGCGGTGACCTTTACCAACAAGGCCGCCAAGGAAATGCGTTATCGCGTGGAGCAGATGATGCAGATTCCCACCCGCGGCCTATGGATCGGTACCTTCCACGGAATTGCCCATCGTTTACTTCGTTCCCACTGGAAAGACGCCGGCTTGCCGGAAAACTTTCAGGTGTTGGACAGCGACGACCAGTTGCGGCTGATCAAGCGGGTGATGCGGGAAAATCGCATTGATGAGAGCCAGTGGCCGCCGAAACAGGCCCAGTGGTTCATCAACAGCCAGAAAGATGAGGGCTTGCGGGCGGATCATATCCAGGAGAATCCGGGCGATCACTTCACCAATACCATGCTGAAGATCTACCGCCAGTACGAGAAGCTCTGCCAGCAGGGCGGCCTGGTGGATTTTGGTGAGCTGCTGCTGCGTTCCCACGAACTCTGGCTGCACCGGCCGGAATTGCTGAGCCACTACCAGCAGCGGTTCCAGCACATTCTCGTCGACGAGTTCCAGGACACCAACACCATTCAATACGCCTGGCTGCAGGTGCTGGCCAGCAACCGGGTGCCGCTGACGGTGGTGGGCGATGACGACCAGTCCATCTATGGCTGGCGAGGCGCGAAGATCGAGAATATCCAGCAGTACCAGCGGGATTTTCCCAATTCCCGACTGGTGCGGCTGGAGCAGAACTACCGCTCCACCAAGACCATTCTGAAAGCCGCCAACTCGGTGATTGCCAACAACCAGGGGCGTTTGGGCAAGGAACTCTGGACTGACGGGGTGGAAGGTGAGCCGATCAGCCTGTACGCCGCGTTCAACGAGCAGGATGAAGCCAATTATATTGCCGATTCCATCTCGGCCTGGGTCAGCGAGGGCAATCTGCGCAGCGAATGCGCCATTCTCTATCGTTCCAATGCCCAGTCCCGGGTGCTCGAAGAAGCCCTGATGCGCCAGGGTATTCCTTACCGTGTTTACGGCGGGTTGCGATTCTACGACCGTCAGGAAATCCGAAACGCGTTGGCTTATCTGCGCCTGGTGCATTACCACCGGGACGATGCCGCTTTTGAGCGGGTGGTGAATATTCCCACCCGTGGTATTGGTGCCAAGAGCCTGCAGGAAATTCGTGAATACGCTACCGGCCAGGGCATTTCCCTGTGGGAATCGTCCGAGCGGTTGCTGGAAGCTGGTCAGGTCAAGGGCCGCGCCAAAACCGGACTGCAGCAGTTTATGGAGATCATCAACACGCTATCCGATATGGCCGGCCACGCGTCCCTGCAGGGGCTGATGAAGCAGGCGATTGAGTCCAGTGGCCTGAAGGATTATCACGCCAGTGAGAAGGGCGAAAAGGGCCAGGCCCGGGTGGAAAACCTGGAGGAACTGGTCAGCGCGCTGGCGGACTATGATGTGGAAGAGGGCGTGGACCCACTGGCGGAGTTTATTGCCCAGGCGGCGCTGGACGCTGGCGAATCCCAGGCCGATGCCCATGAGGACAGTGTGCAGTTGATGACGCTGCATTCGGCTAAAGGGTTGGAGTTCCCGATGGTGTTTCTGGCGGGTGTCGAGGAGGGTTTGTTCCCGCACAGTATGTCGCTGGAGGAGCCCGGGCGCATGGAGGAAGAGCGCCGGCTGGCTTATGTGGGCATTACCCGGGCCATGAAGAAGCTGGTACTTACTTACGCGGAATCCCGTCGGTTGTATGGTCAGGAGAAGTTTCACGCACTGTCCCGGTTTGTGCGGGAGATCCCGGGGGACTGCCTGCAGGAGGTGCGGTTGCGTAATACGGTGACGCGGCCGGCGATGGTGGAGCGACCAAATGAGAGTCTGTTTGCCCAGGATTCGGCCCAGCAGTCCGGTTTCAGCCTGGGCCAGCGAGTGCGTCATCCCAAGTTTGGCGAGGGTATCGTGATGAACTCAGAGGGCACGGGGCATCATACGCGGGTGCAGGTGAACTTCGATGAGGGCGCCAAGTGGCTGGTGCTGGCTTATGCTCCTTTGGAGGCCTGTTAAGCGGTTGAGTTAGGGTCATGCAACCTTCGCGGATGGAGGTGGCATGTCGGTGGGAACGTCTTTCCAAAAAGCGCTCGAGCCCTCCATGGGCGCTTGTGTTCCGCCATCCCTGGCTCCACAAATTTTTGGAAAGACGTTCCCACCGCCATGCTCTGACGCTTCTGCAATCCGCAATAGCCCATGATCTTTGATTTCTTGGAAGGCTAGCTCAGAAGTTTGGGGCAGGTATCGGGGTGTGCCTCCCAAAAATGTGTGGAGCCAGGGATGGCGGAACAGAAGCGCCACAGGGGCTCAGCCGAGCGCTTATGAAGCGAAGCTTCATGCGACAGCTGAGCGACCGCAATCTAGGATTGCGGGCCGGACCCCGAAGGGGTGCCGCCAGGAGCGGTTTTTGGGAGGCACACCCCGATAGCTGCCAGACTCCAAGGTCAGCAATTCCAACTGCAGACGGTCACATCAAGACGGCGTAAATCACCCCAGCCAGAATGATCCGGTAAATCACATACGGCCACATGCCCACCTTGTTCAGCCACTTCAGGAAGAAGTGGATGGCGGTAATGGCCATCAGGAACGAGGTTACGCCGCCAATCAGGAAGCCACTCCAGTCTACGATCACATCGGATGAAGCCACATCCAGCAATTTAACGGCAGACGCCAGCACAATAATCGGAATCGCCAGCAGAAACGAGAACCGGGAAGCCGCCTCGCGGGACAGGCCCAGGAACAGGCCCGCGGTGATGGTAGCGCCAGAGCGGGAGGTGCCGGGAATCAGGGCCAGGGCCTGGGCGCAGCCGATCAGAACGGCGTCTTTCCAGGTCAGTGAGTCCATGGTGCGGCCCTTGTTGGGGCGCCAGTCCGCCCAGCCCAGCAGCAAGCCGAAAATCAGCGTGGTGAAGAACATCACCTCCACCGCCCGCAATTCGTTGTCGATCATGTCCAGCAGTGCCAGGCCAGCCAGGCCCGCGGGGATGGTGCCGATGACCAGAAACCAGGCCAGGTTGCCCTGGCCAATCATCCGGCGCTGGCTCAGGGAGAGCAGACCGTCCCGGGTGATGCCGAAGACGTCCCGGCGAAAGTAGATGACCACGGCCAGCAGCGTGCCCACGTGGACGGACAAGTCGAAGCCTACGCCCTGGTCGGCCCAGTCAAAAAAGGCGGGTACAAGGATCAGGTGGCCTGAGCTGGAGATGGGCAGGAATTCGGTCAGTCCCTGGAAGAGGCCAAGGAAAAGGGCCTGGTAAACATCCATTCTTTTAATTCCGGTCGGTGGTGCTGGTTAACGGGTTTGGCGCGCTCAGAAAACGAGCGCGATATTAGCAGGGTGGCTGCCGGCTGAACAGGCGCAGCAGGTTACGCT
>JAJUKC010000140.1 GCA_029264995.1 Marinobacter sp. | reverse complement strand
TCGCTATGCCGACCATCACCAGACCGGCAGCAAGTGGTGCATCTACCCGATGTACGACTTTACCCACCCGATTTCCGATGCCCTGGAAGGGATTACCCATTCCCTGTGCACCCTGGAGTTTGAAGATCACCGGCCGCTGTATGACTGGGTGCTGGACAATATCACCATCCCCTGCCATCCGCGTCAGATCGAATTTGCCCGGCTGAATCTGAACTACACCATTACCAGCAAGCGCAAACTGAAGCGGCTGGTGGACGAAAACGTGGTGGACGGCTGGAACGATCCCCGGATGCCGACGATTTCCGGCATGCGCCGTCGTGGTTACACACCGGAGTCCATCCGCAACTTCTGCGACATGATCGGCGTGAACAAGGCCGGTGGCACCGTGGATGTCGGTATGCTGGAGCACGCTATCCGGGAAGATCTGAATAACCGTGCGCCCCGGGCCATGTGCGTGATGCGTCCGCTCAAGGTCACCCTGACCAACTATCCGGCTGACCAGACGGAGACCCTGACTTTGCCGGTGCATCCGCAGAATCCGGATATGGGCGAGCGGGAAGTGACCTGGAGCCAGACCCTGTTTATTGACCGGGAAGATTTCGAGGTAGAGCCGCCGCGTAAGTGGAAGCGGCTGGCCCCGGAGCAGGCAGTGCGGCTGCGCGGTGGTTACGTGATGACCTGCAAAGAGGTTGTGCGTGACGGCAGCGGCGAGATTGTCGAGCTCAAGTGCGAATACGATCCGAATACACTGGGCGTGAACCCCGAGGGTTACAAACCCAATGGCGTGATTCACTGGGTGTCGGCCAGCGACAGCGTGGAGGCGGATATCAATCTTTACGACCGCCTGTTCAACCACGAATCTCCGGACAGCGACAAGGAAGGCGACTTCCTGGACCACCTCAACCCGGAATCCCTGGTGGTGCTGAAAGGCGCAAGGGTGGAGAAGAGCCTGGCCGAACCGCGCACCGACCTGCCTTACCAGTTCGAGCGCGAAGGCTATTTCTTCTGCGACCAGGAACTGACCGCCAAGGCTGGCAAGCCGGTGTTCAATCGTACCGTAACGCTGCGGGATTCCTGGGGTAAGGGAGGCAAGTAATGCGTATCTACAATACGCTGACACAGCAAAAGGAAGCGTTCAAAACCCTGGAGCCTGGCAAGGTTCGTATGTACGTGTGCGGCATGACCGTCTACGACTATTGCCATCTGGGGCATGCCCGGGTGCTGGTGGCGTTTGACGTGGTGACTCGGTATCTGCGGCATCGCGGATACGACGTACACTATGTGCGCAACATTACCGATATCGACGACAAGATCCTGCGCCGGGCTGATGAAAACGGTGAGGTGTATACCGACCTGACCGACCGGATGATCCGGGCCATGCACGAGGATGAGGCGAAGCTCGGCGTGCTGTCACCCAATGAGGAGCCTCGGGCGACTGCCTTTATCGACGATATCCTTGCCATGATCCAGAAGCTGATCGCTGGTGGCCACGCCTACGCTGCCGATAATGGCGACGTGTACTTTGCCGTGGAGTCTTTCCCGGATTACGGCAAGCTGAGCAAGAAAAAGCTGGAAGACCTGGTGGCCGGTGCTCGTGTGGATGTGCAGGAGGCCAAGCGCAGCCCTGCGGACTTTGCGCTCTGGAAGGCCGCCAAGCCGGGCGAGGTGAGCTGGCAGTCGCCGTGGGGCGAAGGTCGCCCCGGGTGGCATATTGAGTGCTCCGCCATGTCTACCAAGTGCCTGGGTGACACCTTTGATATTCACGGTGGCGGGCCGGATCTGCTGTTCCCGCACCATGAAAACGAAATCGCCCAGTCGGAATGTGCCACCGGCCACACCTTTGTGCACACCTGGATGCACGCCGGCGCCATTCGAGTGAACAAGGAAAAGATGTCCAAGTCGCTGGGCAACTTTTTTACCATTCGCGAGATTCTGGAAAAGTACCCGGCGGAAGTGGTGCGTTATTTCCTGGTGTCCAGCCACTACCGCAGCCAGGTGGATTACTCTGAAGACAACCTGGCGGAAGCCGGGCGAACCTTGACCAAGCTCTATCATGCCCTGCGGGGTATCGTGCCGGCGAAAGAAGCAGATGTAGCGGAAACCGATCACGACCGTCGTTTTGCCGAGGTCATGGATGATGATTTCAATACTGCTGGCGCCATTGCTGTTCTGCACGCAGTGGCAAACGACATCAATCATCATCGACGGGAAGGTGATGAAGAAGCCGCCAAGCGCAGCGCGGCTGTTCTGGTGCGGCTGGGCGCTGTGCTCGGCCTGCTGCAGCAGGACCCGGAAGCCTTTTTCCAGGCGGATACCGGCAGTGAGTTAACTGCACAGGACATCGAGGCCATGATTCAGGCTCGTGCCGATGCCCGCAAGGCCAAAGACTTTGCGGAGGCCGATCGCATTCGTGATGATCTGCTGGAGAAGGGTATCATCCTGGATGACAGCCGTGAAGGAACCATCTGGCGCCGGAGCCAGGACTGAGTTGATTCGCGCAATGTCGCATTGTGCCGGTGGGAATGACCTTGTAGGGAATTTCACGTACAATGCGGCGCTCTAATCAGAACGTCCCCGCGCTATCGGCGCCATCAGGGGAGTCGGGAACTACAAACCCATTGAGGCAAGCAACGATGACAGAACGCGTTCAAGTTGGCGGCATCCAGATCGCCAAGAATCTGTACGATTTTGTAAATAACGAAGCGATTCCGGGCACCGGTATTGACGCTGACAAGTTCTGGGCCGAGTTCGAC
>JAJUKC010000015.1 GCA_029264995.1 Marinobacter sp. | reverse complement strand
CGGTCATGAAACCACCTGCGATCAGAAAACCTTTGTATTATAGCGGAGTTAGGTTACACAGGTGAGGAAGACTTGTAGGTGAATTACGAAGTTTTATTCACCCTCGCCGAAATAGTCGTCGATCAGTGCAACCAGGGCGTCGATGGCTTCCTGTTCGTCCGGGCCATCGGCGGCCAGCTCCACTTCGGTGCCCTGGCTGGCAGCCAGCATCATCACCTGCATGATGTTCTTGGCGTCTACGTCCCGGCCTTTGCCCCGGATTCGTACCTTGCTGTCAAAGTTCGACGCAGTGGCCACAAGCTTTGCTGTAGCCCGTGCATGCAGGCCCAGTTTGTTGATGATGGTGATGGGGCGGCAAATCATAGGCGCTCAGATTTCTCCCCGGGCTTGAAGGTGCGGCAGTTCGGTATGGCGTACCTGCACATTGCGGTAATAATCCCGGAAATAGCGCCCGAGCTGCTCACACACATAAACCGAGCGGTGCTGGCCTCCGGTGCAGCCGATGGAAATGGTCATGTAACTACGATTGCTGTCGGCAAACGAGGGCAGCCAGGTGTTCAGGAAGCCGGTAAGGTCATCCACCATCTGACGGGTCAGCGGCTCCCGCTCCAGAAAGTCAATAACCGGCTGATCAACACCGGTATGCTTGCGCAGGCTGGTGTCCCAGTAGGGGTTGGGCAGGCAGCGTACGTCGAAGACGTAATCCGAATCCACTGGCACGCCGTGTTTGAAGCCGAAGGACTGGAACAGCAGAGCCAGTTCCTGATCCTTACGGCCGGCTACGCGCTGCTTGATCATGTCGCGCAGCTCGTACATGGAAAGGCCGGTGGTGTTCACATACAGGTCGGCCAGTTTTGACAGGGGTTCCAGCAACTGCTTTTCGTTGGTGATCGCCTCCCGCAGAGAGGTCTTGTCATCGCTCAGCGGGTGTTTGCGGCGGGTCGCGTGAAAGCGCTGCAGCAGTGACTGCTCGTCGGCATCCAGGAAAATGATTTCAAGCTCTACACCGGTCTGCTTCAGCTGCTGGTAGATGGTTTCAAAATTGGCCAGCTCGGCAGACAGGTTGCGGGCATCAATACTGACGGCCATTTTCTTCAGCCGGCCCGGTGCTTCCTGGGTGGCCGCCTCCCGGGTCAGCGGGAACAGCAAACCAATGGGCAGGTTGTCGATGCAGTAGAAGCCGAGGTCTTCCAGTACATGCAGGGCAGTACTCTTGCCGGAACCGGATCGGCCACTGACGATAATCAGCTTCATGGGGCTGTTACTCCTTCAATCTGCCTGGCAGCCTGTCAGACGTCAGGCTGATCTCAGTGATGACTTTCCGCCATACGCTGGTAAAGGGTAGCGGCGTCTTCGCACTGGCGCAGCTGGGCGCAGAATGTGCTGTCATTGAACCGCTCCGCCAGCTGGCTAAGTAGCTCCAGGTGTTCACTGGTGGCTTCTTTGGGGACGATCAGGGCAAACACCAGGTCCACCGGCTGGTTATCGATGGCATCAAAGTCTACCGGCTCCTCCAGGGTCATCAGCACGCCGATGACGCGGTCCAGGCCCTCGAGCCGGCAGTGGGGGATGGCAATGCCCTCGCCGATGCCGGTGCTGCCCAGTCGTTCGCGGGAGACCAGATTGTTGAAGATCTGGGTGTCGCTGAGAATTTCATCCTGAAAGTGAATCCGTTCAGCGATGAACTCCAGCACACGTTTCTTGCTTGAGGCCGGCACCTTACAGAGGGTCAGTTCAGGGGCAAGAATATTGTCGATGGTCAGGGATGGCTCGCTCATGGATCGACTGCATGTCCGTAAAAAAAAGGCTGCGGCCGGTTAGCCCCGCCGCAGCTCGTTTCATGAAACACCCGGTAAGGTTCGCGCTTCAGCGACCGCCGTTACCGTGCATCCGGTCTACGTTCTTTTCTTTGTGCTTGAGGATCTGACGGTCCAGCTTGTCGACCAGAGCGTCGATTGCGGCGTACATGTCCTCATTTTCTGCCTTTGCGTGAATCTCACCACCAATCACGTGCAGCGTGGCTTCCGCCATCTGGCGCACCTTCTCGACTTCCAGGGTGACCTGGCAGTTACTGATGTGGTCGAAGTGACGCTCCAGCTTCTCGAACTTGGTGTTGACGTAATCCTTCAGAGCGGGAGTCAGTTCTACGTGATGGCCTGAAATGTTGAGTTGCATAGGCGTCTCCTATTGTCATACTGCCGGCGTGCTTGCCGGCTTGCGTGCCAGTGCATCTTGCACCGGCGAAAGTTTAAACCAGGCGTTTTCGTTCGTTCGAGGGAGGGATATGCATCGCCTCCCGGTATTTGGCCACGGTACGCCGCGCCACGTTGATTCCCTGTTCCCCTAGCATGGCTGCAATTTTGCTATCGCTCAATGGCTTTTTCGGGGTTTCCTCGGCAATCAGCTTCTTGATCATCGCCCGGATAGCTGTAGACGAGCATTCTCCGCCCTCGGCGGTACTGACGTGGCTGGAGAAAAAGTACTTCAGCTCAAAAATGCCGCGGGGCGTATGCATGTACTTCTGGGTGGTAACCCGGGAAATCGTGGACTCGTGCATTTCCACCGCCTGGGCAATGTCAGACAGGATCAGAGGCTTCATGGCTTCTTCGCCCTGATCCAGGAACCCTTGCTGGTGTTCAACGATGCGGGTGGCTACTTTCAACAGGGTTTCATTCCGGCTCTGCAGGCTCTTGATAAACCACTTCGCTTCTTGCAGCTGCTCGCGCAGGTAGGTGTTATCCGCACTGCTGTCCGCCCGACGGATCAGTGATGCGTAACTGGCGTTCACCCGGATACGCGGAGCGATTTCCGGGTTGAGTTCGACCCGCCAGCGGCCTTCGTGTTTGCGTACGATAACGTCCGGGATGACGTAATCCGGCTCGGCCCGATCCACCACATCGCCAGGGCGTGGGTTCAGGCTGGTGATCAGGGCCAGTACCTGTTTCAGCTGGTCTTCCTTGAGCCGGCTGCGTCGCAACAGCTGTGCATAGTCCCGGTTGCCAAGCAGATGCAGGAACTGAGTAACCACCAGTCTCGCCTGGCGCAGCCAGGGGGTATCCGGTGGCAGCTGGTTGAGCTGAATCAGCAGGCATTCCTGGAGATCCCGCGCGAACACGCCGGGCGGGTCGAAGTGTTGCAGGCGGTGGAGTACCGCTTCCACTTCATCCAGTTCCAGCGGATCTTCTTCGGATTCGTCCAGCAGTCCAGCGTGAATGTCCTCGATGTCAGACGTCAGGTAGCCGCGCTCATCCACGGCATCCAGCAGCGCGTGGGCAATGGCCTGATCCCGCTCGCTCAGGGGCGTCAGGTTCAGCTGCCACTCGAGGTGATCCTGCAAGGTTTCGGTGGGCGAGTTACGGGTTTCGAAATCCGATTCGTGCTCGTCTTCGCCCTTGCTGGCCGGCGCCGGGGCAGACTGGTAGATGTCATCCCAGGCGGTATCCACCGGCAGATCATCCGGGATGTTGTCCGGAATGTCGTTCTCGGACGACCAGTCCGGGCCGTTCTCGGTTTCGTCCCAGTCCGGGCTCGCGTCCTGGTGGCTGTCGTCCTGGGTGGTCTCAGAGCCGGAAGCTTCGCTGTGCTCGTGCTCTTCGCGTTCGTCGCCTTCAGCGTGCTCATCGTCCTCGGAGGTTTCCAGCATGGGGTTGGATTCCAGCGCCTGCTGGATTTCCTGCTGGAGATCGAGGGTAGAAAGCTGTAGCAGGCGTATGGCCTGCTGCAGCTGGGGCGTCATGGTCAGACTCTGGCCCAGCTTAAGCTGTAATGAGGCTTTCATAACCATGGCTCAAGATCCATAACTCGTGGGCATCCCGGTTGTTGCTTTGCCGGCGCACAGGCCGAAAAAAATGTTGTACGCTGGTTACTTGCCATTGTCTGTGGACAGTATAAGCAAGTTTTTTGCCGAGTTTACTTGCTACAGATCATCAAAACAATCAGACCTCGGATAAACCCTGTTTTATCAGGTCAGAGCCGGAACTCATCGCCCAGATATACTTCTTTCACCTGCTGGTTTGCCAGAATGGCTTCGGCATTGCCGGAGGCAATGATGTGGCCTCCGGAAACGATGTAGGCATTCTCGCAGATGTCGAGGGTTTCCCGAACGTTGTGGTCGGTGATCAATACCCCGATGCCTTTGTCCCGAAGGTGCCGGATGATGTGCTTGATGTCACTCACGGAGATGGGGTCTACGCCAGCGAAGGGTTCGTCCAGCAGAATAAAGGCAGGCTCCATGGCCAGCGCCCGGGCGATTTCAACCCTGCGGCGTTCGCCGCCGGATAGTGCCATACCCACGCTGTCACGGATGTGAGTAATGTGGAACTCTTCCAGCAACTCTTCCAGCTTGGCGTCCCGCTCTGCCCGGCTCATGCCTTTGCGGGTTTCGAGGATGGCCATGATGTTGTCCCGTACGGTCAGTTTGCGGAACACGGAGGCTTCCTGGGGCAGGTAGCCGATGCCCTTGCGGGCGCGGCCATGCATCGGCAGCGGGGTGATGTCCTGGGTGTCGATGGTGATCCGGCCGTGATCCGCAGGTACCAGGCCGACGATCATGTAGAAGCAGGTGGTCTTGCCGGCGCCGTTGGGGCCGAGCAGGCCGACAATCTCGCCGGAGCGAATTTCCAGAGAAACGTCCAGCACCACTTTTTTCTGCTTGTAGCTTTTTGCCAGATTACTGGCCCTGAGAACTGCCATCCGAACCTTTCCCGTCGCTGGATTGAGCTGAATTGCGTGGCTGAATCACCATTTCCACCCGGCCAGAGCCGCCTTCGGATGACGTGCCGCCTTCCGCTGTAACAACGCGGCGAACGGTGTCGTAGTGGATGACGTCGCCCCGGAATACGTTGCCACCCTGTTCGATGACGGCCTGTCTTTCAAAAATGACCAGGTTTTCATCGCCAGACCAGGTGATGTTCAGGGCCTTGGCATCGGTCATGCCTTCGCCTTCCTGGCCAGGTTGCCGGTAATGGGCGGGGTTGCCGGCGGCTTCAATCCGGCTGACACCTTGTTGGTTCCGGTAAAGTACCACCCGATCCGCTTCCAGCCGGGTTTCGCCCTGGATCAGTTCGACAGCGCCGGTGTAAACGGCCGTACCGGCGCTATCGTCCAGGCGGGCAGAATCGGCACTGACCTTGATGGGGATCTTTGAATCCAGATTGAATGCCGATGCAGGGCCGGCCAGCAATGCCATGGCCAGAATCACTGGCCGGCAGAAAGATCGTTTACCTGACGGTTTCATATTGTCCCTCTACCCGGGAGTTGAGTTCGAGAATACGTTCGTTGATCCAGGCCTTCATGCCGGTGGAGCGGGTGACGCCGAAAGGCTCGGTGATGGTCACCGGCTGGTCGGTGTAGACGGTGCCTTGGCTGTTATCCAGAGTCAGTGCCTCGGTTTCAAGAACGGCTTCGCGGCCCTCGGACTGTCGGGTCAACCGGACGTTCCCCGTAAGTTCCAGCTTTTCATTGTTCTGCTGAAGGCTACCTTCATTGGACTCGACGAGCCAAGGTTCGGGGCTGCCCTCACTGAAAAGCCGGGCTCTCGGCGTGTCCAGATGAGCCGTGCCGGTTTCTTCAAACTGTTCAATTCTGGGGCTTGTGAGATCAATCTGGAGGTTGCCTTGGTCATCCCATGCACGGTACTGGCCGCCCACCACAAAGCCGTCGGGTTCTGCGGGCCCCCGCAGGTCGCTGGCGGCATTCCGTGAGCTGACAGGCTCGTCACTTTGCCACAGCAAAAAAACGGTTGCTGTTACGGTGACGGCCAGGGCCAGGGTTGTAACCCGCCGTTTGCCGCGGTCGCCGAAAAACCACTCGGTGATCATGTTGGCTCGTCCAGATAGGGGGCAAGTGTGTTGTCCAGGTGCCCCTGAGCCCAGAGCAGGAGATCGCAGGCCTCGCGCACAGCGCCCTGTCCACCCTGGCTGCGGGTACAGTAATCCGCGTGTTGCTGAACCAGCCAGTAGCCGTTGGGTACCGTGATGCCAAGGCCGGCAAAACGCAGCGCGGGCAGGTCGGGCAGGTCGTCGCCCATGTAGGCAATCTGCTCGGGCTCAAGGTTCATAGTCCGGATCAGTTCCAGCAATGCGACCTTCTTGTCTTCGCGACCCTGCATCAGATGCGGGATGCCCAGATCCGACATCCGCTTTTCCGTGAGGGGAGAACGTCGTCCGGTAATCACCGCCACGGTGATGCCTGCCTGCATCAGCTGTTTCAGGCCCAGGCCGTCAAGAATGTTGAAGGCCTTGAGTTCGTCGCCGCTGGCACTGAAATAGAGGCGACCATCGCTCATGATGCCGTCCACATCCAGGGCGATCAGGCGAATGCCCGATGCCTTGGCCTTCAGGGCTGCGTCCCAGTGGGTTTGTAACGGATGCGCTGTCTGAGTCATCAAATCACTCCGGCCCGCAGCAGGTCGTGCATATTAATGGCGCCCACCAGGGTGCCGTTTGCGTCGGTAACCGGCAAGGCGTTGATCTTCATTTCTTCCATGATATTCAATGCTTCTGCCGCCAGGTGGTCTGCCCGGATGGTCTTGCCGTTGCGGGTCATCACGTCCTGGATGGGGGTGGTGTGCACATCCACGGATTTGTCCAGGGTCCGGCGCAGGTCGCCGTCGGTGAAGATGCCTGTCAGGGTGCCGGCGGCATCGACTACGGTGGTCATGCCCAGGCCCTTGCGGGTTATTTCCAGCAGTGCACCGCTCAGGGTTGTACCCTCGGCAACCTGAGGAATCTGGTCGCCGGTATGCATGATGTCGGATACCCGCAGCAGCAGGCGGCGTCCGAGGCTGCCGCCAGGGTGGGAAAACGCAAAATCTTCGGCGCTGAACCCCCGGGCCTCAAGCAGCGCCACGGCCAGGGCATCCCCCATGACCAGGGTGGCGGTGGTGCTGGATGTTGGAGCCAGGCCCAGCGGGCAGGCCTCAATGGCCACGCTGACATCCAGGTTGGCAACGGCCTCCTGTGCCAGTACCGAATCGGGTTTGCCTGTCATGCTGATCAATGGCGCGCCCATGCGCTTGATCAGGGGGAGAATGGTGACCACTTCGCTGGTGCTGCCGCTGTTGGAAATGGCGATGACCACATCCTGGGGTGTTATCATACCCAGATCGCCATGGCTGGCTTCGCCGGGATGAACAAAAAAGGCGGGCGTGCCCGTGCTGGCGAGAGTGGCGGCAATCTTGTTGCCGATGTGTCCCGATTTGCCCATACCTGTCACCACAACCCGGCCTTTGCAGGCCATGATGACCTCGCAGGCGCGGCTGAAATCGCTGTTTATACGGCTTTCCAGCGCTTCAATGGCTTCGCGCTCGATGCGGATTGCCCGGAGGGCCGAGTTGCAAAAGTCCTGGGTGGTGAAGGCGTTTGAATCTGTCATGTCGGCTGGCTGTCTGCTCGATCTGGAATTTGAGGCCGAAGTATATCACTTCTGGCGCCCCCGGCTCGCCTGCATCAGGGAATCTGATCATTGCCATCAAGACATTTTACGTTGCTTTAATTGAGGTCTGGGGGAGCTTGTCATAATGTAGGCGCTCCTTGAAAGGGATGGATTATGGAGTCATCTGCATACATAAGACTTAGGGATGTGGTTTTTTCCCGCTCCGGGCGCCGGATCTTTGATGGGATCAGTCTGGATATCCCCAAGGGGAAGGTCACTGCCATTATGGGCCCCAGCGGCACTGGTAAAACCACACTCCTCAGGCTCATCGGAGGCCAGCTCCGCCCGGATTCGGGCCAGGTGAGTGTAGCCGGCCATGACGTGCCCCGGCTCAAGCGTAAGGCGCTCTACCAGCTGCGCGAGAAGATGGGCATGCTGTTTCAGAGTGGCGCGCTGTTCACCGATCTCAGTGTTTACGAGAACGTTGCTTTCCCGCTGCGGGCGCACACGTCGCTACCGGAAGACATGATCCGGGATATTGTCCTGATGAAACTGGAAGCCGTGGGCTTGCGGGGCGCAAGAAAGCTGATGCCCTCGGAATTATCCGGTGGCATGACCCGGCGAGTCGCCCTGGCCCGCAGTATCGCTCTGGATCCGGAGTTGATCATGTACGACGAGCCCTTTGCCGGCCAGGACCCGATTGCCATGGGTGTGCTGGTCAAGCTGATCCGGGATCTTAATAGCTCCATGGGGCTGACCAGTGTTCTGGTGTCTCACGACGTGCCTGAATCCCTGAGTATTTGCCATTACGCCTGCATTATTGCCGACGGCAAGGTGATCGGTGAGGGTACCCCCGAGGAGCTACGAGCGCATCCGTCTGAGCGGGTTCAGCAGTTTCTTGAAGGAAAGCCTGATGGCCCGGTGCCGTTCCACTACCCGAGTGGTGATGCGGCGGCCGATTTTGGTGTGGGAGGGCTGTCTTCATGATGGATCGTATTGCCGGCCTGGGTCGTCTCGGGCTTGCGATCATCGCCTCCTTTGGTCGTTCCGGGCAGTTTCTGTTCGGTGTGCTGGCAGGAGTCCCCAGGCCTGCTACAGGTTTTCCCTTGCTGGTCAAACAGCTCTACGCAGTCGGCGTGTTGTCACTGGCGATTGTGGTGGTCTCCGGATTGTTCATCGGGATGGTGCTAGGGCTTCAGGGTTATACCATTCTCAGTGACTACGGCTCGGAGTCGGCGATTGGTCAGATGATTGCTCTCACGCTGGTGCGAGAGCTGGGGCCGGTGGTGACCGCCCTGCTGTTTGCCGGTCGCGCAGGGTCTGCGCTGACGGCAGAAATTGGCTTGATGAAGGCGACAGAGCAGCTTTCCAGCATGGAAATGATGGGGGTGGATCCGCTGCGCCGGGTCGTTGCTCCAAGGCTTTGGGCCGGATTTCTCGCCATGCCGGTACTCGCCATGATTTTTTCGGTGGTCGGGATTTACGGTGGCATGCTGGTCGGCGTGGAGTGGCTGGGTGTGTTCGAAGGTTCCTTCTGGGGCAACATGCAGTCCTCCGTCGATTTTGTGGACGACGTGCTCAACGGCTTTATCAAGAGTGTGGTGTTCGGGTTCGTGTGTGCCTGGATTGCGGTATACCAGGGCTATGATTGCGTGCCCACCTCTGCTGGTATCAGTTCGGCGACCACCAAGACCGTGGTGTACTCGTCGTTGGCGGTGCTCGGTCTCGATTTCGTACTCACCGCCGTCATGTTCGGTGATTTTTAACAGGATTCAGGGAGCCTTTCATGGCGCAAAGAAGCATAGAAATCATTGTTGGGCTATTCATGATTGCCGGCCTGGCCGCGCTCATGTTTCTGGCACTGCAGGTTAGCGGTCTGTCGCCGAAATCCGCGGAGCAGACCTACACGCTGTACGCGAATTTCAACGATACCGGAGGCCTGACGCCCCGTGGCAAGGTTTCCATGGCCGGTGTCACTGTCGGTTCTATTGAATCCATCACCCTGGACAGGGACACCTTCCAGGCGAGGGTAACCATGTCCATCCATGCCGAGGTTGATAACATCCCGGCCGACAGTGCAGCAGTAATACGTACATCCGGCCTGCTGGGTGAGCAGTACATTGATATATCGATTGGCGGGGACCTGGAATCGCTGAACCCGGGGGATACCTTCTATTCCACCCAGTCTGCCATGAATCTGGAACGGCTGATCAGTAACTTTGCCTCCGGCCGCTGAGCCAGAGCCATGCACAGGAGAAACTAATGAGTGTCCTTAAACATCGTTTGACGTTGATGATTGCCATGGTCGCCCTGATGGTGGGCCAGGTCTGGGCCGGCCCGGAGGAGGATCTGAAGCGTTACGTGGACGAGAATACCCAGAAGCTGGTGCAGAAGCTCAATGCCGAGAAAGGGTTGTACGAAAAGGATCCCGAGGCGTTTTATGCCAGCATGGATGAAACCCTTCAGGAGTTTGTTGATTTTCGCCGGATTGCTGCCCGTGTGATGGGGCGATATGCCCGCCAGACCACGCCAGAGCAGCGGGATGCTTTTGTCGAGAAATTCAAGCGAAGCCTGTTTGACAGTTATGCCCAGGCCCTGGTTTCCGCGGAAGATTTCGAGATCATCGTCAAGGAAGCCACCATCCTTCCTCAGAATGAGGATCGCGCTTCGGTAGAAATGGAATTGATCAGCGCTTCCGGTAATCGTTATCCGGTCACTTACTCGATGTACCGGACAGGCGACGACCGCTGGATGATGGAGAACGTCATCGTAGAGGGCGTCAACATCGGCCTTGCCTTCCGGGATCGCTTTGCTCAGGAAATGGAAGAAAATCGCGGCCAGGTCCAGGCGGTGATTGACGGCTGGGGTGATGCGGTTGAGGCCCTGAATCTGGACGAGCAGGTGGATCGTTCATGAATGAGCGCGCGCCGGGCATCGTTCGGGATGGCGCAACCCTTCGCGTAACCGGCGATGTCGATGCCGACACGGTCCTGGCACTGCGCAAGCAGGGCGAGCAGGAAATCCAGCAGGCCGACGGCACGCTTGAGGTTGATCTGTCGGGGCTTGGCACCGCCCACAGTGTGGTGCTTTCGATGCTTTTGTGTTGGCAGCGTCTGGCGTTAAGCCGACACTGCCATCTCTCCTTTACAGGCGCCAGTGAGCGACTTCGTTCTTTGGCCGCACTCAGCAATCTTCAGGATCAGATTCCCGGATTTGCCGAGCACAGCTGACCGGCGCCCGGGAATTGGTTACAATTCCGCCCCTGATTTCAACTAAGTCGAGGAATCCTTATGGACGCCGCCCAGGTTACCGAACTTGTCAAAGAAGCCCTGCCCGGTTGCGAGGTTCAGGTACAGGTTGATGGCAACCACTATCTTGTTGTGGTGGTGGGTGACGTATTCGAGGGACTGCCCACCATCAAACGGCAGCAAATGATCAACAAGGTGCTGTTCCAGCATGTCATGGACGGCACCATTCACGCCCTTCACCCGAAAGCCTTTACCCCGAGCGAGTGGGCCGATCAGCAGGCCGGCGCCTGAACCGAACAGGATAATTACCGTGGACAAACTATTGATCAGGGGCCGCAAGCCCCTGGATGGCGAAATTCGCATTTCCGGTGCCAAGAACGCGGCCCTGCCGATTCTGGCGGCGACATTGCTGGCGGATGAGCCGGTCACCGTTGGCAACCTGCCGCACCTGAACGACATCACCACCATGATCGAGCTGCTCGGTCGGATGGGGGTGGAGCTGCTCATTGACGAAAAAATGAGCGTTGAAGTGCACGCCAACACCATCAAGCACTTCCATGCACCGTACGAGCTGGTAAAGACCATGCGCGCCTCCATACTGGTACTTGGCCCGCTGGTGGCTCATTTTGGCGAAGCCGAAGTTTCCCTGCCGGGTGGCTGTGCCATCGGTACCCGCCCGGTAAACCTGCATATCCACGGTCTGGAAATGATGGGTGCCGATATCAAGGTGGAGAATGGCTACATCAAGGCCAAGACCAATGGCCGGCTGAAGGGCGCCCACATTTTCCTGGATACGGTCACCGTAACGGGTACCGAAAACCTGATGATGGCCGCTGCGCTGGCCGAGGGTAAAACCATCCTCGAAAACGCGGCCCGCGAGCCGGAAGTGGTGGATCTGGCCGAGTGTCTGATCGCCATGGGCGCCGATATCAAAGGCCACGGTACCGCAACCATTGAAATCAATGGTGTGGAGCGCCTGCACGGATGCCACTACAACGTATTGCCGGACCGGATCGAAACCGGAACCTACCTGGTGGCGGCCGCTGCGACCGGTGGCCGGGTGAAAGTAAAAGATACCCGGGAAGATATCCTGGAAGCGGTGCTGCTCAAGCTGGAAGAGGCGGGTGCGCACATCACTACCGGCCCGGACTGGATTGAGCTGGATATGAAAGGCAAGCGGCCCAAGGCCGTCAGCCTGCGGACCGCGCCGTATCCGGCGTTCCCCACGGATATGCAGGCTCAGTTTGCCGCCATGAATGCGGTGGCCGAGGGGTCCGGAACCATCGTCGAAACCGTATTTGAAAACCGCTTCATGCACCTGCAGGAACTGATCCGGATGGGAGCAGACATTACCCTTGAGGGTAACGCTGCCATCATCAAGGGTGTCGAACATCTGACCGGGGCTCCGGTCATGGCGACCGACCTGCGGGCCTCGGCTAGCCTTGTGATCGCCGGCCTGGTGGCAGACGGCGACACCATTGTCGACCGCATTTACCACATTGACCGTGGTTACGAGTGCATTGAAGAGAAGTTGCAGCTGTTGGGTGCCAGCATCCGCCGTCTGCCAGCCTGAATTTGACCAACGGGAACCCGGAAGGATACATGACAGATTCCATCACCATCGCCTTGTCGAAGGGTCGCATTCTGGAAGAAACCCTGCCGCTGCTGGCGGAAGCCGGCATTGAGCTTGTCGACGATGTGAAAAAGTCCCGCAAGCTGGTGTTTCCCACCACCGACCCGAACGTGCGGATTCTGATCATCCGGGCGACTGATGTGCCCACCTATGTGCAATACGGTGGTGCCGATCTGGGTGTTACCGGCAAGGATGTTCTGATGGAGCACGGGGGCGACGGCCTTTACGAGCCTCTGGATCTGAACATCTCCCGCTGCCGGCTGATGACCGCCGGTAAAAAAGGCGAGCAGCCACCGGCCGGCAGGATTCGTGTTGCCACCAAATTCGTCAACCTGGCCCGGCGCTATTATGCGGCTCAGGGCCGACAGGCCGATATCATCAAGCTCTACGGGGCGATGGAGCTGGCACCGATCCTGAACCTGGCCGATGAGATTGTTGATATCGTGGATACCGGCAATACCCTCAAGGCCAACGGGCTGGAGCCACGAGAACTGATTGACCACATCAGTAGCCGACTGGTGGTCAACCGGGCCTCCATGAAGATGAAACACGGCCAGATAAACCCCATAATCGAGAAGATGTCCGCGGCGGTTGAACGCCGCCGCGATTCGTAGTGTTACTCCAAGACAGGATCTGAAAAATGACCGACAGAATCACCAGACTGAACACCACCCAGAGCGACTTTGACAGTGCGCTGGCCCAGCTGCTGGCCTGGGACGACAGTGTGGATCATCAGGTGAACGAGTCGGTTCGGCATATCCTGCACGAGGTGAAAACCCGGGGCGACGCGGCAGTGCTGGAGTTTACGGCCAGGTTTGATCGCCTGGACGTTGGCTCCATGGCTGAGCTGGAAATGGATAAAAGCCGTTTGCAGGCAGCTTTGGACCGAATTCCCCAGGATCAGCGTGAGGGTCTGGAAAAAGCGGCGGAACGCATCCGTGACTACCACGAGCGTCAGAATCAGAAGTCCTGGCAATACCAGGACGAAGACGGAACCGTGCTGGGGCAGAAAGTAACGCCCCTGGATCGTGCCGGTCTGTATGTGCCAGGCGGAAAGGCGGCCTATCCGTCGTCCGTGCTGATGAACGCGATCCCGGCCAAAGTCGCTGGTGTGGCTGAGGTCATTATGGTGGTGCCAACGCCAGACGGTGTGGTGAACGACATGGTACTGGCTGCGGCCGCCATTGCCGGGGTAGACCGGGTGTTCACTATCGGTGGCGCCCAGGCCGTGGCTGCGCTGGCCTATGGCACGGACACCGTTCCTTCGGTGGACAAGATCGTCGGCCCCGGTAACATCTTCGTGGCCACCGCGAAGCGCGAGGTATTCGGAGTTGTCGGTATCGACATGATTGCCGGCCCTTCGGAGATACTGGTGATCTGTGACGGCAAGACCGACCCGGACTGGATTGCCATGGACCTGTTTTCCCAGGCGGAACACGACGAGCAGGCCCAGAGCATTCTGGTCAGCCCAGATGTTGCCTTTCTGGATGCGGTGGAAGCCAGTATCAACAAGCTGCTGCCAACCATGGAGCGAGAAGAGATTATCCGTACCTCCATGCTGGGAAGGGGGGTACTGATTCAGGTGGCAGATCTGAAACAAGCCGCGGAAGTGAGTAATCGGATTGCACCGGAGCACCTGGAACTTTCAGTAGAAGATCCGCAGGCCATGCTGGACGACATCCGCCACGCCGGCGCGATCTTCATGGGCAGGCACACGGCCGAAGCCCTGGGCGACTATTGCGCGGGCCCGAATCACGTATTGCCTACCAGCGGTACCGCGCGATTCAGCTCACCTCTGGGCGTGTACGATTTCCAGAAGCGCTCTTCCCTTATCGGCTTTACCGCTCAGGGTGCCGACCGTATGGGGCGGGTAGCGTCGGTTCTGGCCCGTGGCGAAGGTCTGACAGCACACGCACGTTCAGCGGAGTACCGGATCAATGAGTAAGTACTGGAGTGACCTGGTCAGTGAACTCAAGCCGTACGTGCCGGGTGAACAGCCAAAAATGGCCAATCTGGTTAAGCTGAACACCAACGAAAACCCGTTCGGCCCATCGCCAAAAGTGATTGAAGCCATTCAGAGAGAACTGAATGACAGCCTGCGCCTGTATCCGGACCCGGAAGGCCAGGCCCTGAAAGATGCCATTGCCGACTACCACGTGGATTTTGGAATCAACCCCAAGCAGGTGTTTGTTGGCAACGGTTCCGATGAAGTGCTGGCGCATATCTTTCAGGGGCTGCTGAAACACGACAAGCCGATCCTGTTTCCGGATATCAGCTATAGCTTCTACCCGGTGTATTGTGGCTTGTTCCAGATCGAGAGTGCGGTTATTCCATTGACCGACAGCTTCGAGATCGATCCGAACGACTACAGGCGTGACAACGGCGGCATTATCTTCCCGAACCCGAATGCGCCGACGGGGCGCTACCTCGGGCTCGGGCATGTCGAGGATATCCTGCAGGCCAACCCGGATAGCGTGGTGGTGGTTGATGAAGCCTATGTGGATTTCGGCGGCGAGACGGCGATTCGCTTGGTAAATCAATACCCGAACCTGTTGGTGTGCCAGACTCTGTCCAAGGCTCGTTCACTGGCGGGCCTGAGGGTCGGCTTTGCGGTCGGTAACGAAGAGCTGATCGAGGCTCTGAACCGTGTCAAAGATAGCTTCAATTCCTACCCGCTGGATCGGCTGGCTTTGGCCGGTGCCGTGGCAGCGTTTGAGGACAAGCAGTGGTTCGAGGATTCCTGCAGTGGCGTGATCCGCGAGCGCGAGCGGGTGACCAGGGAGTTGGAAACGCTTGGTTTTGAGGTGCTGCCATCCAAGGCAAACTTTGTTTTCGCCCGTCATCCCGGCCATGAAGGCGCTGAAATTGCGGCGAAGTTGCGGGAGCAGGGCATTATTGTCCGGCATTTCAATAAGCCAAGAATCAGCGATTTTCTGCGTATCACGATTGGTACCAGTGACCAGAACAATGCACTGATAAAGGGCCTGGATGCGCTGTAGTCCAATATCCCTGTACCTTGCACCACTCCCAAGCTTCCTGCGCCGTTTCGATATGAAACACATTACAGATGGGGCGTTGAAAAGTATGGCCAATCGAAACGAGATCCTTGCCAAAATCAATGAGTGGCTCCAGCCTGAAAATTTCCAGGATTACTGCCCGAATGGCCTTCAGGTTGAAGGCAGCGAGCAGGTTATGACCCTTGTGACCGGTGTAACGGCCAGCCAGGCACTGATCGACGCCGCAGTCGAACTAAACGCAGACATGATCCTTGTCCACCACGGCTATTTCTGGAAAGGCGAAGATCAGGCCATCCGTGGCATGAAGAAAAAACGGATCAAGCAGCTGCTGGATAACGACATCAACCTCGTTGCCTACCATCTGCCACTGGACGATCATCCGGAGTATGGCAACAACCGACAACTGGCCGACGTGCTCGGAATCCAGAATCCGAGGCCGCTGGGTGGGCTGGTCTGGCAGGGTGAGTTGCCGGAGCCCTTGTCAGTGGAAAAGTTTGAGCTGCAGATGGCCCGGGCTCTGCACAGGCAGCCGTTGCACGTTGGTGCCGGGGCAGACAAGATCAAAACCGTCGCATGGTGCACGGGCGCCGCTCAGGGATTTATCAACGTTGCTTTGGAGGCGGGCGTAGACGCCTACATCAGTGGTGAAATCTCGGAGCCGACAACTCATACCGCCCGGGAATGCGGTATTCATTACTTTGCGGCGGGCCATCATGCGACAGAGCGTTATGGGGTGCAGGCGTTAGGGGCAGCGATTGCTGAAGCGTTTGGTGTTACGCACCGTTTTATCGACTGCGATAACCCGGTTTAAGCGCAGCTATTGGGTTGCACCTAACGTATGGGCGTAGTCAGGGGAGAGCTTCCCAAAACACGCTGTGAATGCTTCCCTGTACGCTCTGTTCCGCCATCCATGGCTCCACAAGGTTTTGGGAAGCTCTCCCCTGACTACGCCTGGTACCACTCTGGTGGAGAATCAAGCCGGGCGTTGCTCGCCCTTGTCCAGGCCATAGTCTTCGGCCAGCGTGCCCTTGGCTTCAGGATCAGCCTTGGGTGCATAATCCCTGGGAGGTTCTGAAGGCTCGCCATCACTGCCATGCTCCAGCCTGCCCTTGGATTCCTGGTCCAGCTCTTCCATCCAGTCTTCGTCATTGCACAGACGGTTGGCGCCGCGAGCCATATGCTGGTTCACATCCCGGTAGGCGTCGTTGAACCGGCGCAACAGATGCGCAGATTCCATAAAGTGTTCGTTCACCTGGGCCTGATAGCGCGTAAACTCGCTGCGCAGCTCTTCAATCTGCTGCTCCGCCCGGCGCTGCCGCAACGTTGCTCCCTGGCCAGAACGGCCAACCAGAATCCCGATGACAATGCCAACTACCAACGCGGCAACTGCCGCCAGAATCAGGTTTGTCATATGAAAATCGTCCTTATATTGCCTGGAAGTGAGCCAATCCCCGTAAACGGAGTATAACGCCCCAAACCGGTTGAGCCCATGCTGAAACACTGAGCCAATCGTCGTATTGCCCCGAGAGCCGCCCGGCGTGGCGAAAAAGCGCGAAATAGGCGACAATACCGCGCCGATTTTTCACTCGACTCAACTATTCAGGAAGCCTGATGACTGCAGCTACGTCCTCCGATACCGTTGCGAACCTGACCCCTTGGGAGCGTTACCAAAAGGATCTTGAACGCCCGGATTTTCACAAGGACCCCGCCCAGGTAGATGCAGTTCAACGCCTGCAGGCACTGTACGATAAATTGGTGGAGGCTGAAAACGAGCGCAACAAAGGGTTGGCCAAACTGCGCCGCAAACTCAAGAAGGGCCGGGAAGAGCCGGTTAAAGGGCTGTATTTCTGGGGCGGCGTTGGCCGGGGTAAAACCTATCTGATGGACACCTTTTTTGAGTCGCTGCCGTTCGAACGCAAGATGCGGGTGCATTTTCACCGCTTTATGCAGCGTGTTCACAACGAACTGAAGGCTTTGAAGGGGGAGAAAAACCCCCTTGAAATGGTGGCTAAAAAGTTTGCGGACGAAACCCGTGTCATCTGTTTCGACGAGTTCTTTGTTTCCGATATCGGCGATGCCATGATCCTCGCCACGCTGATGGATGGTCTTTTTGGTCGTGGGGTTACCTTGGTGTGTACGTCCAATATCGTCCCGGATGGCCTGTATAAAGATGGCCTCCAGCGCGCCCGGTTCCTGCCTGCCATTGAGCTGGTAAAGAAGTACACTGATGTAGTGAACGTGGATGGCGGCGTGGACTATCGTCTCCGCACCCTGGAGCAGGCAGAGCTTTATCACTGTCCGCTGGATGATGAGGCAGATATCAGCTTGCGTAACAGTTTTGACGCCCTGGCCGTGGAAGCGGCGAAGCACAGTAAAACCATGGAAATAAACGGTCGTAAGATTCCCGCCCAGGCCCACGCAGACGATGTGGTCTGGTTTGACTTCAAAGACGTGTGTGACGGCCCGCGGAGCCAGAACGATTACATCGAAATGGCGCGCCAGTTTCACGCCATTATCGTCAGCAATGTACCCGTGCTTGGCGGCGACAAGGACGACCAGGCGCGCCGTTTTATCAACATGATCGATGAGTTCTACGACCGTAACGTCAAGGTCATTATCTCCGCTGCGGCGCCCATCACCGAGCTCTATTCGGGCGGGCGCCTGAGCTTTGAATTCGAGCGCACGGAATCCCGGTTGCTGGAGATGCAATCCCGGGAGTATCTCGAAGTGCCACACAAACCATAACCAGAATCATAAAGAACCAAAAGAGAGGTCACAGCATGAGTCAGGACAACGTTGTCATCGTGAGCGGTGTTCGCACCCCCATGGGTGGTTTTCTGGGTAGTCTTGCCCCGGTTTCCGCACCGGAACTGGGCGCAATTGCCATCGCTGAGGCGGTGAAGCGCGCAGGCCTGCAGCCTGCCGATATTCAGGAAGTCATTATGGGTAACGTGTTGCCGGCTGGCCTGAAACAGGGGCCTGCTCGCCAGGCCATGCGCAAGGCGGGACTGCCAGACAGCACCGGCGCCACCACCATAAACAAGCTTTGTGGCTCCGGCATGAAAGCCACAATGTTCGCCCATGACCTGATCAAAGCCGGCTCAAACGACATTATGGTAGCCGGTGGCATGGAGAGTATGTCCAACGCGCCTCACATTTTGCTGGGCGCCCGCCAGGGCTACCGCATGGGGCCAGGGCAGGCGCCCCAGGATCATATGTTCCTGGATGGCCTCGAAGACGCCGAGACCGGCCGTTTGATGGGATCTTTCGCCCAGGAAATGGCGGACAAGAAAGGCTATACCCGGGAAGAAATGGACGAGTACGCCATTCTGTCCCTTACCCGCGCCAAGAAAGCCATTGAAGAAGGCGCCCTGAAAGACGAAATCATCCCGGTTACCGTCAAGACCCGCAAAGGCGACGTTCTCGTAGAGGATGACGAGCAGCCCCACGCAGCCAATATCGAAAAAATTCCGACCCTGCGCCCGGCCTTTGCCAAGGATGGAACCGTAACCGCAGCCAACTCTTCGTCTATCTCCGACGGCGCCTCAGCACTGGTGCTGATGCGTGAATCCGAAGCCGAAAAGCGTGGCCTCAAGCCCCTGGCGCGGATCGTCGCCCATAGCACCCAGTCCCAGCATCCCAGCGAGTTCACCTGTGCGCCGGTGGGCGCGATCCAGACGCTTTTTGAGAAAACTGGCTGGACCAAGGATGACGTCGACCTTTACGAGATCAACGAAGCTTTCGCCATGGTGGCCATGATGCCTATCAAAGAGCTGGGCCTGGATCCGGACAAAGTCAATATTCACGGTGGCGCCTGTGCCCAGGGGCATCCGGTTGGATCTACCGGTTCCCGTCTTCTGGTTACCCTGATGCATGCCCTCAAGCGCTATGGCAAGAAGAAGGGCGTCGCTGCACTGTGTATCGGCGGTGGCGAGGCCACAGCAATGGCGATTGAAATGCTGTAAGACGACAGGTGGTTGCACTCCTGAATCTTGTCTATAGTGAGGGAGTGCGAGCCCCGGCTGAACAGAGAGTGACAGCAAAATCATACTTTTGACTGATCAAAGCCCCCGAAAGGCTTAGCTATAGTGCAATCATCACGGCACTGTGTGTACAGCCGTCAGGACATCTAACACCAGAACAATCGAGCAGCGACTCAGAACAACAACGGAGTAGCCTTCCAATGACAAGAAAAACTCAACCGTGGCAGCGTTGGACCAAGTTACCACTTGCCGTAGCCATAGCCGCCGGTGTGTCCGGCCAGGCAGCAGCATACTCGTTCTACATGGGTGATGTTGAGGCTCAGTTCAATACCACGCTAAGTGCGGGTATTGGCTGGCGAGTCCAGGATGCAGATAAGCGTTTGATTGCTCAGGGTAACCTCGGCCCCGAATACGCTCCTGTCCAGTTTGGGGGTGATCCCGAATTTTCCAATATCGGTGCATCCACGAATAACTACGATGATGGCAATTTGAACTTTGAGAAAGGTGACACCTACTCCAAAGTTGTAAAGGGTAACAGCGAACTTTTTCTCGATTATTCAGTAGATAGTCAGTTCCTGACGCGGGTTGGTGGTTTGCTCCGTGGTCGCTACTGGTATGATTTTGAACTCAAAGATGAAAACCGCGCTGTTGATCCGGTGGGCCAGCGGCGGCAACTGAGTGCTGATGGTCAGGACAATGCTTCTGGCGGTGAGATTCTCGACGCTTATGTGTTTTCTGATTGGTATTTCGGTAATGTCCCAGTTAGCGCCCGCTATGGCAAACAGGTGGTATCCTGGGGCGAAAGCACCTTCATTCAAGGTGGTATCAATACGATAAACCCGATTGATGTACCGGCCTTCAGGGCGCCAGGTGCGGAGTTGAAGGACGCTTTGCTGCCAGTTGAGATGTTTTACATTTCTGCGGGCGTTACCGAAAACGTCACTATTGAGGCTTTTGTGCAGACGGACTGGGAAAAGGTTCGCATAGATGACTGCGGTACCTTTTTCTCCACAAATGATTTCGTAGCTGATGGCTGTGGTCCGATTCTCCTTGCCGGTCAGTTGTCAGACAGTCAAGCTTATGAGCAGGGTTTCATTGCGCCACGTCTCGGGGATCGTGAGGCAGATTCGAAGGACCAGTTTGGTGTTGCGCTGCGATGGTATGTACCTGCACTTAATGATTCCGAGCTGGGCTTCTACTACATCAAGTACAACAGTCGACTTCCCTACATCAGTGGTGTTACCAGTAACCAGGCGGCTGGGGGGCGTTTCCCGAGCTACTTCATCGAGTATCCGGAAGGTATTGATCTTTACGGAATCAGTATCAACACGACCACACCTGGCGGTTGGTCCCTTGGTGCCGAATATAGTTATCGGGATAAGTTGCCAATTCAGTGGAACGCCTTTGAACTTATCTATGGTGGCCTTCAGCGTGATACCAGTTTGCTGTATCAGCGTGAAGCGGAGCGGTTGCAGGCAGAGTTTGGCACAACTGATAACGTAGAAGTATCAGGCTATGACCGCTACGGTGTATCGCAGGCTCAAATGACATTGATCAAGTTCTTCGATCAGGTCATGGGTGCAAGCCGCCTGTCGTTTATTACAGAGTTCGGTGCAACCTATGTGCACGATCTCCCAGGCAAGGACGAGGCTCGTTATGGCCGTTCAGGGACCTTTGGTATTGGTGTTCTGCCCAATGGGCAGTGTGAGTCTGGGGAATCCGCGAACATCAACACTAACTATTGCACCAACGATGGTTTTGTAACCGACTTCTCCTGGGGCTATCGTGCGCGATTCGTCTGGGATTATCCGAACGTTGTCGCAGGTATTAATCTGTCACCGCAGATTGCCTGGAGCCATGATGTGAAAGGCTATGCACCGCAGCCAGGAGGCGCGTTCAATGAGGGTAACAAGTCTATTGGTCTCTCGCTGACTGGTGTCTACCAGAACAAGATCACAGGCAACATCGGCTACACAAACTTTTTCGGTGGCAAACCGTATAACGAGTTGACCGACCGTGATTTCGTGAGTGCGAGCGTTTCCTACTCATTCTGAACCGGACCGAATTCGTTCAACGAGGTAACTTAGATGAAACTGAACAAGAAACTACTGGCCACAGGTGTACTGGCTGCAAGTCTCTTTACCGGTCAGGCCTGGGGCGCGGTTTCTGCAGAAGAAGCGGCCAAACTGGGAGACACTCTGACCCCGATGGGTGCAGAGAAGTCCGGTAACGGTGGCGCCATCCCGGCGTGGACCGGCGGGTTAACGACTCCGCCAGCCGGTTACAAAGGCGACGGTATTTATGTGAATCCGTTCCCTGATGAGCAGCCTGAGTTTGTTATCGATCAGAGCAATGTTGATCAGTACGCCGACAAGCTGTCTCCAGGCCAGGTGGCGATGATTCGTCAATACTCTGATTACAAGATTCCGGTGTACCCGACCCATCGTACGGCGGCCTACCCAAAGGAAGTGATGGATGAGACCGTTGAGAACGCCACCAAGGTGGAGTTGATTCAGAACGGTAACGGTCTGGGTAATTACGAGAGCGCGACCCCGTTCCCGATTCCCCAGAACGGCCTGGAAGCTATCTGGAACCATATCACCCGATATCGCGGTGGTTCGGTGCAGCGGAACGTTGGCCAGGTTACCCCGACGGCCGGCGGCGACTACTCAGTGGTGAATTTCCAGGAGGAGCTGACATGGCGTACTTACCTGAGCGATTATCAGCCGGGTGAGGACGACAACGTTCTGTTCTACTTCAAGCAGGCTATTACTGCGCCAGCACGTCTGGCGGGTAACGTACTGCTGGTACATGAAACGATTGATCAGGTGAAAGAGCCGCGCCGGGCGTGGATCTATAACGCCGGTCAGCGTCGAGTTCGCCGTGCTCCGCAGGTTGCCTACGATGGTCCGGGTACCGCGGCCGATGGCATGCGTACCTCTGACAACTTAGACATGTACAACGGTGCTCCCGATCGCTATAACTGGGAACTGCTGGGTAAGAAGGAAATGTACATTCCGTACAACTCCTACAAGCTGGTGGATCGCAGCCTGAGCTACGATGAGATTATCAAGCCTGGCCACATCAATCAGGATCTGACCCGTTACGAGCTGCACCGCGTGTGGCACGTACGTGCGACTCTGAAAGACGGTGAACGCCACGTCTACGCCCAGCGTGACTTCTACATTGATGAGGACTCCTGGCAGGCGGCGGTTATCGATCACTACGATGGCCGTGGTGAGCTCTGGCGCGTAGCAGAAGCTCACGGAATGCAGTTCTACGATCAGGACGTACCCTGGTACGCTATTGAAGTGCTGTACGATTTGCTTTCCGGTCGCTACCTGGCCCTTGGCCTGACCAACAAGGAAAATCAGCCCTACACCTTTGGTGTGAAGCGTCAGTCCCGGGACTACACGCCGGCGGCTCTGCGTCGCGCTGGTACCCGTTAATAGCGGCTCTTCAAAGCTGTTAGAAAAAGCGAGCCGCCATGGCTCGCTTTTTTTTGCCGTTTGATCTTGTCTCCCGCGTTAAAAATTCGCCTCTAACCTCTTTTTTCCCCGTCAAATTTTTGCAGCAGGCACCTGCTTTAGTTTAACCTCTCCCTGAATACTCATACTAAAGGCGTACCCCATGCAGGGCGCCATGCCGTTTTTGGCAAGAGCAAGACTCTTATTTTCCGGTTCAGGCGTTCGTCTGGCCGGTTTCAAACGGGGCAGTGCGTGAAATCCTTTAAAGAAGGCTGTGCAGCCAACGACGAGTTCCAGACCGCGAACAGTGGTCTACAGAGCGGTGAGCTGGTGCGTGATCTTATGGAGCACCGGCTGCGGGTTCCCTCTGTACCAGACGATGCCCTGGCAAGGCCGAATCTGGATCGAATAATCTGCCAGGCCTTGCAGCCGGGGCGGTTGCTTCAGTTAGAAGCACCGGGAGGCTATGGCAAAACCCACGCGCTGGTCAGTGCGCTTGCCAGTGCACCGGATGTGAATGTTCGCTGGATCTCCCTGAATGCCGGAGACAACGCACCCTCCCGTTTTCTGTCAATACTTGCGATAGCGTTAGGGCTGGCAGAGGTGCTGCCGCCCAATGGCGGAACCTTTGAAGATCATATGACCATGCTTCTGGTCAATCGAGGTCGGCAGGCCCGCGAGGCCAGAGAAGTGCTGGTCCTCGACAATGTCCATTATCTTACCAACCCGGCGGTCAGTGGCTTATTGCATCAGCTGGTCACCCATCTGCCTTCGGGTCTTTCAGTTGCTATGGCTTCTCGGCGTCCGGTGCCATTTGAGAGTCACACACTGGAATTGAATGGCAAGTACACGAGGCTGGGGCCGGATATCCTGGAGTTCTCACGGTCTGAAACCTTTGAGTTTTTTGCGAAAGCGCGCTCCGACAGCCTGATTACCAGCGTCGCGATTGATCATTTATTCGGGCTGACTGAAGGTTGGCCAACGCCACTGGCATTGTATCGGCGGGAGCTGAAACAGGGCGGGGAGCGTCGTGCCCTGCACGAAACCCCTTCGGTAGAGCGTTTCCTGAAAGACTGTATTGCGGCCCAGCTGGGGTCCGCTCAGTTGAAATCAATGCGGGCGATTGCCGAGCTGGACAGCTGTTCGGATGAGTTGTTTTTCGCTATCGAGCCCTCCGTGTCCGAATCGGGGATGCCGCCCTCCGAGGCTGCCGACCGTGGGCTGCCCTTGAAGGCGGTTCCTGGCCGGGGCCGGTGGTATCGCTTGAATCCATTGCTACAGGCCTGGCTGCAAACCCCGGTGATGGGGGGCTACATAACCCGCATGTTGATGGCCAGCCGATGGTTCGAGCAACGCCAGCAGTTTCCGGAGGCACTGAAGTATGCCGTTCTGGCTGGTGATAACGATGAAGTCGTGCGTATTGCTTCAGAGAGTACCGAGGCGCTGTTACTGGGCCAGGACACTGCCTCTTTGCTGAGCTTGAGAAAAAACCTGCCGGCAGATTTGCTGGAGCGAAGCGCCCGGTTGCGTATTGTCTATGGCTGGGTACATGCCATTGGTGGTCAGTTCCAGCAGGCAAAGCAACTTCTTGAAGGCTTCAATGGCCGGGACCGGAGAGAGCATGAGGCCCGCATCTACGCTTTGAAGGCGTTTATATTGCGCGGCGAGGGTTTTGTGCAGCCAGCGTTGGCCATGGCTGACAAGGCACTGGCGATGGGTAGCATGTCGACCCAGGCGCAGCTGGTGACTCAAATTGTTCGTTCCAGCGCGCTTTGTGCGGCCGGGTGTTTTCAGGAGGCACGGGATGCCAACCGTATCGCCTCCAAGCTGGCCCGTGAAGCTGGCGATTCCGGGTCCGAGGCCTTGGCCGTTTACGCCCACGCCCGTATTGAATTGGGTAAAGGGGCACTGCGCCACGCGGAGCAGCTATTACGAACCGGGCTGGATACGGCCATGCAGGAACTCAGCCGGCCGGCACGAATCGGGGAAACCCGCCTGCAGCTGAACCTGGTCCTGGTACTCTGGCATCAGGGGCGTCTGACGGAAGCCGATCGACTGTTGGTCAACTGTGCCCGCCATGCCGAGCAAACGCGGGATCTGGGGTTACTGCTGGCCATGGCGTTGAGAGTGCTGATGTGTCGTGCCCAGGGGCGGATGGATGATGCCTTCGTCTGGATAGGCCGGGCAGAGCGCACCATGCATACATGGCAGGTGGATGAGAGCCTGTACGTGCCCGTGCTGGAAGCGTTGAAAGCCAGCTGTTGGCTGGCCCAAGGCCAACAGGAAAGCGCGACGCAGGCTATCGCCAAGCTGGAACCTTACCGCAAAGGTGGCTGTGTACCAGAGCTCTTCCCGATGATGCCAGGCCTGCTTGATTGCCTTCAGGTAAGGGCCGATATGGCCAACGGTGATCTGGTGAGAGCCCGAGAGCACCTGGATGCTGTCTCAGAGAAATACGAGGGCAGCATGCCCTGGGGGCTGCAGTTGCACGCAGGTTTGCTGGACGCTGTTCTGCTGGAAGCCGAGAAGGGCCTGCCGGCAGCCCGGAAGAGGCTGGAGACTGTTGTCGCCCAGGCGAGCCGGGAGCACTTTATCAGCCCGTTCGCAGAGCTGATGAAAGAGCTTGGGCCGCTTATGGACAAATGCTATCGGCATTTGGATAACGGAGACTTTACCGCAGCGCTTGGGCAGCTGTTTGGTTGTGAGCCCGTGGCAACGGTGGCTGATCCCCTGGCCGAACCCATCAGTGATCGAGAGCAGGGCGTTCTCGAATTGATCGCCCAGGGGCTCTCGAATCAGGAAATCGCCGACAAGTTGCACATTTCGCTGCATACCGTGAAAACCCATGCCCGAAGGATCAACGCCAAGCTGGATGTGAAATCACGGACACAGGCAATCGTCCGGGCCCGGGAGCTGGGGCTGCTGTAATACCGCAGCTCCAGCTCCGATACTATCGGTTAGCTGTTCTCGGCCAACAGTGTTTCAATCCGCTGGTCTTTTTCAGCCCAGATCTCGCTTACCCATCGCTGGAAGTCGACCCTGACTTCCCGGTTGTTTTCGTAATCCATTCCAAGAAAACGCTCAGGCACCTCCCGGGTGCGAATATCGATCACGATCTTGCGCACCCGTCCGCACAGATAGTCCCAGATACCCGGTCGGCCACCGGGATACACGATAGTGACATCCAGCATGGTATGAATCATCTCGCCCATGGCGCCGAATACAAAGGCCGTACCGCCCGCTCTGGGTTTAAGCAGGTGTTTGTAGGGTGAGTTCTGGCGGCGGTGTTTTTCCGGGGTGAAACGGGTGCCTTCCATAAAGTTGAAAATGGTCACTGGTGTGTACCGGAATTTTTCACAGGCGGCCTTTGTCGCTTCAATGTCCTTGCCTTTCAGTTCCGGGCGTTTGGCGATCTGTTCCTTGGTATGTCTGTGCATAAACGGGAAATCCAGAGCCCACCAGGCCACCCCTAATAAAGGCACCCAGATCAGCTGCTTTTTCAGGAAAAACTTCAGCAACGGGATCTTGCTGTTCAGTACATACTGAATGGCGGGAATATCCGCCCAGCTCTGATGATTGCAGGTGACAAAATACCAGTGTTCCTTGCTGAGCTTCTCCGCTCCTCGCACATCCCAGTCCACTCGGTGGAGTAGATTCATCAGAGTGTTGTTGAAGCCGATCCAGTACCAGGCAATGGCATTCAGCACGATAGTGCACGCCTTACGAAACGGAAGGACTGGAACAATGAGTTTGGCCAGTGCTACCAGCAACAGTAGCGGAAGGAACAACAGGGTGTTGGTCAGTATCAACAGCACCGCAAGGATGCCTTTTAGCGGCGCGGGCAAGAAATCAAGCATTGGAAAATCTCTGATTTGTCAGGTTCGGGAATCAGCCTTCGAATGGGGTCGCTTGGCCACCGGAACCACCGGGCAGGAGTGTTGTATCCGGGATAGCCGATGCCAGGCGCTCAAACTGAGCAGGGGTCCGGTCACCCAGCAGGGTTCTGAACTCCTTGTCATAGAACTCCAGGTTGTTGTAACGGATCATGGCGCGAATCTCTTTGATGTAGTCTTCGCCCCGTTCCGAATAGCCAAGTAGACCCTCCGCGAGCTCCCATCCAGACAGGGGTTTCCGGGCTTTGCGATCAGCGAGCCGAATGTCGCGAACTGTTTGGTAAGTGGGATGACGGTTCAGGTTCTGAATGTAGGAGCGCACAGAGTAATAAGGCGACGGGAACTTTGCCACTTCGTGGTTGGCGCCCTCGATGCGGCTTAGCGGGACCAACCCACAGCCCCGGGAGAAGCACCATTGGCCAAAGAGATTGTTGCCTTCGGTCGCGAACCGGGAGGTACCCCAGGCGGATTCATTGGCGGCCTGAGCCAGGATCAGGGACGGTGGGATGACATCCAGGCGTTTCCGAAGCAAGGCAAACTGCTTGTCACTTCCAGGCTCAGCATCAATACGCAGCCGATCTCCCTGGCTCGTCAACCATGCGAGCTCATCTTTGGTCAGTGCCGCCTTTTCTTCAAGCGAAGCCAGATATTCACGCTCAAGCAGAATACGGGAATTGGCGAGAACAATTCTGGGGTAGAGGTAAGAGAAGAACGCGACTTTCTTTTCGGTGGTATCCTGGTAAATCGAGAAGTCCGGGAGGCCTTCATTCGCCCATTTTGGAAGTGGAGGCAGGGAAGACAGGGTAACCTCGCCTTCCCCTTCTCCCGGCAGGGTATTCTGACTGGCGGTTGGCGTGTAGATGGCACCCGCAACAGCAAACGCAAACAACGGTACGAACAGCATCAGCGCCCGGTTAACTGCAGTCATAAACCCCTCGTTACAATCGATATGGCTGGAATTATAACAGGTTATACGGGGCTGTCCGCCGTTCAGGTTTTAGGGCTCAGGGGATTCCTCAATAAGCGTTGCGAGTAATAAACCGGTTTTCATTTCGGGGCCGGTGCTGTCACTGATCACCAAAAAGATCTGGTTGCCGGCCCCGGTATAGAAGCCGTGCATCTCGTATTCTCCGGCGCCGGTAATCGAAATACCCCCTTCCGATGTTGTTGTGAAGCTGCCATTAAACTGCATCGGTAGTTCTTCAGGGGCCTCCACCTCGTTGTCTTCGATAAGGTGGTTAACCATCATGGTTACGCCCTCGAAGCTGGCAGAACTATTCGCCAGGGTCAGCCGCGCGTTATTCACGTGGTAGAGCCGGTTTTCCTCCTGGGTCACGCCAACGATCGCGCCCTGTAACCGATAGGCGCCTTCTGTCAGTGCGCCGTTTGTGAGTGTTTTTCCTGCCACCAGGAGGCCACTACCCAGCGTGCCATCGTTGAGGTTGAATGCCATCAATTCCTGGTTCGGGGTCGCCGCACCCAGGCCCATATCGGGATTGCCGAAGTTAGGGTCATCTCCGGTCTCGTCGCTTTGCTGAGAAATATCGATGTCGTTGCGATACAGTCCTAGTCTTCCAATGGCGGCAGTGCCGGTGCTCAGGCGAGACTTTCGATTAACAAGGTTCCAGATATCGTTGCTGGTATCTAGCGTGGCGTCGCCACCGGAGATATCGCGGGTCAGGGTGAACTGAGCCACGTTGGCTGTGCCGTTCAGAGTCTGATCGCTCGCTGAGCCGAATGTCCATTGACCATGCCCGGTTTCGAATGTCGCAGGCGCCTCATTGGCGAAGCGGGTGGCGAGGTAGGTCACGTTATAAGCCTGTCCGGCCATATCGGAAACCTGAAACTCTTCCGCACGCTGGAGGTGCAACTCGAACACGCTCAGGTAATGGTTTTCGAGGGTGTCCCGGCGTTTGAGCTTGCCGTTATCATCTTCGAGGGCAATGGCCTTGCCACCGGTGAAATAGCTTGCCAGCACCCGGTCTGGCCCGCTTTGTTCATCGACGGGTTCGGAAGTGAAGGCATCCAGATAGTAGGGGTTTCTGGTCCAGCCGTTGATCAGGCTGCTGTTTCGATTGGTGATGGTTTGGTACAGGGCTCTTCCCGCCAGCAAGCGAGCCGGTGTCTCGGTGGTCAGTGTGGCAGCGCCAGGGGCACTGGAGTGGCTGTTTCGCTCCCAGGTTTCTGTTCCCCTTTCAAAGAATACCTGCTCGGATATGCCAGATTCAGTCAGATCAAAGAAACCGTGAAGCTGTGTCTGCCGGTCATAGGGAATATCGGTGGCCAGGGAGGTAACGTTCAGGCTAAAGGCATCGAATGAGGTGAGCGTCAGGGCTGGATATAAAAAAGCGCTGTTGTCGTTGGTCAGCCTCTCTTCCTGAGCCATACGCACGCCCCATTGGCCCGCCCCCGCGACATCGGATTCCCGGAAGGTCTGGCCCAACTCCAGGCCGAAAAACACCGAGTTGTAATCCGCAGCACTGGCGGAAATGCGGTCTGAGGATGCCTGCCCGAGCAACGCATAGTCCGCCATATCTGCTACATAGCTGGCAAAATCAGCCCTGTCAGCCAGGGTAGAGGTCGCTTGGGTAACGTTAGCGTTCTCCGGGATATCAATCTCAAAATCGTGTACCTGGTCGGCCAGCGTTCCCCACACATACTTGTTCAGGCAAGACGCGTTATCCACGCAGGCCATTACGGTCTGAAACTCATTGGTGGAATACCGGCGCCAGAGCACCTCGGTAACCAGATAATGGGAAAAGGGGTTCACCTTTACATCCCGGTCGGCATCTGCTGCCAGGGCTGTCATGGTGGCTGTGCCGTAACGTGCCTCAATGATCACATCCGGGCCAATGGGAACGCCATTATCAAAGGTCAGAATAAAATGGCCGTCGGTTCCCTTCTCGGTGGAATAGCGAACATCGTCAAATTTCTGCTCGCTGGTGTTGGTTCGGTACACCCGAACCTGGTCGGGAATCACAATGCGCAGGTTGCGCCGGGTTTGCTCGCCTTCTGGCGCCAGATTGGCGGGTAGCTCCATGGTAACCCGTACCTGGTTTGGCTCCAGGCCCCGGGCGTTGCTGGAATCCCCGGTACTGCCGGAACTGAAATCATCCAATGCGTTCTGAGTGTTGCCAAACCGGTTGGGGATGTCTTTGGCGCCGTCAATCGCACTATCTCCGCCCCCACAGGCGGAAAGCAACAGGGAAGTAGCCAGTATGGAAGGGATTGTCAGTCTCATTAAAGCGCAGTCCGGTTTGCAAGTGTCCGGACAGACTAGCAGCAATCAGCAGTGCAGGGCGTGAATGGCTGCACGAATCAGTCACCCGGCATAGCGCCGGGTGACTGATGAGGGAGATCAGAAGAAGATCTTGATGCCGGCCAACACGCCTTCATCCAGATTTTCATCGGGTGAACCGCGGAAATCCAGTTCTGTATTCAGGTACCGGTAACCAGCAAACACTTCTGCATTGCGGATAACCCGGTAGCTGCCACGGAGTTCCAGGCTGGTCATGTCGTCTGAATCGCCAAACGACAGAATGCTCGGAGCGTAATGCAGGCTGCCGCCAAAGGACAGGCCTGGTACGTCGGGAATGTTCACAGTGGCAAAGCCGCCAAGGCCGATGGCACCGCCATCAACGTCATCGTCTTCCCAGCCTATGCCGCGCATACCGATGCCGGCAGTTGTTGGCAGGTTACCAAGGGCAGTGCGGCCCTGGGCGTGGAAATCGGCATTGATAATGTGGCGACTACCTTCATGGTAGGTGTATCCGGCACCCAGTTGCAGCTCTTCCTGGCTGCCGAAGAAGTTAACCTGACCTTTGACCGAATCGTTGGTGAGGCTCAAGTCCAGATCACTGGCCAGAACCGGAGCGGCGGCTAGAGAAAGTGCCAGTGCTGAGATGCGGGTAATCTTCATGTGTACACCTTTATTGCTGTCGTTATGAGAGCGTGGCCGGCGCAACTGCCGGTATATGCGATAGTTTCAACATCAACGGATGTTAAACATCTGCCGGGTGGTTAACAACTTAAAAGCCCGTAAGTGGTTGGCAACCAAAACGTCAATGGCGGGTAACCTCGCCGCCCTGGTCGAGATCATCGGGAGACGCATTTTCGGCGGGCACCCGATACTCCTCATTGGCCCAGGCGCCCAGATCGATCAGCTTGCAGCGCTCAGAGCAGAAGGGACGCCAGGGATTGGTCTCGCTCCATTCCACGGACTTCTTACAGGTGGGGCACTCTACATTCATAGCATAATTCCGGGCAGGTAAATTGCGGCTTCATCAGGAGGTTGCTGAAGCCTGACAATATTGTTCCAGCACTGCCCGTAGCATTTCAAGGTTGACAGGTTTAGCCACAAAGGAATCCATACCAGCCTGGCGGCAACGTTCCTCGTCTTCTTCCATGGCGCTGGCTGTCAGTGCCACAACCGGTACCCGGCTGCGACCGTGGTTGGTTTCCCAGGCCCGGAGCTGGCGTGTCGCTTCATAACCGTCCATCCGAGGCATAACGCAGTCCATGAAAACCACATCAAACTGGTGCCATTGCCAAAGAGAAGAAGCGGCCTGCCCGTCGTTTGCCGTCATGACTTCGCAGCCCAGTTTTTCCAGCAACCGCCGGGTAAGGGTGCGGTTTACCGGATTGTCTTCCACCAGCAGCACCCGCATCCGGCCGCAAGGGATTTCTCGCTGGCGACTTCCGGCATCCGCCATGGTCTTCAGAGAAAAGCGGGTAAGAAACCGGCGTTCCTGCTGGGTGTCGTGGGTAAATAGCTGGTTCAGGATCGGAATCAGGTAGGATTCCCGAAGAGACTTGCTCAGGAAGGCATCGGCACCGGCCTGGCGAAAATGCTCGGCGTCCCCTCGCTGGGGGTTGGAGGACAGGATCAGAAGCCTCATTTCGGACCATTGCGGGTTGCTCCGTACCTGGCGGCACAGTAAATCCGCATCCATGTCGGGCACGAAGCCGTCCAGAATTGTAGCGTCGTAGGGTATGCCTGCATCAAAGGCTTGCCGCAGGGCGGTCAGTGCTTCCCCGGCTGACCGGACGGCATCAATATGAACGTCGTAGCGGGAGAGCATTTCCAGGGTAATCTTGCGTGACAGTTCATAGGAATCGACAACAAGTACCCGCCGGCCCTGAACCTGCCTTGAATCCGGCCGCACCTTGGCGGAGCCATCGGTCGCCTCCTGGAGTGACAGTTCCACCCAGAAGGTAGAGCCCTCGCCGGGCCGGCTTTCCAGATCCATCGAGCCACCCATCAGATCGACCAGCTGCCGGCAGATGGTGAGCCCAAGCCCCGCACCAGGTAACTGACGCTGGAAGCGCTGGCCAAGTTGAACATAGGGCTCGTATACCAGTGGTATATCCTCCGGATTTATACCAACCCCGGTATCCTCAACCGCCAACCGAAGGCGCACTTTGCCTTCTTTTCGGCCAAGAACTTCGATGCTGATCAGCACATGGCCGGAATCCGTGAATTTGATGGCATTGGATAACAGGTTCAGCAATACCTGTCGAATGCGTACCGGGTCGCCTGTTAGTGCCCAGGGCAGGTTTTCATCCACCCGTACTTCCAGGGCGAGGCCTTTTTCCCGGGCCCGGGAGCCAAGCATATGAATCAGATCGTTCAGGGTTTCGCGCAGGTCGAAAGGTATCGCCTCAAGCTCTAGCTTGCCGGCTTCCATGCTGGATATGTCCAGTAGGTCATTGATGATGGATGACAGGCTTTCCGAGGCGTTGAGCAGGGTATTCACATACTCCCGTTGCTCCTGGTCCAGGGGCGTGTCGGTCAGCAAATTGGCGTAACCGAGTACGGATTGAAGCGGAATGCGCAGTTCGTGACTGACATTGGCCAGGAACTGATTCTTGGCGTGATTGGCCCGGATGGCTTCGTCCCGTTCACCCTGGGTCTGGATGGTGGTCTGCCTTAATGAGCGGGTGTCCTCGAGAATCTGCAACCGCATCTTGTTCAATGCCTGCTCCAGTTCGGAAAGCTCATCGGGCCGGGAAGGGTTGCGCCGGCGCAGTTTAAGAGGTTCAACAAGTGCATCCAGATTCAGCTTGGCCGCGTAGTCCGCCATGGTTTCCAGATGGCGGGACAGCGCTACCCGCACAATCAGCAATAGTCCCAAGGTGCCCAGCATCACCACAATGGACTGGAACAGGAGATTCAGCAGGGCGCGGTTAAGAATGTCCTGATAAACCTGCTCAATAGAGGAGACGATGGTTAGCTCGCCTACCGGTTGTGGGCGATCAAAAGTGGAGCGATCGAATTGAAGTGGAAAGGTTTGAGTAATTACCCGGCCTTCAGGGTAGGTGCCGGTGCTGAACTCCTCGCCAGTGGTCGTGATAACCCTTGCATAGCCAATGAAAGGCATGGAGCGCATGTCGTCCAGGCTATTGGCCACTTCACTGAAATTCATCACCCACAGATTGGTGCTCATGCCGCCGGCGATAAGGCCAGCCGCGCGTTCCTGGCTGTTCTGCAATTCCGATTTCTGGCGTTCGAATTCGCCAATCATCTGAACACCCGTTGCCACCAGTGACAATATCAGGCTGTACAGCAGCACCCACCCCAGCAACCGCAGTGCCAGTGGGCGCAGACCCAAACGCTTGAAAAACTGGTTTGAAGGCAAGGCACAAGTTCCCTGTGTCGACTACAAAATCACCAAATTGCCATCTTAACAGACGGATATCACTTCCACACGCTTGATTGAATCTTCGTTCACAAATCGGAACCGAACATTCTTGTCGAACAGGTTGGCTCCGTAGATTCGTTGTTCATCCCGTCCTCGGCGGAACGACGGGCGCGGGTCGTAACTAACGACGTCCTCAATCAGGGCGCGGAAATCCGGATAGTCGGCCTCCGGAAGCTGGCTTAGCTGTTCCGAGGCCTCTGGTGAAAAGGTCACCTGCAATCTGTCGGTAGGCGCACTGTCCGCCCAGCCCAGTGATGCCTCCGGGACAGAATCCGAAAACGGCAGGTAGGGCTTGATGTCGAGAATTGGTGTGCCCTCAATAAGATCATGATTACTGATCTTCAGGACCAGTTCGCCATTCTTGCGCGCGAGCCCCTCGTTCCTGACGACTGAAAGGCCGAGACTGTTCGGGCGAAAAGGCGATCGGCTGGCAAACACACCGATTTTCTTGTTACCGCCAAGCCTCGGGGGCCGAACCACCGGGCGCCATTCGGCACGAACGGCTTCATGAAACTGGAACGTAAGCCAGATATGGCTGGCTGACTCGAGGCCCCGGAAAGCGTCTTCACGATCAAATGGACTCTGGATAACCAGTTCCGCGTGGGCATGACGGGTAAGGCCGGGTTGCCGGGGAACGCCGAACTTGTCCTGAAAACAGGAGCGCGTGATGGCAACCGGTGTGAGTGTCAGCGCTTCTTCGGCGGGCCGGCTTTTGTGCAGTGGTCTGCTCATTTCTGATGTCATTCCCGGTCAATGGTGCCTGCAAAATACATTTCAATTCGGAACACGATAGAAGCCTGGTCATCAAAGCCTTCGTCTCGTTGATACTCCAGAGCCGGAATCAACTCAGCGAACAGCCAGTCGTCATACACCCGGTAGCGCCATGTGATATCTGTAAAGTAGCTTGTGGTGCGCCAGGTTGGCTGGCTCTCGCCAAGCACGCCAATACGAGGGGTGATCACCGACCGGGTATTCAGACGTTTCTGCACGCTGTGAACATGGGCCCCGACAAATTCGCGGTCAGAATGAATCCATTCCAGCTCGGATGAGTTGTAGTAATGCCAGCCGTTACCCAGTGAGCGGTTTAAACCAACCCAACTGCGAGCCCCCCAGCCTTCGGTATGATAATAGTAAAAACGTTGCTGGGCATTGAGTGCCCAATCGTTGTCGATTTTCCAGCCCTTGCGCGCTTTCATACGCCAGAAGAGTTCGGGTGGCAGCCTCAGTCGGCCACCAATATCGGTTGAGAGGTTGATGGCATCACCGACATCGGTCAGAAACCTCAGGGCGCCGGTTGTCTCTGTGTCGGTTCGCTCTGGTTCCGTCAGTTGCCTGTCTCGCTCACGCTCCGCCAATGGGATCAATTCTTCACTTTCACTTTCTACCACCAGCCGCAGCTTCTCCTCAGCGGTGGGTACATCAAGACGAAAACGCACCTCCGGTTCGAGCTGGGCCAGGTCGCTGTACTCTGATTCTGCTGCAAACCCCAATCTCAGGTAGCTTTCGTTATTTGGCAGCGCCTGGGAAGAGCCGGACAGTGTTCGATCTGCCCATGCACCCAGGGACTGCACTGTTGGGCCATGCTGACGTTCCTGCCGAATCACCCAGTCACTGACTCCCAACCACCAGGAATCCCTGGGTTCTGCCCAGAACTCGTCGGGTTTGAACGTATAGAACGAGATTGGCAAGCGTTCCGGGGCCAGAATGGCAGGTACCGAGATGTCACGCATGGTGATAACCGGTTCTGCCGCTTTCGTGAAGGAACAAGCGAGGAGACCGGTGGCGAATGCGGTAAGAATAAGTGCGGGGCGGATCAGGCTATGCTCCTTGGCTGAAATCCGCCATAAAACGTTGGTGCAGAGCCTGTACTGAAGCTTCCACACGCTCCAGCGGCTGCGCATTGTTGATAATCTCATCGGCTTTTTCGCGACGGGCGGTTCTGGGCATCTGTGCGGCGAGTATCCGCTCGACCTGCTCCCGGCTATTGCCGTCTCTCGCCATGGTGCGGTCAATCTGAGTTTCTTCCGGTACATCCACCACAACAATCCGCTCCACCAGTTCGTGCTGGTTGGTCTCCAGAAGCAGGGGAGAGACCAGCATCACGTAGGGCAGAGAGTAGTTTTCAGGTGACAATTGGCGAATAAGCTCCTTGCGGATAATGGGGTGCAATAGCCCCTCCAGCCAGCGTCGCTGTTCTGGATCCTCGAATACCTTTTGGCGGAGCGCGGCACGGTCCAGCCCTCCGTTATCCTGAAGAATATCCTCACCAAAGTGATCGGCAATGGCGTTCAGGGCTTGAGTGCCGGGCTCGACTACCTGCCGTGCGACGTCGTCAGCATCCACCCAATGCACGCCAAGAGCACCAAACATGCGTGCAACGGTGGATTTTCCGGATCCAATACCTCCGGTGAGGCCGATAACCGAATAGCGGGACATTCAGACTCCTAGATACCCGAACCATATGGCCTGGATTTCAGGCCCAAACCACAACGAAAGCAAGCCTGCAGCGGCCAGGTAAGGGCCGAAAGGAATAGGCACTTCACGCCCGTGTTTACGGAATACCATCAGGCTGATACCCACAATGGCGCCCACCAGGGAGGAAAGCAGAATCACGGCAGGCAGCAGTTGCCACCCCAACCAGGCGCCCAACGCCGCCAACAGCTTGAAATCCCCGTGCCCCATACCTTCCTTGCCGGTGGCCAGCTTGAATAACCAGTACACACTCCAGAGTGACAGATAACCGGCAACAGCGCCCCAGAAGGCGCTGCTGAAGTCTGTCAACACACCAAAGTAATTCAGGACCAGGCCAAGCCACATCAAGGGCAGGGTGATGCCGTCTGGTAGGAGCTGAGTGTCGAAATCGATCATGGTCAGGGCCACCAGTGCCCAGACCATCAGTAGTGCCCAGAGCGCGGTCTCAGAAGGCCCCAGCAGATAAACCGTTACGACGGAAAAAACCGCAGTCAGTGCTTCAATGATGGGGTAACGCGGCGAAATACGTGTTTTGCACGAAGAGCATTTGCCGCCAAGCATTAGCCAGCTGATGACCGGAATGTTCTCCCAGGCACGAATTTTGTGGCCGCAGGAGGGACAGGTGGATGCAGGCCTGGAAAGGGTAATCCGCTCATCCGGCTTGCGTTCATTCTCTGCTATTTCCAGAAACTCCTCGCATTGGCAGCGCCACTCCTGCTTCATCATTTTGGGCAGGCGCAGGATGACGACGTTCAGAAAACTGCCAACGCACAGAGAGACGAAAATGACGACCAGATAGAGAAGCCAGGGGGTGGACAGGATGGTTTCTAGGGGGAGCATTCAGAGACTCGATTAAATCTTTGTTTTGGCCCCTCTCCTGGGAGGAGAGGGGCAGATGAAAAAGGTGTGGTGAGTTAACCTTTAGACAACCTGACCCATCTGGAAGATTGGCAGGTACATGCCGATAATCAGCCCGCCAACCAGTACACCGAGTACGGCCATGATCATGGGCTCCATCAGGGCTGTGAGGTTATCAACCATATCATCAACTACAGCTTCGTAGTGCTCCGCTACCTTTGAAAGCATGTCATCCAGGTTGCCGGACTCTTCGCCGATGGCGGTCAACTGAACGGCCATCACCGGGAATACGCCTTGTTGCCGCATAGAAGCTTGAAGCTGGGTACCGCTTGAGACATCGTTTTTGATATTCATGACAGCGTCACGGTACACGGCATTGCCCGTCGCGCCAGCAACCGAGTCGAGTGCGTCAACGAGCGGTACCCCCGCCGCAAACGTGGTAGAGAGTACGCGGCCGAATTTGGCTACTGCGGATTTATCGAGGATTTCTCCGACAATGGGCAACTTCAATACATATTTATCGACAAGATCCGAGAATTTCTGGGACCTTCGCTTCGATTCTTTGAAGAGAAAAATCGTGCCGACGATTCCAAGCAAAACAATAAACCACCAGGACTGAAGCCATTCGGATATTCGAATAATGAACTGTGTGAATACAGGTAGATCCGCCCCAAAGCCCTGGAACAAGCTCTCAAACTGAGGAACGACTTTTATCAAGAGAATAGCCGTAACGACAATTGCGACAACGATAACCGCAATTGGGTAAGTCATGGCCTTTTTGACTTTTTTCTTCAGGATCTCCGTTTTCTCAAGGTAAGTCGCGATACGATCCAGCATTTGTTCCAACGCGCCTGCTTTCTCACCTGAGTCCACCAGGTTGCAATAAAGATCATCAAAATATTTAGGATGCTTGCGCAGAGAAGAAGCGAAGCCGGTACCGGAAGAAATATCGTTCCGGATAGTCATCACCAGTTCCTGCAAGCCTTTATTTTCGAGGCCATCGGCCACGATATCGAAGCTCTGAACCAGCGGAACGCCAGCTTTCATCATGGTTGCCAGCTGCCGGGTGAGCATTGCAATATCAAAAGGCGTAATCTTCTTGCTGCCGCCAAACAATGGCTTTGGCTTTTTCTTAACCTTATCCGGAATAATGCCCTGCTTACGCAACTGCGCTTTTACCAGTGCTATATTCGATCCAGCCAGTTCGCCTTTGGCTTTATTGCCCTTGCGATCTTTGCCTTCCCATACGAATGCTTCGAGCTTCTGCGCTTTTTCTGCCATGCTTAATCCTTCGTCACACGGTTGGCTTCCTCTAAGCTGGTCACTCCCTCAATAACCTTGAGAAGCGCCGATTGCCTGAGATTACGGAAGCCTTCCGCCTGAGCCTGCTTTGCAATTTTGATGGAGCTGGCCTCTTCCATAATCATGCTTGCCAGCTCATCGGTAATTTTGACCACCTCGTAAATACCAACGCGGCCTTTATATCCACCATTGCATTTATCACAGCCCTTGGGGCGGTACAACGTGAAGCCTGTATCAATTTGTTCTTGTGTGAACCCTTCCTTCAAAAGCACGTCTTTAGGCACATCGGCGGGTTGTTTGCAGCTGCTGCAGAGTCGCCGGCCCAGCCGTTGGGCAATAATCAAGCTCACCGAAGTGGCGATGTTAAAGGCGGGCACCCCCATGTTCATCATACGGGTGAGAGTCTCAGCTGCACTGTTCGTGTGAAGGGTAGAAAGAACCAGGTGCCCGGTCTGTGCTGCTTTGATAGCGATATTGGCGGTTTCCAGATCCCGGATCTCGCCCACCATGATCACATCCGGATCCTGACGCAGGAAGGCTCGCAGTGCCTCGGCAAACCCCAGGCCCACCTTGTTGTTCACGTTTACCTGGTTTATGCCTTCCAGGTTAATCTCCGCCGGGTCTTCCGCCGTGGAAATGTTCCGCTCGGTGGTGTTCAGAATGTTCAGGCCGGTGTAAAGGGAAACCGTCTTACCGGAACCGGTCGGCCCGGTAACCAGGATCATGCCCTGAGGCTGCTCCAGGGCTTCCAGATACAGCTGCTTCTGGTCTTCCTCGTAACCCAGTACGTCAATGCCAAGCTTCGCCTGGCTTGGGTCGAGAATCCGCAGAACGATCTTCTCACCCCAAAGGGTGGGCAGTGTGTTTACCCGGAAGTCGATGGCCTTGGTTTTGGACAGTTTCATCTTTATGCGGCCATCCTGGGGAATCCTGCGCTCGGAGATATCCAGTTGCGCCATAATCTTTACCCGGGCAGAAATCTTCGGAGCGAGCTTGATGGACGGGCGAGAGATTTCCTTCAGAATGCCGTCGGTTCTGTAGCGCACCCGGTAAATCTTTTCATACGGCTCGAAGTGAATATCGGAAGCACCGCCGCGAATGGCATCAAGCAGCATCTTATTCACATACTTAACAATAGGTGCGTCATCTACTTCGGTAGCACTGACCGTACCGTCGTCGTCCTGGTCACCACCCTCGGTTTCAACACCTTCAAGGTCGGCGTCTTCCAGGTCGCCCATGGTGGAATCCTGGGATTCGAGATACTTGTCGATGGCTGTGCGTAGCTTGGCATCGTCTACCAGAATGGCGTCAGTGCTAAGGCCGGTATTGAACTTAATCTCATCCAGTGCCTGGATATTCGTGGGGTCAGACACCGCAATGAAAAGCCGGTTGCCTCGTTTATACAGGGGTAGGGCGTTGTGCTTCCTTACCAATTTCTCGTCAACCACCTTCTCCGGCATCATTTCAGGCAGGAATGAATCAAGGTCCAGCACCGAAACACCAAATTCCATGGCAGCAGAAAACGCCAGTTTGGAGCTGTCCGCAAGGTGGTTCTGGGTGAGGTAGGTGATCAGCGGGATGCGGTTCTGGGAAGCCTGTAGGAATGCATCCTTGGCGGTATCTTCGTCCAGAAGCCCGTCTTCCACGAATCGACGGGCCAAGCCTGTCAGGGTCACGTTTCGGTTGCTGTTCGCCATAAATGCTCTGAGGAAAGTCTTGTAAGTGGCTGAAACTCGTGTTTATGAACACAGAGTTTAGATGCATGGCCGGGGTTTGGAAAGCGGGGTGGGTCTCAGGTTTGATCTTTCGCAAAGACATGTCGTTGAAATGTGCTTGTCGACTTATGCTTGGGTTGGGTGACAAAAAACGTCACTCCTGGACGTGGTGGGGCGAGGTTTTTACAGGTTTGCCTTGTGTGATGCGTGTCACAAAGGGTTGCAACGCCCTGAATGCACGCCCATTTTTAACATTATCTTGCAATTGGCATGGTAACTGCCTAGCTTACACCACGCTCAGCGCGGAAACGGGGCAAAGCTCCACCGCCCCGGAGCTGGATAAACGAAAAACGACAACTCTTGAGGTTGATAACATGCAAAAGATTCAGATGAACAAAGGTCAGCAGGGTTTTACTCTGATCGAACTGATGATCGTTGTGGCGATTATTGGTATT
>JAJUKC010000093.1 GCA_029264995.1 Marinobacter sp. | reverse complement strand
GTCCAAGCGTCACAACCCGATGATGACCGACGCCGACATGGCCATGAAGATGGATCCGAAGTACCGCGCCATCTGCGAGAAATTCATGGCAGATCCGGAATACTTCAAGGATTGCTTCGCCCGTGCCTGGTTCAAGCTGACCCACCGGGACATGGGGCCGAAGTCCCGTTACATCGGCCCGGATGTGCCGGCCGAAGATCTGATCTGGCAGGATCCGATTCCCCAGGGAGAGACCAACTATATCGAAGAAGTGGTCAAAGAGAAGATCGACGAAGCCGGCCTGACCCTTAATGAGCTGATCACAACGGCCTGGGACAGCGCACGTACTTTCCGTGGCTCTGACATGCGCGGTGGTGCCAATGGTGCCCGTATTCGCCTGGCCCCCCAGAAGGACTGGGAAGGCAACGAGCCCCAGCGTCTTGCCAAGGTGCTGAAGGTTTACGAAAAGATCTCCGCTGATACCGGTGCCAGCATTGCCGATGTAATTGTGCTTGGCGGTAATCTGGGTATTGAAAAGGCTGCCAGAGCGGCAGGTTATCCAGTACACGTGCCTTTCCTGAAAGGTCGTGGCGATGCCACCGATGAGATGACGGATGCGGAATCTTTTGAGCCGCTGGAGCCGCTGGCGGATGGCTTCCGTAACTGGCAGAAGAAGGAGTACGTGGTCAAACCGGAAGAAATGCTGCTGGATCGGGCGCAGCTGATGGGCCTGACCGCACCGGAGATGACTGTACTGGTCGGTGGTATGCGAGTACTTGGTACCAACCACGGTGGTACCAAGCACGGTGTTTTCACCGATCGCGAAGGCCAGCTCACCAACGACTTCTTCGTGAACCTGACCGACATGGCGTACCGTTGGGTGCCGAAGGGCAGCAATGTCTACGACATCGTGGATCGCAAGAGTGGTAGCACCAAGTGGACGGCTAGCCGTGTAGACCTGGTGTTTGGCTCCAACTCCATCCTGCGTTCCTACGCCGAGGTGTACGCTCAGGACGACAACCAGGAGAAGTTCGTGAACGACTTCGTTGCAGCCTGGACCAAGGTCATGAACAACGACCGCTTCGACGTTAAGAAGTAAATCTGTAGTGATAAGCCGGGCATCCTGTTTCGGGATGCCCGGCTACCTATTTTCCCCCGAATTCCTTACAATCCGCTCCGCCTGATTTTTGATCAGCCGCACTCTGATTCACTTCCCTCAGTTTCTGGAGCCTTCATGCGAATCATCCTTGCCCCGATGGAAGGGCTGGTCGACGCACCCATTCGTGAAACCCTGACCAAGGTGGGCGGGATTGACCGGTGCGTGACGGAATTCATTCGCGTGACTCACGGCATGCTGCCGCCCCGGATTTTCTACAAGTACGCTCCGGAGCTTTACAACGGTGCGCTCACAGAAGTAGGTACACCCGTGGCCGTTCAACTGCTGGGCTCCAACGCCGCCATGATGGGCCGTCACGGTGCCAAGGCTGCCGAGCTGGGAGCAGGGCAGGTGGACATCAATTTCGGCTGCCCGGCCAAGACCGTGAACAAACACAAAGGTGGTTGCGTGCTGATGCGCGAGCCGGAGCTGATGTATCAAATCACCGCGGCCGTTCGTAAAGCCGTGCCTGCGGATATTCCGGTCACCGCCAAGATGCGACTGGGCTATGACGACCGTTCCATGGGCGTGGCCTGTGGCCAGGCACTGGAAGCGGCGGGTGCCTCCGAGATTGTTATTCACGCCCGCAGTAAGGTGGATGGTTATAAGCCGCCGGCTTACTGGGAAGAAATCGCCAAGGTACGCGAAGCGGTCAAAAGCCACGTCATCGCCAACGGCGAAATCTGGACCGTGGACGATTACTGGCGCTGCCGGAAAGTCTCCGGCTGTGACGATGTCATGATCGGCCGGGGCCTGATCGCCCGGCCGGATCTGGCGGCACAGATCAAGGCCTCCCAACGTGGCGAAACCCTGGAACCCATGAGCTGGGCCGAGGTCGTGGTTCTGGTTCGTGAATACGCCGCCGCTCTGCAAACCCGCCTGGAAGACAAATACGTGACGGGCCGCATCAAGCAGTGGCTCAACTACCTGCGTCAGGGCTTCGCCGAAGCTGAGGTCCTGTGGCCCCAGGCCCGTAAAATCCGGGAAGTTGCGCCCATGCTGGCCTGCCTGGATCAGCCGTTAGACCTGTCGCAGCGCCACACCAACGCGGCCTAATTATCAGCTTCCATTGAGCCTGGCCCGTTTTTTCATGGCCGCCTGCGCTGCATTGGCGTTTTCAAGTTTGCCTGCCCAGGCTTTCTGGGCAGGTTCCTGCAGGGCTCGGCCGTAGGAGAAACTTAGCTCCCAGGGATGGTAGCCCATGCTGTTCAGAGCATTGAGGTTCTCGGTGGATTCTTCAGGTGTCTGGCCTCCGGAGAGAAAAAATATCCCGGGGACGGCCGCCGGCACCACTCGCCGGATTCCTTTCCTGGTGTCACCATACTGGGCTTCAGCACCATGCATTCCAGGTTCACCCGGTGCCGATGCAGGGCCTTGAACACTTCCAGCAATACGTCTTCGCTCACCTCTGCAGCCCGCTCGATGGTGTGATTTCCGCAATCAGTACCTCCGGCTCCACGATCGGCACAATACCCATCGACTGGCACACGGCGGCATAGCGGGCCAGCACCTCGGCATTGGATTTGATGGCCTGGAACGAGGGCAGGGTATCCGAGATATGGAACACATCCCGCCACTTGGCGAACCGCGCACCCATGGCTTTGTAATGCTCAAGCCGGGCAGCCAGGCCATCCAGCCCGTAGGTAATCTCGTCCCCTGGAGCATTCACCAGCGGCCCCTTGCCCTGATCGACTTTGATGCCAGGCACCATACCCTGGCTGGCAAGGAGCTTGGGAATAGCAACGTCTTCCAGGCTCAGTTGTTCCAGGGTCTCTTCGTAAAGAATCACGCCGCTGATGTGTTCGCCAAGGCCGGGTGTGGAGAAAATAATGCTCCGGTATTCGCGCCGCGTGGCTTCCGTGGATTCAACGCCTACGGCTTTGAAGCGTTTTGCAATGGTCGGGGAGCTTTCGTCTGCGGCCAGAACGCCTTTGCCCGGTTGCACCAGATCGGCAATGGTGGCGTTAAGTTCTTCCTGAATGGTCATGGAGCCTCCCTGAATCGGACTGGGGTTTGAGGGTTCGATACAGCATGAATTTAGCCGGTTATTTTGTGCCTGCTATTTGATCTGAGCTAAAGCGGCGGAGCGTTCCATCTTCTAAACTGATTGCATAACAAAACAACAAGGATGCCCGCCATGAAAACGGTCGTTAGTGTCAGCCAGGGGTCTTCGGAATACGATTACGAACTGGAAGCCACGTTTCTGGAACAGCCATTCCGGATCATTCGGGTGGGCACGGATGGCAACCTGGAACGTGCCGAAGCCGTGCTGGATTCGGTTCGTGGGGAGGCCGATGCCATTGGCCTGAGCATGATTCACGATCACTACCAGGTGGGCCGTGAACAGCTGGAACATCCTGACACTGCCCGGCTGGAAGCCTGCGTTCCCGACAAACCGGTGACGACCGGTGCCGGCCTCCGGGGTATCTTGCAGGAATGGGCAGTGCGCCATACGCAGACAGAGCTGGGGCACTTTTTTGACAACGCCCGGGTACTGTTTCTGAATGGCCAGGCCGGCTACCGAATTGCCAAGGCGTTGTCTGAACACACCGACAACCTGTTTTTTGCCGATCCCTATCTGGATTTCGGCGTACCGAGATTGCTTACCTCCCTTCGCCAACTGGAAACCTATACCTCGCTGACGGCTCCGGTGACCTTCCGCCCCGCAGCGGTCAAGCTCATTGAAGCGCTGCACAAAACACCGATTTACCGCATGGGCGAAAAGCTCATTCGTGGCTCGTTGCATGAGTCGGTGAAGGATTCCCATGTGATTGTGGGAGCCATGGGCGATCTGGAGGCCTTCTCGGAGAAAGAGCTGGATGGTAAAACCGTGATCACCTCCCGGGTCACCGAATCCGCCCTGGACTGGTTTCGCTCCCGGAAAGTCGCCATGGTGGTGGACTACAGCCCATGGTTGGAAGGCCGGCCCGTGGGCGTGAATGTGATGGAGGCGATGATCAGCGCGGCGATGTCCCGCACGCCGGAGCAGCTGGGCGCAGACGACTTCCTGGATGTTATTCAGACCCTGGGAATTGAGCCGCGGATTCTTTACCCCAACGGTTATCGGCGGGTAAACCGCTTCGCCTTCGTGATTCATCCGTTGTCTCAGCAGTACCTGACCAAAACCCCACCACTGGACTGGATTGCCAATGTCTCTCCACCCACCGTGATGAACCTGGTGGAGAAGGCTGTGGCTTACACACCGCCTTTCATTTATTCCAAGGTGAGCGGCATCAAATCCCCCACCGGAGATGAAGCCGAGGGATGGCTCATCACCGTAGGCGGCACACCCAAGGAAATCATGGCTCACGGCCCGGAGTTTACCTACAGCCGGTTGTTGGCGGCGGCAAAACTGGCCAAGAAACTCGGGGCCCAGATTATGGGACTGGGTGCCTTCACCAAAGTGGTTGGTGACGCCGGCATCACCGTGGCCAAACGCGCTCCTTTACCGATCACTACGGGTAACAGCTACAGTGCCTCGGGCGCGCTCTGGGCCGCCCACGATGCCGCCAAAAAAGTCGGCCGCGTGACTATTGGTAAGAGCGGCAAAATGGCGGGTAAGGCGATGGTAGTCGGGGCCACAGGCGCCATCGGTTCTGTGTGCGCGCGCCTGCTGGCCAAAGCCGTGGATGAAATCTACATGGTTGCGCCGGAGGCGGCGAAGTTACTGGCACTGAAGGAAAGTATCGAACTGGAGACGCCAGGCGCCATTGTTCACGTCTCTGCCACCACGGACCGCGATCTTTCCGAAATGGACATGGTGGTTACCGCTACGTCCGGGGCCGGTAAACGCATCCTGGACATCATGCAGGTGAAACCAGGCTGTGTGATTACCGACGTGGCCCGGCCGCTGGATATCCCGGCGGAGGATGTGGCCAAGCGGCCGGATGTGCTGGTGATCGCATCCGGGGAAATCCAGCTACCGGGAGACGTGCGCATGAAGGACATCGGCTTGCCCCGAGGCATCGCCTACGCCTGTCTGGCGGAGACGATTGTGCTGGCGCTGGAAGCAAGATTCGAGAACTTTACCCTGGGCCGAAACATTGAATGGGAGAAGGTGCGGGAGATCTACAAGCTCGGGCTCAAGCACGGCATGGAGCTGGCCGCCATATCGGGCGTGAATGGTGTGTTTACCGAGGAGGACTTTGAGCGGGTGCGGACTCTGGCCGAAGAGGCCGAAGAGCCCGCTTGAGTCCAGGTCAGGCGTCGAGCTCCTTGCGCATCAGATAACGCAGGAACTGGGCGCCACGCACCGTGACGCGCTGTTCATCCACCACCTCAAAACCGTGGCGCTCGAAGAAGGGCCGGGCGACCACGCTGGCCTCGGTCTTGAGTTCTGTTACGCCCAGCTCTTTGAGCTGCTGTTCTGCCTCGTGATAAAGGGCAGAAGCAATGCCGCGACGGGCGTAGTTGGGAGCGGTGAATACCAGATCGATATGGCCATCTTTTTCATAGGAAATGAAACCGGCGAGATCTGAGCCTTCTTCTGCCACCAGGGTCTCCAGAGACTCCAGGCGCTCGCGCCAGGTATCCAGATGGGGTGTGCGTGAAGCCCATGCATAGCGCTGGGTTTCGTCGTAGGCGCCTGCCGTGAGCTCGTGCACGGAATCGGTGAACAGGCGAACCACCGGGCTCAGATCCTGAATCCGGTATTTACGAATGGTGATCGAAGTTACGGTACTCATGTCGGTTCAGTGTGCACCTGTGTTGGAAAGCAGGTTGATAACCAATACGCCAGCTACAATCAGCAGCATACCGACAACCGCAGGAAAATCCAGCTTTTGACCGAGCAGTAACCAACCAATGAGCGAAATTAATACAATGCCCAGCCCGGCCCAGACGGCATAGGCAATCCCCACTGGAATCACCTTGATGGCCAGCGCCAGAAAATAGAAGGCCACACTGTACCCGATCACCACCACAACACTTGGCAGCAGGCGGGTGAATCCGTCACTGGATTTCAGTGCCGAGGTCGCAATCACTTCAGCCACAATGGCCAGGCCGAGAAGTAGCCAGCTTTTCATAGAACGTGTTAATACCATCACCAAGTGAATGAGGAGCTAAACTGTGGCGGCTGAAACGGCTCGCTGGTCACGCTAAAGCGTGCGCCACGGCTTGCTCAGCGTGGATGCGGGTGGTGTCGTAAAGCGGAATGGCAGTATCAGCCTGCTGCACCAACAAGCCGATTTCGGTACAACCCAGTATTACGCCTTGCGCTCCCCGTGCGGCCAGTGAGTCCAGCACCTTTAGATAGCCCTGTTTCGAAGGCTTGCGGATAATACCACGGCAAAGCTCGTCATAAATGACCGTATGCACCAATGCCCTCTGGGCATCATCCGGCACCAGTACGCGAATGCCCCGGTTCTCCAGGCGTTCCTTGTAGAACGCCTGTTCCATCGTAAACTTCGTACCCAGAAGGCCAACACAATCGATGCCATCGTGATGAAGCGCATCAGCTGTCGCATCGGCAATGTGAAGTAGGGGCAGGCCAGAAGCCTTCTCAATACTATCTGCCACTTTGTGCATGGTGTTCGTGCATAACACAATGAAATCCGCACCTGCCGCGGCCAACGCCTTGCCAGCCGCACTGAGAATTCCCCCGGTCGCCGCCCAGTCCCCCTGATGTTGCAGGGCTTCGATCTCGGCAAAATCCACACTGTAGAGAACCAGTCGTGCTGAGTGCAGCCCGCCCAGCTCGTCCCGCACTTTCTGGTTGATCAACTGATAGTAGGTTTGGGTGGACTCCCAGCTCATTCCACCGATGAGGCCTATGGTTTTCATAGTAGTGGCTTCGTCCTTTGAACAAATTGAACCAGGTAAGACTGCCTGGAATCCGCGCAGCTTCCGTCGAGTTCCCTGAGCTTTGGGGAAAACCTGATGGTATTGTCTTCAGCATGACTCTGTATAGAGGCTCCGGCACGGGAATCAAATTTGAGGTTACCTGAGGTGTAAATTGCTTGACCGAACGGATGTCTCTCAATAACATTCATAAAAAATGTATGTTAAATCCAATAGCAAACCGAGGAGTCCAAATGGCCCTGTCATTCGTGAATATTTTCAAGAAAGAAGACGCAGAAACTGAAAGCAATGGCGTTGAACACGCAGAGGCAAGTGGTACTGCGGAGACGCAGAACGACGAGCCCAAAAAGGGTGGGCACGGTGAGGGCGGTACCTGTTGCGGTTCTTGCTCGTAAGCCTACGCTTTAAGTTAACCCCGGGCTAGTGTCCCGTCTGGCTAATTCCTTAACCTACTGAGCTTCTGAAAAACCGAAGAGCTAGGCGTGCTGGTGAAGGTTTGGTGGTTCCAAATCGAGCCAGCAGAACGACGTTCTTCGGTTTTTCAGAAGCTCCCGGAGGGCTTGTCTCTGAGGACTCTGAGCCCTGTGTTGCCAGTCCTTGATGTGGAACCACCACATCTGCAGACTGGCGCCTTGGTCAGAG
>JAJUKC010000111.1 GCA_029264995.1 Marinobacter sp. | reverse complement strand
CGGTTGACAGACGACCCAGCGTCTTGCCGGCTGCGTCTACAACGTACCAGTCACGTTTTACTGTTTCTGGTTTCGCACTCAGAGTCTTCATTGATTCCGCCTTGAACGCTATATAAGAAACGTTAAAAACCACCACCGGTACATGCAAGGCATCCGGAGGAGGTTCATACCTGTATGTTGCGCTGCCATCATTCGGGGCTGAGATAATGACATCGCCTTGAAAAGCCAGGGCGCGAAGTATACTCGAACCCCTATCGAATGCCAACCCCGACCTATGCTGTTTCGTTAATCCCCTATGCGCGTGGAACCAGAGTTAGCGGATCTTTCCGGTAGAGCTTCGCGGTATTGGCCAACAGTATTTCAGCCAGCGACTCCCGGGGCTCACTCCGCAGATCTGCCAGGGCCTCAAAAATCTCCGGCAAGTGGACAGGCGAGTTCTGCCCTTTCGCCACTCCGGCCGGCGCCATATCCGGCGCATCGGTTTCCAGAACCAGCGCATCCACCGGCAACCGGGCAATGGTATCCCGGGTCTTCCGGGCCCGGTCATGGGTAATCACTCCGCCCACGCCAATGTAACAACCCAGATCAATCAGCTTTTGTGCCTGCTGATAGCTGCCCGAGAAACCGTGAACCAATGCCCGCCCATTCCAGCCGGCTCGCTTCAGCGCACTGTGCACCAGGTCATGGCTCTTGACGGAGTGAATCACCAGCGCCAGACCGAGCCGTTTGGCAATATCAATCTGGGCTTCGAACCAGGGTTCCTGCTCAGACAGATCACCTTTGATGGAATCCAGCCCACACTCCCCGAGTCCGACACAGGCGTCGGGCGCGGAAGACAGCAACCTTTCAAGCTCGGCCAGATCGTCAGCATCGTGCTCCTGGATAAACCAGGGGTGAATACCCAGACAATACCAGAGCCCCCTATCTGCATCTGCCATGCTCGCCACACGCTGCCAGTCCTGCCGCCGGACCCCCGGAATCACGATCGCGCGAACTCCAAGGCTGGCCGCCTGCGCCAACACCGCCTCCCGATGCCCGTCAAAAAACGGGAAATCAAAATGGCAATGGGCGTCTACCAACTGCATGGCGGCCTCCTCCCGGAAGCGAATCAGTGCTCCCGGGTCTTGTGGAACTGGATATCCGGATAACGCTCCTGAGCAAGATTCAGGTTCACCATGGTCGGCGCGATGTACGCAAGGCGATCTGCGCCATCCAGTGCGACGTTGTCCTGATTCTTACGCTGGAATTCGTCGAGTTTACGCTCATCGGAACAGGTTACCCAACGGGCAGTTGCCACGTTGATGGGCTCGTAAACCGCTTCCACCTTGTATTCACTTTTCAGGCGGGCGACAACTACATCGAACTGCAGCACACCCACCGCCCCGACGATCAGATCGTTGTTCTTCAGGGGACGGAAGACCTGAACGGCACCCTCCTCGGAAAGCTGGATCAGGCCCTTCTGTAATTGCTTGGCTTTCAGCGGATCTTTCAACCGAATGCGCCGGAACAGCTCAGGGGCGAAGTTCGGGATACCGGTAAACTTCATGTCCTCGCCCGCCGTAAAGGTATCACCCAACTGAATGGTGCCGTGGTTATGCAGGCCGATAATGTCGCCGGCAAAAGCTTCTTCCGCATGTTCACGGTCACCAGCCATGAAAGTGAGCGCATCGGAGAACCGAACATCCTTACCGATACGGACGTGCCGGGCTTTCATGCCTTGATTGTAACTGCCAGACACGATCCTCAGGAAAGCGATACGGTCCCGGTGCTGTGGATCCATATTTGCCTGAATCTTGAAGACAAAGCCGGAAAAACCATCCTCGGTCGGGGTCACTTGACGCACGTCCGTCGCCCGGGGTTGAGGGGCCGGAGCCCAATCCACCAGACCATCAAGCATGTGATCAACACCGAAGTTGCCAAGCGCGGTGCCGAAAAACACCGGAGTAAGCTCACCAGCCAGGAAAGCCTCCTGGTCAAACTCGTGGGAAGCCCCTTTGACCAGCTCGATCTCATCGCGAAGGTCGGAAGCGTAATTGCCGATGGCCTCATCCAGCTCCGGATTATCCAGACCTTTAACGACACGCTTTTCCTGAATGGTATGGCCCTGGCCTGACTGATAGAGAATCACTTCGTCCCGCAGCAGGTGGTAGACACCTTTGAAACTCTTGCCCATGCCGATGGGCCAGGTAATCGGCGCACAGGCAATCTTCAGTACATCCTCCACTTCATCCATCAATTCGATGGGATCCCGGGTATCCCGGTCCAGCTTGTTCATGAAGGTAAGGATCGGGGTATCACGAAGGCGAGTAACTTCCATCAGCTTGATGGTGCGTTCCTCAACCCCCTTGGCACTGTCAATCACCATCAGGCAGGAGTCGACGGCGGTCAGCGTCCGGTAGGTATCCTCGGAGAAATCCTCGTGACCCGGTGTATCCAGCAGGTTGACGAGTTTTCCTCCATAGGGAAATTGCATCACCGACGTGGTTACGGAAATGCCCCGCTCTTTTTCCATCTCCATCCAGTCAGACTTGGCGTGCTGTCCGGACTTTTTGCCCTTGACGGTTCCCGCCTTCTGCAGAGCCTGGCCGAACAACAGCACTTTCTCTGTGATGGTGGTCTTACCGGCATCCGGGTGCGAGATGATCGCAAAGGTGCGGCGCTTGGCCACTTCCTGGGAAAGGTTAGGCATAAACTCTGGTGACCTGAATCAAGATGGATGAAAGCCGTGCATTATACGGCCTATACCATCGTCAGGTGAACCGCAGCGCCATGACCAGGGCATCTTCCCGTGCAGCGCCATCGGGATAATAGCCGGCCCTTCTGCCGATTTCAGAGAACCCCTCACTCAGATAGAGCTGAGCGGCGGCATCATTGCTAACCCGCACTTCCAGAATAAGCTGGTCCATGCCATCCGCCACCGCGACGGCGATCAGATGCCGAAGCAGCCAGCGCCCGATACCCTGACCGCGCACATGGGGACTGACGCAGATATTCAACAGGTGGGCTTCGTCGACCATATAGGTCACAACCGCATAACCAATCAGCTCTTCGCCACGCTCTGCCGCCCAGAGCCTGTAATTGGGTTTAAAACAGTCAAGAAAGGTCGACTCGGGCCACGGATGGGAATGCCCCAGATACTCCAGCTCCATGACGGCCGGCAGGTCTGTCCGGGCAAGAGGGCGCACCCGGATACCCTGTTTATGCACATCGAGAAAGGGCTGTGATGATTTCATCGGCCAGGCACAAGAACCCGAATCGTTTGCCAGAGCCGGCGCTTCTGGGAGGGATCTGATGCCAGTGATGCGAGGGTGCTGGAAAACACAATATCCGGAACCCGCCCCAGGCCACGCTCGATCAACTGTGCCTGTGTTTCATCGCCAAGCCCCAACGTTATCAGCTTTTCCGCCGGGGAGTCGCCAGCAAAAGAGGAGGCCATCACTGAGACCAGGTCGCTTTCACTGTTGAGGGTTACTTTAAGATTATTGAACAAGGGCCATCGTATCACGTCGCACTGAGACACCTCTGTCTCACCAATGCTTCGCAATATGTTACGGGCCAGATTTTCCTGCAACGCGAAGCTGGCGCCCTCTGCAATATTGCACAAAAGCATGACCCGGGAGCCTTTCCAGGCAGTCAGACATACACGGTGTACTGCCTCCGGCTGTCGCACTTCCTCTGGTTCCGAGGCCGGCATGGGATCCTCAGGCTCCATTTCTGGAGTTTCAGACCGGAGCTTGGTGGCAGGTGGAGCTTTCACCGGGTCCGCGGCCTGCTGCCCAGCGCTGTCCGCCTTCTGCGCGGATTCAGGCTTGTTGCCCATCAGGCTCTGGAGCTGAGCAATGCGCTCCCGCCCTTGGTCCCCTGACAGCGGCTCAGATTTACGCCCAACCTGAGGCACCTCCGACCCGGGCTGGAATTGCGGCTCGTCCTCCACTCCGAAATCAAAGTCGGGGCTTGGCGCCGCGCCAGGCAGACTCTCGCGGGCGTACCACATCCGAATGCCTGCCGCCGCCAGATAGAACTGCCGTTCCGCCTCATTCCCTATCACGAATTCCTCCCAGGCAATCCTTCGGGCGCGCTAGACATCAGCCACCTGGGGATGCTGACGAATACCGCCACTGGAGATCAGGTTCAGAGCCTCAATGTAGGCCTTGGCTGAAGCAATAATGATATCGGTATCCGAACCAACGCCATTCACAATACGGCCGCCCCGCTCAAGGCGAACGGTGACTTCGCCCTGGGCGTCGGTGCCACTGGTGATATTGTTGACCGAATACAACTGCAGGTTACATCCTGAATCTACCAGGGATTCGATGGCCTTGAAGGTGGCATCTACCGGACCACTGCCCTCGGCGTCCACGGTGTGTTCCTTGCCGTCCACGGTCATGGTCAGATGCGCCTTGGGCACAACCCCGGTTTCAGAACAGACCTGCATGCAGACCAGACCAAATCGGCCCTCTTCTTCCTTTTGCTTAGTATCGCTGGCAATAGCCTGTAGATCTTCATCAAAGATCTCATGCTTCAGATCTGCCAGCGCCTTGAAGCGGGTGAAGGCTTCGTTCAGCTCACCCTCGGTTTCAAACTGGATACCAAGCTCCAGCAGTCTCGTACGGAAAGCATTGCGGCCGGAATGCTTGCCCAGAACCAGGCTATTGGTATGCCAGCCCACGTCCTGTGCCCGCATGATCTCATAAGTCTCGCGATGCTTGAGCACACCGTCCTGATGAATACCGGACTCATGGGCAAAAGCATTGGCACCGACGATCGCCTTGTTGGGCTGGACAGGAAAACCGGTAATGGTGGACACCAGCCGTGAAGCCGGGACGATATGCTGGGTGTCTATGCGGGTATCAATATTGAAGAGATCCTGGCGGGTACGAACCGCCATAACGATTTCTTCCAGCGCTGCGTTACCCGCACGTTCGCCCAGGCCATTGATGGTACATTCGACCTGACGGGCACCGTGGGTGACCGCAGCCAGCGAGTTGGCTACCGCAAGCCCGAGGTCATTATGGCAATGGACTGAAAACACGGCCTTGTCAGCATTCGGAATACGGTTCAGTAACTGACGGATGGTCTCACCAAACTGTTCAGGAATGGCATAGCCCACGGTGTCAGGAATGTTGATGGTACGGGCGCCAGCATCAATAGCGGCTTCAATGATGCGACAAAGGAAATCCAGTTCGGAGCGTCCGGCGTCTTCACACGAAAACTCAACATCATCAACGTGGCTGCGCGCCCGCTTGACCGCGCGCACAGCTTGCTCGACCACCTCATCTGGCTCCATCTGAAGCTTATGTTTCATGTGGATGGGCGAGGTGGCAATAAAGGTGTGGATACGGGAGCGCTCTGCCGGACGGATCGCTTCAGCCGCCCTGTCGATATCCTTTTCCAGCGCACGAGCCAGACTGCAGACGGTCGACTCTTTGATATTCTCGGCGATGGCCTTGACCGCATCGAAGTCGCCCTGGCTGGCAATGGCAAACCCTGCCTCGATAACGTCTACCCGAAGCTTCTCCAACGCCTTGGCAATGCGGAGTTTTTCCGCCTTGTTCATGGTGGCGCCCGGACTTTGCTCGCCATCGCGCAGAGTGGTATCGAAAATGACCAGGTGTTCGCTTGAGGCCATTGCGGGGCTCCCATCAGAAATGTTGCTTTGATTTTCGGTGAAGTATATCACTTCTCCGGAACCAGAAATAAAAAACCCCCGGCAGCGAAGCTGTCGGGGGTTTTTAGGCATTAGGCGCCTGACGATGACCTACATTGCTCAGGCCTGTCGGCCTTCGGCCCTTCGGGCCCGCCGTCGCTGCGCTCCCGCGTCCTGCGCTTGCCGTTGGCAAGCTGGTCACATGGGGACCGTTGTAGTGCAGAGGAGAGCCTCGATCCAAAACAAAAAAGCCCCAACATCAAAGATGCTGGGGCTT
>JAJUKC010000144.1 GCA_029264995.1 Marinobacter sp. | reverse complement strand
TCGTCAGCCTGGATCAGTGAAACCACGTCAGATGCCTTGGCATAGTTTACCTGGATAATGTCCAGGCGAACCGGGGCCAGCTCCGCGATTTGCTTGGTGGTTTCCAGCTCAAGTTTTTCACGGGCGGCAATTTCGTCCGCCGGCGCTACCAGAAGAACGTTGCCAATCTGACGCTTGTCCAGACCCTTGGTTTTCAGGATCAGATCCAGCGCCTGATCCCAGGGTACGTTCTGCAGGCGCAGGGTAATACTGCCGCCAACGGTGTCACTGGCAACGAGGTTCAGGCCTGTGAAGTCGGCAATCAGCTGAAGCACGGAGCGCACTTCGATGTCCTGGAAATTAAGGGACAGCTTCTCGCCGGTGTACGGGAACTTCTCTTCGCGGCGGGTTTCCACCTCTTCCGCGGTAAGGGCCTCGACGCTGACCGTAAACTCGCGGCCAGACTGATAAGCGATATAGTCGTAGTCGCCTTCAGGGCGAATATCAACTACGGCGTTGCCATCTTCCACATAGGTATCGATGCGGCTTACCGGTGTGGCAAAGTCTGTTACATCGAGGCGACGACGCAGGTTGGCAGGAACATCACGGCCCGGCATAGTCAGGCGGATACGACCACCCAGCTCGGTCAGGTTGACAGTAGCAGCACTGCTACCCAGATCCACAATGACGCGTCCCTCACCTTCCTTGCCTCTGCGGAAATCAACACCAGCCAGGGCATCAGCAGCCGAGGCTGCGGAAGAAGTCGAAGCGACCGGCGCACTGCGAGCACCGGAAACCGGTTGCGCACCTTCACCGCCAATGGTCATCACCAGGGAGTTGTTGTTGCGAACAGTATTGTGCGGCACCAACTCCACCAGATTGAAGATCAACCGGGTGCGATCCTTGGTTTCGACCACTGTCAGGCTCTGGGCATTGCCACTGCCTAGCGGGATGCTGCGTTGATTCAGGCCGCTGGTGGTATCTGCCAGGTCAACCGCAATCCGGGCAGGACGCTCGATGGTATAACCCTTTGGTTCGGGCGGCGTACCGTCGAACTTCATGGTCACTTCGAGGCGTTCCCCCGGTAGCGACGAAAACGATACGTCTTCCAGCGTGACCGCTCCGGCCAGGCTGCTCCATAACCCGATGGCAATCACGCCGACACAGACATTGAGTTTTTTGAACATCGCTAGCCTCGATCCCACAACTTTTTGTTCATGCATGTTTCTTTCAATCATGTTTTTGCCGCTCCCCTGCCTCATTCTTCATCCAGGGACAGGGAGCGCGGGCGCTCGACCCAACCACCCCGGCCGTTCGGAACGATTTCCATCAGCTCGATCCGGGTTTCGTTCACGCCAACCACCCGGCCATAATTCTGGCCCATGTAGTTACCGGTACGCACCCGATGAATTCCGCCTTCGTTGTCCCGTATTAACGCGAACAGGCTGCCATCCACGCCCTGCAGAGTACCGACCATTCCAAGTGATTTAAGGTCAAAGTTCTCAAGTACTTCTTTCGGTCGATCGAGGTCCGGCTCTACGTCACTCACCGGCTCTTCATCGGCCATGGTCAGCTGAACATCGATGGGCGGCTCGAACGGTGCTCTCCGATCGGCTGCCGAATAACTGAACGCCTCGTAAGCCTTGAATTCCGGCAGGGGCTCAACGTGGCCCCGAGGCTTGGCCCGGGTATCCGCCATAAACTTGTCCAGATCAGAGAAACCGTTTCCCTGGGAACAAGCCGTCAGCAAAGAGGCCAGACACACACCCAGCCAGGCTTTTCCCGCATGCTTTCCTGTCATGCTCACTCTCCAGCCC
>JAJUKC010000001.1 GCA_029264995.1 Marinobacter sp. | reverse complement strand
CATCACCGCAGCTCAGGACCGGTGCGCAGAAATGCTGCACACCAGCCGCCGGGCCTGGCAGCAATGGGAGAGGGGCGACCGCAAAATGCACGCGGCGTTTTGGGAGCTGGCCCAGATAAAGCTGGCCGCCAGCGAATGAGGGTTTTGGTTATTTATTGGTTTTGTTTTGGTTGTGTATGAAACGAAAAAAGGCAGACACCGTGTAAGTGCCTGCCTTTCTTGGGGAATTCTGGTCGGGACGGTAGGATTTGAACCTACGACCCCTTGCACCCCATGCAAGTGCGCTACCAAGCTGCGCTACGCCCCGTAAACTGCAAACCGCCGAGAAAAAAGGTTTATCTCAGTGGCTTAGCGGGAGCGAAGTCTACACCAGCCCAAACTAAAAATAAACACCGGGCCGGCGAATTTCTCTGGAAATCAGCGTAACTTTGTTTCCCGCAGGGCCAGGATGAATTCTGGCGGCTCGAAGCTATCCGGTTGGGCGCTTTCCCAGTACTTGTCGAACACCCGCAGGCCGGTTTTGCCCTCCAGCAGTGCCCCCGGCTCCAGGAACGGAAACAGGTCCAGGTAACTGTGCACTTCGGTTTTGGAGACGCGGCGGACGATATGCTCCGGGCCCAACTCTGATGGGTGTCGGAGACCCGAGGCCTCAAGCAGGTTCTGCAGGGCGTCCAACGTGTTTTTGTGGAAGTTGTAGACCCGCTCGCTTTTCAACGGTACATCCAGTTTGTTGCCCCGACGCGGGTCCTGAGTCGCCACGCCGCTGGGGCAGCGCCCGGTATGGCAGTTCAGCGCCTGGATGCAGCCCAGGGAAAACATGTAGCCTCGGGCGGAATTGCACCAGTCTGCCCCCAGGGCGAGTGTACGGGCAATGTTGAACGCGGAGGTAATCTTGCCGGCGGCGCCAATGGCAATGTCTTCACGCAGGTGGGTACCCACCAGGGTGTTATGAACCAGCAGGAGGGCCTCGGTCATGGGCATGCCAAGCCGATTGATGAACTCCAGTGGCGCCGCACCGGTGCCGCCTTCACCGCCATCAACCACGATGAAATCGGGCTTTTTGCCAGTCTTCAGCATGGCTTTAATGATGGCAAACCATTCCCAGGGGTGGCCAATGGCCAGTTTGAAGCCGACCGGTTTGCCGCCGGAGAGGCTTCGCAGCTGTTCGAGGAATTCCAGCAATTCAATGGGGGTGGAAAAGGCGGAATGGCTGGCGGGGGAGATGCAATCTTCGCCAACCTGAACGCCTCGGGCTTCGGCGATTTCGGGGGTCACTTTTGCTCCAGGCAAAATACCACCGTGGCCCGGTTTTGCCCCCTGAGATAGTTTGACCTCTATCATTTTCACCTGGTCGAGTGTGGCGTTCCTTTCAAACATCTCGGGATTGAATGTGCCATCGGGATGCCGGCAACCGAAATAGCCCGAGCCGATTTCCCACACCAGGTCGCCGCCGGGCTCCCGGTGGTACCGGGAGATCGATCCTTCCCCCGTGTCGTGGTAGAAGCCTCCTTTTTTTGCGCCGGTATTCAGGCTCAGAATGGCGTTGGCGGAAAGCGAGCCAAAGCTCATGGCAGAGATGTTGAACACGCTGGCACTGTAGGGTTTGTCGCAGTTTTTGCCGATCAGAATCCGAAAATCGCTGCTGTTCAGGCGGGTTGGGGTGAGCGAGTGGTTTATCCACTCAAAGCCTTCCTCGTACATGCCCAGCTGTGAACCAAATGGCCGCTTGTCGAGTACGTTCTTTGCCCGCTGGTAAACGATGGTGCGTTGTTCGCGGGAGAACGGCCGCTCTTCTGTGTCGGACTGGATAAAGTACTGGCGAATTTCGGGGCCGATCGACTCAAACAGATACCGAAAGTTGGCCATGATGGGGTAGTTTCGGCTAACGGTATGCTTTCGTTGCAGTAAATCCCAGGTGCCTAGGCCTGTGAGCGCACCAAAAATCACAGGAAACAGATAGCCTGCCCCAAGCCACAGGGTTACCGGTAACGACACCACGAGCCCGGCAATGCTGAGGGCATAAACGGAGTAGCGCAAAGGGAAGGTAGTGGTTTTTTCCATGGATGCCTCTGGTTGCTGTCGGGCGGGTATAGTAGGCGAAACCCTGCAGTATATCGTACGTTACCTGTCCGGGTAGTAGACCTGTTTCGGGGAACAATCTTTGCCTCTGCAAAATCTGGACTATACTGATGTAGATGAAAAAGACATTTTTCTTGCTTTTGATGTTTTGAGTTCAAAGTAATAAAATGACCGGCTTGTAACGAATGAATAAAAATTCATTCCGTTATTCATTCACTCAGCATATTCAGTGATCACACCAGACCAGGAGGCGCCAACGTGGGCGAGGTAGTGAAAGACGAATATCAGACGGATTACGTCGCAGGCCAGGATAATATCAATCCGTTCGGCCTGGATCTTCATAACTGGGTTTTCCCGGTAGCAGCGATCATTGTGGTTCTGTTTGTTATTGGAACCCTGATGTTTCCCGTTGCGGCGAAGGAAACGCTTGATGGTGCCAAGTGGGACATTATTGCCAGCTTTGACTGGTTCTTCCTGCTCAGCGCCAACCTTTTTGTGGTTGTCAGCCTTGCGCTGATCTTCATGCCGGTGGGCAAGATCAGGCTGGGCGGACAGGATGCAACGCCCGAATTCTCAACCATGTCCTGGTTTGCCATGCTGTTCGCAGCCGGGATGGGGATCGGCCTGATGTTCTGGGCTGTGGCAGAGCCGGTAGCTTATTACACGGGCTGGTACGAGACCCCCTTCAATGTGGCGGCCAATTCGCCCGAAGCGCGTGATCTGGCGATGGGGGCGACCCTTTATCACTGGGGGCTACACCCCTGGGCAATCTACGCCATCGTGGCCCTGTCTCTGGCGTTCTTTGCGTTCAACAAGAACATGCCATTGACGATCCGTTCCGCGTTTTTCCCTTTGCTGAAAGACAAGGTATGGGGTTGGCCGGGGCACATTATTGATGTGCTCGCCGTTGTCGCCACCATCTTCGGTTTGGCCACTTCACTTGGTTTTGGTGCCCAGCAGGCTGCCTCCGGCCTGGATTACTTGTTTCAGGCAGGTTCTGGCACCAACGTGCAGATGGCCATCATTGTCGGTGTTACCGCGTTGGCGCTGATTTCCGTGCTGCGTGGCCTGGATGGCGGCGTGAAGGTGCTCAGTAACATCAACATGGCGACGGCAGGCATCTTGCTGTTTTTCGTGATCTTCGCCGGCCCGACCATGACCGTCCTGGAGACCATCTGGGTAACCTCTTCAACCTACGTGGCCAACATTGTGCCGCTGAGTAACCCGTTTGGTCGTGAAGACGAAGCCTGGTTCCAGGGCTGGACCGTGTTCTACTGGGCCTGGTGGATTTCCTGGTCACCGTTCGTAGGTATGTTTATCGCCAGGGTTTCAAAAGGCCGGACGGTACGTGAATTTGTCACTGCGGTTCTGATTATCCCGACCTTGATCACCACCGTATGGATGAGTGGTTTCGGTGGTACGGCACTGGAGCAGATCCAGCAAGGCGTAGGTGTGCTGGCGGACAAAGGCCTGACCGAGGTTTCTCTGGCGACCTTCCAGATGTTTGAACAGCTGCCTTGGACCGGCATCGTTTCATTCGTCGGTATTATCCTGGTGCTGGTCTTCTTCGTAACCTCGTCGGATTCCGGCTCGCTGGTGATCGACAGCATCACCGCTGGCGGAAAAACCGATGCCCCGACGGCTCAGCGTGTGTTCTGGGTGGTCATGGAAGGTGCCATTGCCGCAGCTCTGATCTTCGGTGGTGGCGAAGATGCTCTGGGTGCGATCCAGGCGGTTGCCATCAGCGCAGGGTTGCCCTTCACTGTAATACTTCTGCTGATGACCTGGGGCTTGCTGAAAGGCCTGACCCACGAGAGAAAGCTGCTTCTGCAAAGAGGCGAGCTGGCCTCCTGATCAGCAGGCCTGAACAAAAAACCGGAGCCACAGCAGCTCCGGTTTTTTTATGCCCATAAACCGATTATCAGCGCCGGGCAAAATGCCCATAAACCGATTATCAGCGCCGGGCAAAGCTTTCCATGGCAAACAGCGCGCGTTCTCTGGGGCTGAAGTGCGGGCGCTTGAGGCTCTCTATGGCCCTGAGCCTGGGTAACAGTCCGCAGCCGTTGGCCATCTGAATGGCCAGTCCGGGCCGGGCATTCAGTTCCAGCAGCAGCGGGCCTTCGTTGGCATCGACCACCAGGTCTACGCCCATATAACCCAGGCCAGTGGCCTCATAGCATCGGGCCGCCATTTCCAGCATGTTTTCCCAGTCTTCAATCCGGATATTTTCCAGCGCCAGTCCGGTGTCCGGGTGCAGGGTGATCGGCCGATTGAACTGAACTGCGTTCAGACTCTGGCCAGAGCCTATATCCAGCCCGACGCCAACAGCACCCTGGTGCAGGTTGGCTTTACCGTCCGAAGCGGTGGTTGCCAGCCGGAGCATAGCCATGACGGGATATCCCTGAAATACCACAATCCGGATGTCGGGTACGCCCTGGAAGGAGTACCTGGCGAGCGCCGGGGAGGACTGAACCAGGTTTTCAACAATGGCAACATCCGGGGTGCCGGCCAGGGAATAAAGGCCAGCCAGAATGTTGGTGAGGTGACGCTCCAGCATGGCGACGGAAATGTGGGCGCTGGAGGCCTTGATAAAGTCGTCGCCGTCTCGCCCGGTAATGACGGTAATGCCCTTGCCGCCGGAGCCTTTTGCCGGCTTGATGGCAAAACCGGCCAGATCCTCCGCCATTTCCCGGAAATGGGAGATTTCGTGCTGCTGGCGAACCACCTGCAGCAGCTTGGGGGTTTTTACGCCGTATTCGCTCACTGCCAGTTTGGTTTTCAGCTTGTTGTCCACCAGCGGGTAGGAGGAGCGATCATTATACCGGGCAATGTAATCCACATTGCGCCGGTTCATGTTCAGCATCCCGAGTTTCTTGAGCCTGCGCGGAGAAATCCAGTCCATATCAGTCGTAGGCCTTCATCGGGGTAAACCGCTTGAGCTCGCTAAGCTTGTAGCCGGTGTACTGACCCATCAGCAGGATCAGCCCGAGAATAACCAGATGTAACTCCGGGAAGTTGAAAGTGAGATGACCCGCCAGCGGAGTGCTCATGGCCAAATAGGCGCAGATGGCCACAAACAGGCTGCCTGAGCCCTGTACCAGCACTTCGCGGGCGCCTTCCTCTTCCCAGAGAATGGACATTCGTTCGATGGTCCAGGCGATGATCACCATTGGGAAGAAGGTGACAGTCATGCCGGTGTTAAAGCCCATCTGGTAGCCAATAATACTGAGCCCCGCAGTGATGAAAATCACCAGAATGATCAAGGCCGATATTCGGGATACCAGCAGCAGATTCAGGCTGGAAAGATAACCGCGCAACAGCAGGCCAATGGCTACGACGGACAAAAATGCGATCAGCCCCGGCACCAGGGTGGTCTGGACAAACGCCACGGCAATCAGGACCGGCATAAAGGTGCCCGACGTTCGGATGCCGATGACAATCCGCATGAAGGCAACAATCAGCGCGCCGATGGGGAGCAACAGCAACATCCGGAACATGCTCTGTTCTTCTATTGGTAACTGGTAGAAGCCGAGCACACTCAACCCATTGGCATTGGACTCCAGCGTTGCCAGTTGCAGCGCCGGTACGGTCTGTCGCAGCATGGAAAAGCTCACCTGGGAGTCGTCGCCACCCACTACATCGAGCAGGGAATCGGACCCCTGTCGCCATAGCAGCAGGTTTTCCGGTACGCCCTGTTCTGCGGTGCGCGGATCGAAGGTAAGCCAGCGCTTGCCGTTGTATATCTGAAGGAATGGCACCAGCTGTTGGCGACGCCGGGCATCCTCAAGCTTCAGGGCGTCGGCGGTGCGCGCAGCAATGCCGGCGTGATTCAGCATTTTTACCAGCAGTTGCAGGTAGTTGTCGTCGGATACCAGCAGTGTTGTGTTCTGGGTGCGGTTGTCCGGCTGCATCAGGCGGATGAGCTCGCGGGTCATGCTCTCGGGGGAGCTGGATCGCTCGGAAGCCTGGCTAAGGAGTTCTCTTACGGCGGTGGCCTGGGGCTCCTCCCAGAAAACCGTCAATGCTCGGGGTTTACGCGCTGGCGGAGCATGAATCGCGTCTTCATCCGGTACAAACTGTGCCTTGAAATAGAGAGTCTGTGGGCCGGCGACATCTCGTTTTGTCCACTGGGCCCTGCGCCCGCTGTTGCTATCCAGAATTGAGAAGCCGTAGCCGGGTGAGGCGGCCTGCTCGGTCAGAATGCGAAAGCCGGGCGGCTGCTCCGGTATGTGCAGACTCACTTCGGCCGGGCTGTTCTGGCCCTGGAAATCGACCCGCGCCTCAATCATCCATACCGGGCGCTGTTCTCCGGTCATCCAGGGAATACCCAGTTCCAGATGGCGCCAGGTGGCAATGGCAATCCCTGCTGCAATCAGCAGGAAGACAAACACGTAAAACGGAACCCGGGAGCGCACCGTCATTCTTCGTCTCCGTTTGCCGCTTGTTCAAGGTAGGATTCGGGCAGTTCTGTTGCGAATTCCTTGCCGACATCAATCAGCATGACGTCTCGCAAAACGTTTCGGCCAATCAGGACTTCGTAGGTCAGGTTTGTGCGGTCTGCCAGGGTAAACTCGGCCACCTGCTGGTGGTCGCCAATGGCAAACTGAAGCTCCACCACCACCCGTCGCTCTGACTCATCGGCACTGGACTGGATAATCTTCACGCGCCGGGAGATTTCTTTCTCCATGGCTACCCATTCGGCTTCCTTGGTGCCAGGAACCGGCACTTCAAAGCGTACCCAGTTGCTGCCATCCCGCTCGAAACGCTGAACGTTGCGGGCGTGTATGGAGGAGGTTTCAGCGCCACTGTCGATACGGGCGGTATAGACATGGCCGGGGCCAGCTAGGAAAAACTTTTCTACCTCGCCCACAACCACTTTGCCTTTCAGGCGATCTGCCCGGCCTTTGTCTTCGCGGGGAGCGGGGCACGTAGGCGCTGCCTTTGGTGGTGGGCACGACGGCTTTTCAACCTGGGTGGCGATGGCCTGAAGAATGGTCTGGGTAGAATCCTGGTTCTGCTGTAGCAGCTTTTCGTGCCTTACCCCGGCATTTTGCTCCATGGTAACAAGGGTCGCACGCTGGCTTTGGACCGAGGCACGAACCTCTTCAATATTTTCTTTCGGCACCATGAAATAGCGATCGGAAGCGCAACCGGAGAGTGCGACTGCCAGCCCTGTTAAGGCAACTGCGAAGAATGAGCGGGTTTGCGAAAACCTGGACCCCATGAATATCCCCTGAACAGGCCGTGAGAATTATTGGCAATGGATGCCACAGCCATTGGATGTGTTGTCAATCAGGCGGGAGAGTATACTACAACGGACCTGTGTGGTGACTTTACAGATGGTTAAGGCGCATATTTACTGGCCCAGAAAAGGCCCCTGGCCCAGTGGCGTCTCGGATCTCAGGTACTCCTGTATGACCGGGGAACAATTCAGGTAGAACAGCAGCAGCTCCCGCTGGATATCCTGGTCCTGAATGCGGGCGGCGAAGGAAATGACATCTTTGAGCGCGCGATCGCTGGAGGTGGTGTCGGTAGGCACTGTGAAGCTCTTGCCGTAGCGGCTTTTCAGCAACTGGGTCAGCCGTTCAAGGTGGAACTCGCCCGTGTGGGTGATGTGAGGCAAAACCCGCACATGCTTGCCCGCCGAGCGTTGATCTTCCGAAGACAATGCCTGCTCGTCTTCCACACAGGTAGCCTGCAGGAAGTCGGACCCGAATTTTCTCCACAATTCCTTGAACATGCTCCGGCCTGCCAGTCAGCTTTCCATATTACGGCTTTAGCACTCCGATTGGGTGCTTTTTAACCGTTGTAGAGGAATTTACGCTCGGCGTCCATAGGTGGATTGGCGCAATGTTGATAAATGCCAAACAGTCGATGCCGGCCTGGTGGCCCCGTTCCGCCAACGAGAAAAAAGGGTGAGCATTGCGGTAGACTGTCAGGCTTTGATCTCGGGGCCATGCCCTGATTCTACCAATCAAGACTCAAGGAGAACTTGCTGGTGCTAGATGCGCTTATCCTCACCATGGCTGAACGTCCGGAATGGCTGGCAAGCTGGTTCCTTGCGCTGGTGGCTGGGGTCGCCTCGCTTTTGGCGGGCGTGATCTGGCTGCTGTGGCGTCGGCGTCAGGATAGAGCCACCGAGTCTGCCTTGCGCGAGGAACTTGACGCCCGGGACAGGCAACTGAGAGATAGCGAGCAGGTGCAGGCGTTGCATGAACAGGAAGTTGAACACCTGCGGACCGCACTCGAGGAGCAGAAAGCCCGCTCCGGACAGCTGGAGCAGGGCATCGAGCACTGGCGACAGCAGTCCGCCAACCTGGAAAACCGATTGGCGGCTCTGGAATCGGAGCTGGCGGCAAAACAGGACCGGGTTGCGCAACTGGTAAATGAAAGCGGTCAATACCAGCAGCGGGCTGAAACGCTCTCCGAACAGTTAGGCCAGTTGAAGGTCGAGTTACGCGAGCAGCAGGTGACACTGGATAAAGAGCGCCGCAATGCCTCGGAAAAACTGGAGTTGCTGGAAAAGAATCGAGATGCGCTGAAACAAGAATTCGAAAACCTGGCGAACCGGATTTTCGACCAGAAAAGTGAGCGCTTCAGTCAGCAATCTAAAACCAGCCTGGACTCCTTGCTCAACCCCTTCCGTGACCAGTTGCAGGATTTTCGCAAACGGGTTGAGGATGTCTACACCACGGAAACCCGGGATCGCCAGGCGCTTCGCAGCGAAATAAAATCGTTGCAGGAGCTGAACCGGCAAATTACCGAAGAAGCCGCCAATCTGACCCGTGCTCTCAAAGGCGACAAGAAAATTCAAGGCAACTGGGGTGAGTTGATCCTGGAGCGGGTGCTGGAACGGTCGGGCCTGCGCAAAGGCGTCGAGTACGAAACCCAGGGTAGTTACCGGGACGAAGATAACCAGTTGTTGAGGCCCGATGTCATCGTGCATTTGCCGGACCAGCGAAATCTGGTAATTGATTCCAAAGTATCCCTGGTGGCCTATCAGCAGTGGGTCACTGCGGATGAAGAGGAAGAACGGGCCGCAGCCTTGAAGCAGCATGTCGAGGCGGTTCGCAACCACATCCGCACATTGAGCGAGAAAGATTACAGTCAGCTTAACGGGCTGCATTCTCCCGATTTCGTGCTGCTGTTCATGCCCATCGAGCCGGCATTTGTGGCAGCATTCCAGCAGGACGAGAACCTGTTCGCAGAAGCGTTCGAACGCAAGATTATTGTGGTGACTCCCACCACCCTGCTGGCGACACTGAGAACCATTGAGAATATCTGGCGTTATGAACGCCAGAGCCAGAACGCCCGCCGCATTGCAGATCGCGCCGGTGCGGTCTATGACAAGCTGAGGGTGTTTGTCGAGGCTATGGAAAAGCTGGGAAGCCAGTTACACACGGCCCAGGGCACCTACGATAATGCCATGAATACCCTGACCCGAGGCCGTGGTAATCTTATTTCCCAGGCCAATCGGTTTGTGGAGCTGGGGGTCAGGGTAAAAAAAGAGTTGCCCAAGTCGATTGTGGATCAGGCCGAGGTCGATTCTGAAGACCCCGATGAGCCGGGGGATACGCCAGCCATCGACAGGGAGCCTACAGACGCCGGGGAAGCCCGGGCAGAGGACCAACAGGAGTAGCGGTATGTTGTCACCCATGAAAAAAAGGCGTATGCCTGGCCACAAGGTATTTTCGGGCCTGGTGTTGTCTTCTGTTCTGGCCCTGCAGGCTGGATTTGCACACGCATTGGCTCCGGAGCACGAGATTCGCCGCTTGATGCTGGCGACTGAAGAAGCCGTTGCAGCAGAGAACTGGAGTGAGGCAGGGGAGTACCTGAACCGCCTTCAGGCCATGGAGGGAGAGAAGCCCGCCGAGTATTACTACTATCGCGGCCGGGCCATGTTGCAGGCTAATCATCTGAATGAGGCACGTTCAGCACTGGAGCAATACATTACCCGGGCCGGGGCAGAGGGCACGCATTATCAGCAAAGCCTGAAGCTGATTACCGACATTGAGAAGGCCAGCCGTGCCAGTGTTCGCGCTCTGGCCGAAGGGCAGGCCAGTGCCAACGAGCCCGTGGCCGTCATTGAGCCGGCGAATGAACAGGATGTGAAGACCCTGCGCCAGCTGTATCTGGCAAGCTCGGACAGGGAGGCTCTGGTCATCCATCTGAATACTCTGCTTGAGACCGCTGGCTGGCGGCGTGACAAAACGGTGGTGCGCCTGGACAGGCCAGCAGATAGCCAGTACCAGGTGGCTCTGGATGATGGCAACATCAGTATTCAGGACATCGAGCGCAATCCCGATGGCACCACTGTTCGCAGAACGCTGTCTCTGTCGGTATTCGGTGTGAATCCTCAGTTGCGTTGGGATTGTGAACCGGTGGTCGGAGCCTGCTGGGTTTATGATCCGCGGGACGGCTCCCGGCTTTTCCAGTTGGCGGAGAATCGCGATCAGGCCCGGGACATTGCCCGAACTCTGGGGCGCTTGATCCGGAACCTGCAGCAGGGAAGTTCGTAAGGCCGGGTGTTCAGACCAGATCGCCCCGTTCGCCTTCCCGCCAGGCGCCCGGGGTGACCCCTGTCCACTTCTTGAAGGCCCGATGGAAGGTGGACGGTTCGGTAAAGCCGACCCGTTCGGCAATATCGTTGATGGGTATCTCCGGATGGGCCAGATAGTAGATGGCCATATCCCGCCGCAACAGATCCTTGATCTCCTGAAACGACGTGTTCTCCTGCTTCAGTCGGCGCCTGAGGGTTTGCGGGCTGGTGTGCAACTCTTGCGCTATCCAGTCGAAATCCGGCATGGGTTTGGAGAAGTCACGGCCAATCAGGCCTCGAATGCGGCCGGTCCAGGTGTTGCTCTCATCCGGTCGTGACAGCAGATCTGCCGGGGAGGTTTTCAGGAATTGTCGCATTTCCGGTTTGTCCCGGATCACCGGGGCAGAGAGGAAGCGTTTGCTGAAGGTCAATGCCGTACAGTCGGATTCGAACGCCAGCGGACAATGAAAAATGTGCCGGTATTCGTCGCCATGGTCTGGCCTTGGGTAATCGAACTCGGCTTTCTCCAGTTCCACTGGCTGACCGATGAGCCAGCTGCCCAGCCGGTGCCAGATGACCAGGATGCTCTCTCGCAGAAAGTAGTCCGGATCGTGGATGCTTCCTTCAATTCGCGTAACCAGGCGCGCGCAGTCATCCAGGACTTCAAGCTCCATGGACACCATGGGCTCGAACAGCCGCGAGAACCGGTAGGCCTGTTGATACACCTCTTCCAGCGTCTGGCAACCGACCACCAGAGCACACATGGTAGCGAATGTGCCAGATCGGGCCCGGCGCGGCCCCATGCCCATAAACTCATCGCCCGTGCGCTGCCAGATCACCTGCATCAGCTTGCTGAATTGGTCACTGCTTACCCTTGCCATTTCAATACGCAGCAGATCTGGCGAGATCCCGGCCTCCTGAAGCAGTGCACGGCTATCCAGGCCCAGGCGTTCAGCGCCGGACAGGGAAGCTTCAACAAAATGTCGGGAGACCGTGAGTGTTGACATAGAGGCAGCCAGAAGAAAGAACGAACTTCATCATAAGTGCACGACACGACAATGCAAGCCTATGATTTGCCGGAAGATGGAAGAAACGGCCAATAGGAATGAAGGAACCGGCAGTTGGCCCGGCCTGCAAAACCCGGCAGCATGAGACAAAGTTATTGCCGCCGACCAAAAACAAGGAGACGCTTTATGGCAGCCCCGCTCGCCAACCTGAAAGTTCTGGATTTCAGTACCTTGCTGCCCGGACCCTACGCCACCATGATGCTCGCCGATATGGGCGCGGAAGTACTCAGAGTTGAAGCTCCGGACCGGGTGGATCTGGCCAAGGTAATGCCACCGTTTGATGGTAAATTTAGCACCACCTTTTCCTACCTCAGTCGCGGCAAGCAAACTTTGCAACTGAACCTGAAGCAGCCCGAGAGTGTTGAAAAGGTCAAGCAGCTGGTTCAGGACTACGACATTGTGGTGGAGCAGTTTCGCCCGGGCGTCATGGATCGCCTCGGGATAGGCTATGAGGTACTCAAAGCCATCAATCCAAGACTGATTTACTGCGCCATTACCGGTTATGGTCAGACCGGCCCCTATAAAGACAGAGCCGGTCACGACATCAACTACCTGGCTATTTCCGGTGTTGCCAGCCACTGCGGCCGTGCCGACAGCGGCCCGCCACCCATGGGCATTCAGGTTGCCGATGTGGCCGGTGGCTCACACCATGCCGTGATGGGTATCCTGGCTGCTGTCATCAAACGCCAGGAAACCGGTGAGGGCGCCTTTATCGACATCAGCATGACCGACGCCGCCTTCGCCCTGAATGCCATGGCGGGTGCTGCTGCCCTGGCAGGCGGACAGCCTCAGAAGCCCGAAAGCGGCATGCTCAATGGTGGCACCTTCTACGACTATTACCAGACCAGGGATGGCCGCTGGTTGTCTGTCGGGAGCCTGGAACCGCAGTTCTCCGCACGGTTATGTGACACGCTCGGGCTCAGCGAGATGAAGAGCTTTGTATTGAGCCAGAACCCAGAGCATCAGAACACATTGAAAGTGGCGATCAAGGAGAAGATTGCTGCGAAGACTTTTGCCGAGTGGCGGGAGATTTTTGCGGAGGTGGATGCGTGTGTGGAGCCGGTGCTGACGATTGAGGAGGCGGCGGAGCATCCGCAGATTAAGGCTCGGGGGATGGTGGTTGAGCGGGATCGGGGGGATGGTGTAGGGCAGCGGCAGTTGGGCTATGCGCTTAAAGTAACTAGCTAACGGAGCGGAGTTGCTCAATCTTCTGTTTAATTACGGATTACATCGATAAAAAATGCCCCGGCACTGGCCGGGGCATTCATTCTACTTTCCCGAATTTAATCAGTCCGCGTTCTGATCTAGTGCACTCGGAATTGTCGGGCTCTCAGTGAGAACACTGAAGTTTGGTCCGATTGGGTTATCCATTAGATCAAACTGAGGAGTGGCAATCGGGTTACCCGCCAAAGCATTGATGGTTTGTGTAATCATCTCGATGAACGCGGCGCTGGTGTTGCTTCCTCCCGGGCACGTTGCCGAAGAGGCGTCAGGGCCGGTTACAGGGCCAACAAATGTTCCATGATTTGCTTCACTGCAGGGATCTACACTCGCGAAGAACGAGGCTGCTGGAAGCGTGCCTTCACCCTGCGCAGATGCGTCGGTAACAAGGCTTAAACCAGCCCCGTCAGACAACACTCCCCCACTTGCACCCAAGTCGATCAGTGCGAACAGGGGCTCGGTCCCGGCCAGCGGCGAAGAGTAAGTGGCGTCTGAAAGCGTTGCTACGTTCGCTTCATTGGGCACGGTTCTGTCCCCTACAACTTCAGTTACAAGCAAGTTGGTTCCCATGTTGGCCCAACGACCTAGATCTTTCGCAAAGTTTACCGCATCTCCACCATCAACCAGAGACTGGAAGATGTAGAAGAAGTTCTCAAAGTTCGACGTGCCTTGCGTTACCGGTGTCTCGGCATTAGCTAGACCGTCAAGCAGGTCGCCGGAGCGTGTGATTGAGTTTTCGAGTAGCCGGAGTACCTGCCCGCCAGTGTTGTGCAGAACTACAGATTTCATTTCGGGTAAGGCAACGGCGGTTGGACTCGGCTCCACCTTCTCGGTTTCGGGGTTAATATAGAACTGGGTCGCGGGATCATTGATAATGCTCGCGAACACGGTACCAGAAATACCGCCAAGTGAATGACCAACAAAGTTAACTGGCTTTCCTTGCATGATCGGATCATTCAGTCCGTCAGGACCCTCCGGTCCGGTAACATCTGCAATTGGCATTAATTGAACGGAAGCTGCAACGTTCAGCAAATCAACGACGTTTTGGCGAAGGTTGTCTCGGCTGTTAAGCATATTTGTCGGGTTGACAAATAGTGAACCAGAATCGACATCGGCCAGTGAAGCCGGTTTTACAGGAACCAGTTTGCTGTCTTCAATGCCGCCAAGGGTGTAGCCGAAGTGGCGTTCACCGATATAGTCGGAGTTGAGCATTTGACTCATAAGACTAAGCTGGAGGCACCCGTACTGCGCTGTTGGTCGTGCTGCCTCAGGGAGCCCATCAATGTAGCCTTCTTGAGCACACTGTTCAGCTGGGTTGGAGAAGAGGCCTGACTGCACCAACGCCGTTGCATAGTCGGTTTGTTGGGCTGTGGCGGCGTCTCTCACTTTCTGCTCATCCAGTGGTGTTAAGCCTGGGACCTGCCCGCCATTCTCTCCACCCAGACCGTGCAATGGCTGGTCGATTGCCACAACAACTTGGCAGTCCAGCGCCGCCAGGGCAATGCCCGGGACTATGGTCGTGCTTCGGTCAACAGTGATGCCATGCTGGAAAATGGTGACTTCTTTGCCAACCGGTGTTTCAACATCACATCCTGGCGCACCCGGATTCGGGCGAAGAATCGTCACTGGAACAGTGACATTTGCCTGAAGCTGCGGGAACGGGAAGTTGCCGTTTACGTTCAACTCACCATTGGCGTCGCGTAGAAACTTGAATATTTCCCCGTCAGTGGGGCTAAGTTCTTCGTTTAGAGCTGCTTCTAGGTCGGTGTTGCCTCTCCAGAATTCTTCGGTAAGACCTCGGCCATCATCACCCGGAAGTGACAAGTAATAGGGCAGAGTCATCGCGCCTTGTGTGACTGTTACAGTTTGGGCGAGGCCGACGAGCGGGTTGTCCCCGAGGGCTTGCAGGAACGGAAGGTTTGACGCCGGAGTGTCGCTAAGTGCAACGAACGGCCTGGGCCGGGCGACATGCAAAGACTCGCCAATTTGCGCTTGCAGGGCCCCCGAAATATTCGGAGCTATGGCTTGGGCTGCGCCTATAGCTTGCAAGGTGCGTTGCTCGAGCGCAGTTAAGCTGCCGAATTCCAAATCTCCATCTTCAAGCTTCTCCGCAATTTCACCAAATTCGGAAAGCTTGGCTGTGAGCTCCGAAAAGTTGAGGTCGGGATAGTTATCTCTTACGGCTTTGAGCTGAGCGGTAAAGCCGACTTTTTGGCCCAAAGCAGGAAGGAAGGGAATTGGGGCTGCCATTGCGCGGAGCACGTCGGCATCGCCATTGGTAGTAAAAGTATAAGACAGCGCAACGTCTTGCTTTCGCGGTGCAAGAATGCTTCGCCCGAGGTCGTTCAGGCTACCAACAATCGCCCTGACGTTTGCAAGGCCAGCGTTGCCCAGAATGCCTTCGCCAACATTTCGGCCTTGAACGGACTGGTCAATGTTCTTTTTATTGGACCCAAGAATTCCATCACCGACAAGCACAAGATATTTGCGTTTCTCCTCTAGGGGTTCGAGAGGTGTAATTCTGATTGCGTTGTTTTTACCGTTATCGACGTCGACAACGTCCACGCGATAGTTTGGCTGATTCTCATCAGGTGCCAAGCCAGCAATATCTGCAGGGTTTACTGCAGGAAGAGCTAACGGTGCAGATTCAACAGCTGGATCGGTGTTTAAAGCAATGAGAAAAACATTCTGCCCTTTTTTTACGGAACTCGGCTCGAGAGAACCATCGAACCTGATATTGAACGCACTAGTGGTGGAGAATCCAGACAAAGAGTTCAAACCACTTGCGACTGGCTCGGGGCCAGAAGCCGGTGCGGTGAAATCGTGGTCTGCGCTTTGTGTGGCCCCAAGCAACAACAGAAGATCAAAATGTGTTGGAACACTAAAAGTTTCGGATAGCGGGTTGGGGTCAAAAATCGGTCGCACTACACTGCGATCGATGGTTGTGTCAGTGATTTTATAATCCGGATTCGCATTTTTCCCGGAGGACCCACTGTCAAAACAGCCCGTCAACCCAAGGGAAGAAGCCACGGCAAGACTTATTAGAGTTTTCTTGAACATGGGTGGAACCTTTTCCTGTTGTTGTGTCGTTATATCCGGCGTAGACGGAACCGGTCGGCCCCAGGATTCCGCGCACAGCCTTTTCTGATTTGTTGGTTGTCTGAAATTGTAGCCAGCACTTAAAAGCCAATTTCTGTAGCTTCGACTATAGCGACAGAGTAGCAAGTGTTGATCAGCCAAAAGTGTGATTCTGCGTCTGGAAACCCTCCTCGCACCCTTGGAGTGGCCCTCAATCAAAAATAGTGGGCGCTCCGCCGTTTGTCGAGTTCCAGTGATCGGGTAATGCTTGTTTTAACAAATTGTTGCGAATTGGTTTTGCGGCCATAGCTAATTTCGTTAGCGGGCATAGCATTTGCGCCTTCTGTCGCATCAACCGCTGTGGCGAATTTCTGGTAAACTCTCGCTTCCTTATATAAGCAGGGGCTGCCTTGGTGGCTCCGCACACTTCCGATAATCAGAAAGCTGATGAGGCGACTATGACCACCGTGATCCGCCAGGACGACCTGATCGAAAGCGTAGCCGATGCGCTGCAGTTCATTTCCTATTATCATCCGAAGGATTTCATTCAGGCCGTGTATGAGGCCTACCAGAAGGAAGAGTCCCAGGCGGCCAAGGATGCCATGGCCCAGATCCTGATTAACTCCCGCATGTGTGCCCAGGGCCATCGCCCGATCTGTCAGGACACTGGCATCGTCACCGTGTTCGTGAACATCGGTATGGATGTGAAGTTCGAGTGCGATATGGCGCTGGACGACGTGATTAACGAAGGTGTGCGCCGTGCTTACACCCATCCGGACAACGTGCTGCGGGCCTCTGTGCTGGCAGATCCGGACGGCAAACGCCAGAACACCAAAGACAACACCCCCGCCATCATTCACTACAAGATGGTGCCGGGGAACACCGTAGACGTGCACGTGGCAGCCAAGGGCGGCGGCTCTGAAGCCAAGTCCAAGTTTGCCATGCTGAACCCGTCCGACTCGGTTGTGGACTGGGTGTTGAAGATGGTGCCGCAGATGGGTGCCGGCTGGTGTCCGCCTGGCATGCTGGGCATTGGTATTGGCGGTACCGCCGAGAAGGCGATGGAGCTGGCGAAAGAAGCTCTGTTGGATCCGATCGATATTCACGATTTGCAGGCCCGCGGTGCCTCTAATCGTGCAGAAGAATTGCGCCTGGAGCTGTTCGAGAAGGTGAACGAGCTGGGCATCGGCGCTCAAGGGCTGGGTGGCCTGACCACCGTTCTGGATGTAAAAGTCAAGGATTACCCCACCCACGCGGCCAACAAGCCGGTGGCGATCATCCCGAACTGCGCCGCAACCCGCCACGCACACTTTGTGCTGGATGGTACGGGCCCGTCCCTGCAGACCCCGCCGAGCCTGGACGACTGGCCGGAAATCACCTGGGAAGTTGGCGAGAATGTTCGCCGTGTGAATCTGGACACTGTAACTCCGGAAGATGTGAAAGACTGGCAGCCGGGTGAAACCGTTCTGCTGTCTGGCAAGATGCTGACCGGCCGTGATGCTGCCCACAAGAAGATGGTGGATATGATCGAGCGCGGTGAAGAGCTGCCGGTGGATCTGAAAGGCCGCTTCATCTATTACGTGGGCCCGGTTGATCCCGTACGCGAAGAAGTGGTTGGCCCCGCCGGCCCCACGACTGCAACCCGCATGGACAAGTTCACTGACACCATGCTGGAAAAAACCGGCCTGACTGGCATGATCGGCAAAGCCGAGCGTGGCCAGGTTGCCATCGACGCCATCAAGAAGCACGGCGCAGTTTATCTGATGGCGGTGGGTGGTGCGGCTTACCTGGTATCCAAGGCCATCAAGGGCGCCAAGGTGGTAGCCTTTGAAGAGCTGGGTATGGAAGCCATCTACGAGTTCGAAGTGGAAGATATGCCGGTCACCGTAGCGGTGGATTCCCGCGGCAGCTCCGTGCACCAGACCGGCCCGGTCGAGTGGCACGACAAGATCATTGCTGCCAAGGCGGTTTGATCTGAGTCTTTGTTAGTCCGGTGGCAGCCTTGGGCTTTCGGCTCAGGGCTGCCACTGAAAGTCCTTCATCTTTACCCTTCCTTTATACACTTCCACTCCTTCCAGCCTCAGTTTCTCTGTTTGAAGCTGGCAGGTTTCCGTGCCTTCAGGAAAGGCGATCTGGCCGTTGCTCCGGATAACCCGATACCAGGGAATGCAGTGGCCGGCGGGCAGTTTGCCCAGGGCCCGGCCAACGAAACGCGCCTGGCGTCCGAGGCCGGCCATGGCGGCTACCTGGCCGTAGCTGGCCACTTTCCCTTTCGGAATCGCGGCCACTACCTGCCAGATTTTCTGCTCCTTTGTCGGTTCCTTTTCGGACTCGTTCATTCAGAGCTCCGGTATTGGCCGGGTTAAAGGCGCAGGGCGCCGTCCACCTCGATCATACGGCCAGAAACGTAGTCGTTCTCGAAGATAAATGCTACCGCCGAGGCAATTTCCTCTGGCTTGCCCATGCGTTTCAGGGGGATGCCGGCGGTCATTTTCTCCAGGGCTTCCGGTTTCATGGAAGCCGTCATTTCGGTTTCGATAAACCCTGGGGCGATGCCCATGCAGCGGATGCCGTAGCGGGCGAGTTCTTTGGCCCACACTGGCACCAGGGCAGATACGCCGGCTTTGGCGGCGGAGTAGTTGCTCTGGCCCATGTTTCCGGCGCGTGAGATAGATGCGATGTTGATGATCGCGCCCTGGTCGCCGTGTTCGATCATGCGGGTGGCCGCTTCACGGCCGCACAGGAAAACGCCGGTGAGGTTAACGTCGATCACGGACTGCCACTGGGCCAGTTCCATGCGCTTCTCGAGCTTGCCGTCCTTGAATTTCACCATCAGGCCGTCGCGCAGGATGCCGGCGTTGTTCACCAGGCCGTTGAGGTGGCCGAAGTCATTGATGATTGCCTGAAAGGTTGCCTCAACGTCTTCTTCTTTGGCGACGTTGCAGACATAGGTTTTGGCGTCGCCACCGGCCAGTTTGCAGGCCTCAGCGGCTTCAGCCAGCTTGTCTTCCATCAGGTCGATGAGTGCCAGCCTGGCGCCTTTGGCTGCCAGGTATTCCGCCATGGCTCGGCCGAGGCCCTGGCCGCCACCAGTGATTGCGATAACAGAATCTTGAAGTTTCATGGTTTGCCCTAATTAAGTTCAGAGGTGTTTTACGTTCTCTGTGTGTCTGCATCGTTTTTATGGGGAGGCATTTTGCCCGTTTTCTTTTTTCTTTTCATCGTTATGCCCATTGCCGAACTGGCGGTATTGATTCAGGTCGGTAGCGTTATCGGCGTGTTGAATACGGTAGGGCTGGTGTTTCTGACCGCTGTAATCGGGGCCTGGTTGCTGCGCCAGCAGGGCCTGGCGACCTTGTTGCGGGCCAATGAGCGCCTCAACAGCGGCGAGTTACCGGCCAAGGAAGTGGCCGAGGGGCTGATTCTGGCGGTCGGCGGCGCTATGTTGCTCACGCCGGGGTTTATCACCGACACCTTCGGCTTTTTGTGCCTGTTGCCGGGCTCTCGACATTGGCTGGCATCGCAGGCGCTGAAGCGGATGACGGTGGCGGGGCAGAATCAAAGCCGGAGTTTCTTTTTCAGGGCGGGCGGCGGTGCAGGACCCTTTGGGCATGGCCCTTTTGGTCCGCAGCGACCGTTCGACCGTGATGCCAATGGCGACATCATTGAAGGCGAATACCAGGATCAGACACGGAATGATCGGGGTCAGATCCAGCACGGTCAGCCTGATCAGGATGAGCAGGAAAAAAAGTGAAATTTTTTTCGTTGCGGGTGTTGAAAACCTTTCGCTCAACCCCATTAACACAGCACAGATTCGTCTCAGGCTGAAAACCACTGTCTATCAGTGGCTTGGATGCCGAGGCAATTTGTCGGGTCCGGATCTCCGGCCAGACATTTTTAACATGCAATTGTCATTGCCACATTAATCTGACTATTGGAGAAACAGAGCAATGAAAATTCGTCCGCTACACGATCGTGTTGTCGTACGCCGTAAGGAAGAAGAAGAGAAAACTGCGGGTGGCATCGTGCTGCCGGGTAATGCCAAAGAAAAGCCTTCCCAGGGCGAAGTGATCGCTGTGGGTAATGGCCGCATTCTGGATAACGGCGAAACCCGTGCACTGGCGGTCAAGGTGGGTGACACCGTGGTCTTCGGCCAGTACGCCGGTAACACCGTAAAGGTTGACGGTGAAGAGCTGCTCATCATGAGTGAGAACGATATTTACGGCGTGCTTGAGTGATCGCAACAGCGACAGGCACGAACGCTCATTAATCCGATTGGTTCAATTTTCGGTTTAACGAACAGGAATAGAAGACATGGCAGCAAAAGACGTTAAATTCGGTGATAGCGCCCGTAAGCGCATGGTAGCAGGTGTTAACATCCTGGCGGACGCCGTCAAGGTAACGCTGGGCCCGAAAGGCCGTAACGTGGTTCTCGAGAAGTCATTCGGCGCACCGACTGTCACCAAAGACGGTGTTTCCGTAGCCAAGGAAATCGAACTGAAAGACAAGTTCGAGAACATGGGCGCCCAGATGGTTAAAGAAGTGGCTTCCCAGGCGAACGAAACCGCCGGTGACGGTACCACTACTGCAACCGTTCTGGCCCAGGCTATCGTAAACGAAGGCATCAGGGCCGTGACTGCCGGCATGAACCCGATGGACCTGAAGCGTGGTATCGACAAGGGTACGGCTGAAGCCGTTAAAGCCATTCGTGAAATGGCCAAGCCCTGCGACGACAGCCGCATGATCGCCCAGGTTGGCACCATTTCCGCCAACGGTGACGAGGCCATCGGCAAGATTATTGCAGACGCCATGGAGCGCGTAGGCAAAGAAGGCGTAATTACCGTTGAAGAAGGCCGTGGCCTGGAAGACGAGCTGGACGTGGTTGAAGGCATGCAGTTCGACCGCGGCTACCTGAGCCCGTACTTCATCAACAACCAGGACAGCATGTCTGCAGAACTGGATGACCCGTACATCCTGCTGGTAGACAAGAAGATCTCCAACATCCGCGAACTGTTGCCGGTGCTGGAAGCTGTCGCCAAGGCTGGCAAGCCGCTGCAGATTATCGCTGAAGACATCGAAGGCGAAGCGCTGGCAACCCTGGTTGTGAACAACATGCGTGGCATCGTTAAGGTGAACGCGGTTAAAGCACCTGGCTTTGGTGACCGTCGCAAGGAAATGCTGCAGGACATCGCTATCCTGACCGGTGGTACTGTGATTTCCGAAGAGGTTGGCCTGACTCTGGAGAACACGACTCTGGATGACCTGGGTACTGCCAAGCGCGTTAACGTCACCAAGGAAAACACCACCATTATTGGCGGTGCTGGTGCGCAGAGCGACATTGAAGCCCGCGTTGAGCAGATCCGTAAGCAGATCGAAGACAGCACTTCTGACTACGACAAAGAGAAACTGCAAGAGCGCGTAGCCAAGCTGGCTGGCGGTGTTGCCGTCATCAAGGTAGGCGCCGGCTCTGAAGTGGAAATGAAAGAGAAGAAGGCTCGCGTTGAAGACGCGCTGCACTCCACCCGCGCTGCTGTTGAAGAAGGCATTGTGGCCGGTGGTGGTGTTACCCTGATCCGCGCCATTGCGGCCCTGGACAAGGTAGACGCTATCAACGAAGAGCAGAAAGCCGGTGTTAACATCCTGCGCCGCGCCATGGAAGCGCCGCTGCGTCAGATCGTATTCAACGCAGGCGGTGAGTCTTCTGTCGTGGTTGCCAAGGTCAAAGAAGGCGAAGGTTCCTTTGGCTTCAACGCGGCAACCGAGCAGTATGGCGACATGCTGGAGATGGGTATCCTGGATCCCGCCAAGGTAACCCGTTCTTCCCTGCAGGCAGCGGCTTCCGTAGCTTCTCTGATCATCACCACCGAGGCGATGGTTGCAGATGAGCCAGAAGACGAGAAAGCCGGCGGTGGTATGCCGGATATGGGTGGCATGGGCGGAATGGGAGGCATGGGCGGCATGATGTAATGCCGGCCAGATCCCGAACAGGTCTCAGTTTCTGAGGCCTGGCCCGATCTACCCCTGAAAAACCCCGCGCTGGTTCACACTGGCGCGGGGTTTTTCGTTTTTTTGTCATGAACTTGCCCAATGGCTTTGTTAGACTCGGCTACCGGTTTTTAAATGTGCCAATTGCAATGACTGAATCCCGACCAAAATCCTTTCTCGGCCCTGGCAAAGTGGTTCTGCTGCTGTTGCTCGGTCTGTTGGTTTACGGGATCACTCTGATTGTTCTGGTTCCGGCTGGCTGGCTTTGGCAGCAGGCATCGGCGCAGGTACAGTTACCAGACCAGGTCCGGGTGCAGCAGGTATCCGGCCGCCTGTGGAGCGGCGCTGCCGGCGTGGTTGTGGCCGGTTTTCCGGCGAGGTTGCAATGGCAGCTGGGCTGGCCCTCGCTGACTGGGTTGACGATACCGCTGGAGTTTTCTGTGTCTTCGTCACAATCCCGCGTGGAAGGGGTTGCCAGTGCCGGTTGGCAGGGTAATTTTGAGGTCAGTGCCAATGGCGTGGTAGCGGTTGCCGAGTTCGAGCAGCTGATACGCCAGAGCGGTGGCGCCATGATTGAGGGAACCGTGTCTGTGGATCGCTTCGAGATGTCCTGGGCAGACGGTCGCCTGAAGTCAGCAGACGGGCTCGGGCGCTGGGATGGTGGCAGGGTTACCTGGCCTATGGGCAATCAGGTGGGCCAGGCCGTGTTTCCACCCATGCAGGCAGATCTGGACACCGTGGACGGAGGCGTTTCACTGGTAGTGGCAGAGCAGGGTGCAAGCGGGCCGGCGGCTGATGCCAGCATACTCTGGGATGGCATGATGGAACTGCGGGTGTACAAGCGCATGGTCGATCTGGCGCAACAGCCCTGGCCAGATTCTGCAAGGCCGGGTGACGTAGTGTTCCGGGTCCGGCAGCCATTGCTGCCCGGAGGCCTGTAATATGATGAAGCTGTCGGTGGGGCGTCAGGAGAGGTTCTCGCGTACATTGGCGAATCTGCTGTTGCTTGCGCTGGTGCTGTACCTTGCGGTCGAGCTGGCGAAACTAACCTGGTTGGTTGCCTGGAACGACCGGCCTGTGCCGGAAATCTTCGGGCAGGCGGCAGCCGGCACCGAAGCCCGAAACCGGGTGTCTGAGGCTCCGATCGCCGGTTATGAATTCTTCGGGCGACCGGACAGTCAGGCTGGTGTCGCCGAGGTGGTGCGTCGGTCGGCACCGGAAACCGGGTTACGCCTGAGGCTGGAGGGTGTGCTAGTCGGGCAGCGCCCTGAGGACTCCGGTGCTATAGTTGCCGGAAGTAATGGCGAAACCGAATACTATCGGGTCGGCGACCAGTTGCCGGGCAATGCTGAGCTGGCGGAAGTCGAAGCTGGACGAATCCTGCTACGCCGGGGAGGAAGGTATGAATCCCTGGCGTTTGAGGAACAGATGGATACCGGAGCTCTGGTTGCGGAAGAGCCTGTGCAAACGGCAGAATCGCCGGATACCTACCTGGAAGACGCCAGAGCGCGGCTGGACAGTGAAGGCGTGGCTGCATTGGCAACCTACGGTCTGCAGCCTGCAGAGGATCGCGGCGGGTATGTGTATGATGGCTCGAACGCCATGCTGAACGCCGTGAATCTGCGTCCGGGAGATATCATTACCTCGGTGAACGGTCAGCCTCTGGGCGACATCGAGCAGGACAAGCAGCTGCTGGACAGTTGGCGCAGCCAGCCGCAGCTGGATATAGAAATTGAACGTGACGGAACCCTGCTGACGGTCAGTTACGCCATACCCGAACAATGGCGCTGACAGGGTACTCAAAATAACAGGACGATATCGCCAGATGTATAACCACAAGATCAACCTCCTCCAGGCAATCATGTTCGCGCTTTTATTGCCGCTGGCTTCGCTGGCTCAGGCGCAGGAAGAAACCTGGAGGCTGAACCTCAAGGATGCGGACATTCGGGCCTTTGTCACCCAGGTGGCAGACATAACCGGCTACAGCTTTGTGGTGGATCCCCGGGTTAAAGGGAAAGTGACGGTATTGTCCAGTGCCCCCATGAACAAGGACGAAATATACGATCTTTTCCTGGCAGTGCTGAATGTGCACGGTTTTACTGCGATCCCCGGAGAGGAAGTCGTCAAAATTGTCCAGCAGGTCGATGCCAAACAGTCTGCAGAGAACCTGAACAGGTTTCCGCAAACGCCTTCCGAGCAATTGATTACCCGTGTTATCCAGATTGATAATGCCAATGCTCTGGAACTGGTTCCGATTCTGCGGCCCCTGGTTGCAAAATACGGCCATCTGGCCGGTGTGGCTGCGGCAAACGCCCTGATTGTCAGTGATCATGCCTCTAACATCGCTCGCATTGAACAGATCGTGCGGGAACTGGACAGCCCCTCTAAATACGAAGTGGAAGTGATTCAGCTGCAGGAAGCCTGGGTTGGTGACATGGTGACCCTGCTGCAGGAGCTGGCACCGGAAGAGCTTGGCCGCGCTGGCGGTGAGAATGCCGCACGCAAATACAGCGTGACAGCCGACGAGCGCAGCAATCGATTGATTCTGCGGGGCGACGAAACCTTTCGGGACAAGATGCGCGGTTTGATTCTCCAACTGGACCAACCGTCTGCAAGTGGCGGAACCACCAAGGTGATTCGTCTTCGTCATGCCGATGCCAAGACCCTGACCGAAATACTCAAAGGTGTGATGGGTGAGGTAGTGAAAGAGGGTAGCGCTGGCGGCAGTTCGGGTGGCTCTGCCGGGAATCCGGGCAGCAGCTTTTCAGTCTTTGCCGACGAAGGGCTGAATGCTCTCGTCGTCCGGGGGGACCCCTCCCTGATGCAGGAAGCCGAGCAGATTGTAGCACAGCTGGATGTGCGCCGTGCCCAGGTTATGATTGAAGCGGCCATTGTGGAAATCAGTGATGAGCTGGGGGATCAGCTCGGGGTGCAATTGGCGGCTGGCGATGAGTCTGCAGGTTCGTTTCCTGTACTGGGGACTAATCTGACGAGCAGTCAGGGTATGGTTGGGCTTAACTCAGTAATTGGGGCGTTGGTGGGTGACACCATCCCACAACTCGCAGGTGGATTGACGGTCGGTGCGGGACAGCGCGATGAGGACGGCGTTACTTGGGGTGTTCTTATTCAGGCGCTTTCCTCCTCGGCGGCTGCAAACCTGCTGTCCACACCCAGTATCATTACTTTGGATAATCAGGAGTCCGAGATTATCGTCGGACAGAACGTACCGTTTCGTACTGGGCAGTCCACTGTCACCGGAGACGGGACCACCAACCCGTTTACTACCATCGAAAGACGTGATGTGGGCCTTTCACTCAAAGTGACGCCGACCATAAGTGCAGATGGCTTGGTGCGACTTGTGGTTGAGCAGACGACTGAAGACATTTCCACGACCGCTGTAGATAACGCTTCTGATCTGATCACCAACAAACGTGAGATCAAAACTACCGTGCTGGCGGATGATGGTGAGACCGTGGTACTGGGCGGTCTGATCAAGGATGATTACCAGGTCAGCAAGAGCAAGGTGCCGCTGCTGGGCGATATCCCGGTGCTTGGTCGGTTGTTCTCGTCCGAATCCGAGACCCGCGTTAAGCGTAATCTGCTGGTTTTCCTTCGCCCCACGATTATGCTGGGCAAGGCTGATGCCGTGGCGGCGACCACCGAGAAGTTTAACCGCCTCTGGGATGTGAACCTGGAAGTGCGCGAGAAGCTTGGCTTGCCCCAGGAAGAAACCGATCCGTCAGTCGATATGCTGTTTGAAGGCCGTCGGCAGTAATCAAATGGTTCTGGCCAGACAGCGTGGATAACCACGCTGTCTGATACTCCCGTTGGCGATGTGAAGTGGAGCAGTGCTTTCGATTGCCCTCAGAGCGGGGGCATAGGGCAGTCCAGTTGGTCAGCGACCAGTCTCATTAATTCGTATTCCTTAACTTCCACCTTACCGTCGTGGCTGATGCAATGTCCGCAGGCATCAATAATGGCAGGCTTCAGCAGTGGTGAGAGCTGGCTGAGAACATTCAGAGCAGCTCTCAGGTTCTGCATGGTGATCTTGCTGTGCAGGGTTTCGTCGTTTCCGTTGCCAAACCCTGAAATAGCCTCCTGATAGAGCGCTTGAGCCTTTTCCGGTGCTTCGGTGCCGGCCCGGGCGAACAGGCTCAGCACTTGTTCTATGGCGGGTTTGACTTGCCGGAAGCTTCGGTATTTCACGGGCACGACCTGCCCGGAACCACGGCCCAGATGCCGCCACAAAAACGTTGTGAGCGCGAGCTCAAACAGTGTCACCCGGTTGTCCGCCTGAACCAGCTTCTGAATGTTTGCGAGAAGGGTATCCCTCTCCTCCGGATCGAGCTTTCGCAATGCCGGCATCGCCAGTTCAAGCATTGGAAAACGTGCACGTTCGCCGAGTTCCTTCAGGGATGGCAGTAGTTTGCCAAGCAATTCGGGTTGGGCGCCCAGCAGGGAGTGCTCTGGTATGAGAGCAAGCCTCTCGGTTTGCTCGACGTCCGTCAGTTCGTAAATCACCAGGCCATAGCAAAGCTGTACAGCACCAGCCCGGGTGTATAACAGGTTGCGAAAGGTCGATGGCAGCCTCTGCAGGAGGTTGCTGGCGAAGCGCTCGCTGTCCGCGGAAACCGTGCCAACGCGGCTGGATAGCGCAGGGCCTGCCGTCGGAGATTCGTTGCTCAGGGAGCTTGCCAGAGGGGACAGACTGTACTTTCGGGCGCCTTGAGCGGGTTCGACCACCTGGCTTACCAGGTCTCCGATGCCTGCCTTCTCCGGACTGGTGCCTTGCCCCTGCAAACGTGATCCCGGTTCGGTATCCCTGAGCCTGCTGCGCAGGCGGGCCATCAGCCCTGGCTGGATGGCGTTGATCCGCTCGTCAATGGGAGGGTGGGAAGCCAGCAGGGAAGTGAATTTCATCCGTGCCGCCTCGCCGAAGCACATGTGGTTCATATCGCTGGCGTGGCTGGTGGTGTCCAGATACCCGCCTTTCATTCCGATTTTGAACAGGGCTGCGCCAATGCCTTCGGGGTTACGGGTGAACTGAATGGATGAAGCGTCGGCCAGCATCTCCCGTTGGCGTGAGACGGCCGACTGAATGAGCCGGCCAAAGAACACGCCGACATAGCCGATCACCATCAAGGCAAGCCCGATCAGCCCCATGGCAGCCTGTGCCCGGCCGTCCCGGTTTCGGCTGCGTCCACTGCTGTAGAAGCCGGCTCTCAGGAGAAACTGGCCAATCTGGCCGATCATCAGGATGCCGGCCAGCAGGGCGATCAACCTCACGTTGATGCGCATATCGCCGTTGAGGATGTGGCTGAATTCGTGGCCTACCACGCCCTGGAGTTCGTCACGGTTCAGCTGTGTCAGGGCCCCATGCGTGACCACCATCACCGCTTCACCAGGGGTATAGCCGGCGACAAAGGCGTTGATGCCGGTTTCATGGTCCATCACGTAGAGTTCCGGTACCGGCACGCCGCTGGCAATCGACATTTCTTCCACGATGTTGCGCAGTTTGCGTTCTTCCGGATCGCGGGTGTCCGGATCAATAGCCCGAGCGCCCACCATTCGTGCTACCCGGGTGCCGCCTCCGGCCAGATCCACCCAGCGTACCAGGGAACCGATGCCAATCAGCGCGACCACCGCACCGGCGGTCGTCAGGCCGTGGCTGGACAGCAGCCAGTAATGGAAGGGCAGGGCTGAGGTCTGGCTGCGGGTGACCATGTAACCCACCAGGCAGACCGCCAGAGTAATCAGGGTGACTGCGGTTAGAAACAGAACGACCAACAGGCCAGTGTTGCGCCGGGCATTGGCCTGGCGCTGGAAGAAACCGGGGCTCGCCATGAATCTGGCCTCAGAAACTGACTTTCGGAGCCTGGCGGGCCTCTGGAGATTCGAGCTGCAGCTGGGCGGTTTCCTTGAACGCAAACAGGCCGGCCACGATATTGTTAGGGAACTTCTCGCGGAAGATGTTGTACGTCATCACGCCATCGTTATACGCCTGGCGCGCGAACGCTACTCGGTTCTCGGTGCTGGAGAGTTCTTCCATCAGTTGCTGGATGGTCTCGTTGGCTTTCAGCTCAGGGTAGTTTTCGGCCACGGCGTAGAAGTTGGCGAGGGCTTTGGTCAGCAGGTTCTCGGCACTTCCAAGGCGTTGGATCTTGGTACTGTCGCCTGGGTCTCGGGCGGCATCTTTCTGAGCACTGACCGCGTTATTGCGCGCTTCCATCACCTGGGTGAGAGTGGACTTTTCGTGGTCCAGATACGCTTTGGCGGATTCCACCAGGTTCGGGATCAGATCGTGGCGGCGCTGCAGCTGGACATCAATCTGGGCAAAGCCATTCTTGAACTGGTTGCGCAAAGAGACGAGCTGGTTGTAGATAAACACCAGGTAGAGGATGACAACGGCAATTACGACAAGACCGATGACAGTCGTTCCCATGACTACTCCTAAGGGCTAAAGGTTCAGGCGTTATTTTCCACGATCCGGGCGTGGAAAGTCTGTACGAAATTCTCAAAATCTCTGGATAACAGGGGCTTGGAGAAGAAATATCCCTGGGCAAGTGCACAGCCGCGCTGGCTGAGATAATACTCTTGCTCTGCTGTTTCCACACCTTCGGCGACGACCGTCAGATTCAGGCTCTTGCCAAGATCAATGATGGTGTTGGCAATTCGCGTATCTTCCTCGTTGATCAGCAGGTCCCGAATGAACTGCTTGTCGATCTTCAGATGCTGTACCGGCATCTGCTTCAGATAGGTCAGCGATGAATAGCCGGTGCCGAAATCATCCACGGCAATACTGATACCGGCCCGATGCAGTCGATGCAGCTTGGCAACCGCATCGGTGAGGTTGGTCATGAAGCTGGTTTCGGTTACTTCCAGTTCCAGACGTCCCGCCGGAATATTATGCCGTTTCAGGGTGTTGAGAATATCGTCAACGATGGACTCCTGGCGTAGCTGGACCGCTGACAGATTCACTGCGATTCTCAGGTGAGTGCCTTCACTGGCCCAGCGTGCGGCCTGCCAGCAAGCCTGGTCCAGTACCCATTGGCCAATTTCGACGATGGAACCGTTCGCTTCGGCCACCGGAATGAAGTGGTCCGGGGGAATCATGCCGTGTTCAGGGTGTTCCCACCGCAGCAGTGCTTCGGCGCCAATAACGCGCCGGGTCTCCAGATTGATCTGTGGCTGGTAGACCAGGTGGAATTCGTGGTTTGCGAGGGCCTGGGCCAGGTCCTTTTCCATCTGTTTGCGTTCGCGAATTTCCTGGTCGATGCTGGCTACATAGAACTGGAAGTGGTTGTGTCCGGTTTGTTTCGCCAGTGCCATGGTTTGCTCGGCACTCTGGAGCAAGCGGTCTGCCTGGTCGGCATCTGACGGGAACAGGGAAATCCCCAGGGTGGCGGTCATGGAAATCCGGTGGTTGCCGGAATTGATCGGCGACCCGATGGTGGCCAGGACCTTCTCGGCGGTTTCTGCTGCCTGGAAGCCATCGCGCAGGTGCTTTTCAACGATGACAAACTGGTCACTGCCCAGCCGGGCGACATTGAATCTGTCTGAGGAAAGATTGGCGGTCAGGCGACTGGCGACGGTTTGCAGGATGGTGTCCCCGGTACGGAAACCGCACTGTTCATTGACGGATTTGAAGTCATCAATGCCACAGACCATGAGCGCGATCGAGCTGTGTCCTTCTCTGGCCCGTTCGATAGCGCCCTGCAGATCTTCCATAAAGGCATCCCGGCTGGGCAGGCCGGTCAGTGTGTCGTAGCGGGCAAGGCGGGTGACCCGGTCTTCGGCTTCACGATGTTTTTTCTGGGTGTCGCCGATAGCCACAAGCAGATTGTTGGTGGCGTTAACCCAAAGGCCAAGCTCATCGGCCCGGTGTCCTTCCGGAATCGACACCAGACGATCGTCCGGATGTGCCGGATCAACCTTTTTGACCGACTGCACAATGCGCAGCAGCGGGCGGGTCAGCAGCAGATGGAACACCACGAACAGTACGATGCCAAGAATGAGTGCCAGGGCGATGCCTGAGGCAAAGGTCACCAGGGCACGGCTGAGCCAGGTTCGGGCGTAGGGGGCGGTGTCGTAGTGAACCTCAAGATAGCCGTAGACAAGATCCGGATTGCTGCCTCGCGTGAGGCTTTCGCGGTATTCGCGAACCTGGCCGAATATCGGATCAGTTAATGGGCGAAACGGGGAGTCCTGCAGAGGCCGTAGCCGATCACCCAGTTCATCACCATCGGGATGGGTGATTTTGGCCATGTGAATGGGTTCCAGGGCGAACAGTCCATCCACCACCTGTTGCGCGAGCGTGTCATCAATGCTGAAAACGGCCTGGGTGGCGGAGTCTTCCACCATGGCAAGGGTCTGGGCCGCATCACGCTCCAGTTCAGCGGATACCCTCTTTGCATCCAGCACCACCTGTACCGCGCTCATCAGAATACCGCTCAGCAACGCGACGAGCAGTACCCATCGGAGAATCCGGTATCCGAGGTGGTTCTCTACTTCAAAGGTGTTTTGCATCCGCTGTTCTTGGCTCATTTGTCTGATTGGTTCTGTCGGACCCTGCGACAGGATCTATCACGCGGCACATGACAGTATGGTTCAGATTCCTTTCAACTTCATGGAGTATGGCCGATTTTTTCAGAGATTCTTGCGGATGCGTGTATCGATTTGTTTCGGTTTCGTCGCATTCAGATACAGAAACGCCCGCAGGGGTTCCCGTGCGGGCGTTCGGGCAACGGTGAGGCTTGGTTATTGCCTGCCGTTGATCTGGCTGGATTACGCCAGGTTTTCGTTCACGAAATCCCAGTTGACCAGGTTCCAGAACGCCTCCAGGTAGTTCGGGCGGCTGTTCCGGTAGTCGATGTAGTAGGCGTGTTCCCATACGTCGACGGTCAGTACCGGCTTGTCGGCACCAGTCAGCGGAGTTTCCGCGTTGCTGGTGTTTACGATGGCAACGCTGCCGTCAGCCTTCTTCACCAGCCAGGTCCAGCCGGAGCCGAAGTTGTTGGCGGCCTTGTCGTTGAATTCTTTCTTGAAGTCTTCGAAGGAGCCAAAGGCCTTCTCGATGGCTTCTTTGGCGGCGCCGGTGGGCTCACCACCACCGTTCGGGCTCAGGCAGTGCCAGTAGAAGGTGTGGTTCCATACCTGGGCCGCGTTGTTGAACAGCGGGCCACTGGCGCTCTTGATGATGTCTTCCAGAGACTTGTTGGCATTCTCAGTACCTTCAACCAGGCCGTTCAGCTTGGTTACATAGGTGTTGTGATGCTTGCCGTAATGGTACTCCAGGGTTTCCTGAGAGATATGCGGTTCCAGTGCGTTTTTTTCGTAAGGCAGTGCGGGAAGTTCAAATGCCATGAGGTCGTTCTCCCTGGTTCTCTCTGTTTATGTGAGTTGACACTCTCGCAATATAAGGGCGGTTTGAGTTAAATCAACCCCTTGTTGTGAGAGAGCTTTTAAACTCGGGGTTGCCGGGCAGAAACTGTTCGCAGTTCCGGACCCGCCAGACCAGCTCTTCATAACTGTCTGCCAGAATGTTCACGTGCCCTAGCTTGCGGCCGGGGCGCTCCCCTTTATTGTAGAGGTGAAGGTGAGCGTAGGGCAGTTCCAGTATCCGTTCAATGTCGCCGTGCTCGCCGATGATATTAATCATGCAGCTCAGGCCGCGTGCCTGAACATTGCCCAGAGCATGTCCGCTGACCGCGCGAATGTGATTCTCGAACTGGCTGGTCATGGCACCCTCAATGGTCCAGTGCCCGGAATTATGAACCCGGGGGGCCATTTCGTTGGCGACCAGGCCGTCTTCGGTCTCGAACAGCTCCAGAGTCAATACGCCCACATAGTTCAATTCGTTCAGTAGTGCCTTGATGTACTTTTCGGCATCTTGCTGGATGTGGGGTTGCAGGCCGGGTGCCGGGGCAATGGAATAACGCAGGATACCCTCGTGGTGGGTATTCTCGGCAATGGGGTAGAACGCCACATCGCCGTCCTCGCCGCGAACCGCGATGATGGACACTTCGCGTTTGAAGTTAACGAACTTCTCAACGATTACCCTGGGATGGCCGATGGCCGTCCAGGCTTCTTCTGCCTGTTCCGGATCTCTCAGGACAGCCTGGCCTTTGCCGTCGTAGCCCTCAGTGATGGATTTGGCTACCACCGGGCAGCCAAGTGCCTCGGCCGCGGCTTTCAGGGAAGCAGCGCTATCGGCGATTTTCCATTCCGGCGTTGGAATGCCAAGCTGGCCGAACAGGGTTTTCTCTGCCTCCCGATTCTGGCAAACCTGAAGCGCCCTGGGGCAGGGGTGAACCGGCTTGTGTTGGGCCAGCTTCTCCGCCACTTCAACGGGCAGGTGCTCGAATTCGTAGGTTACGCGGTCGACGCGGGTGAGGAAGTCGTCCAGATAGCTGCCGTCGCGATCCACAATGACTTCCCCCAGACCGGCGCTGGGGCTGCCGGACATGTCGTAGAAGACAAATTCCTTTGCGAGGGGGTATCCGGCAAGGGCCAGCATGCGCCCGAGTTGGCCGGCTCCTAGTACACCGATTCTCATCTGGTTCTCCTGCTCTTTATTTGGGGCGACGCCAGAGCGGGCCGGGGAGGGCTTTCCAAAACTGTTGAGGGCCATGGACGGCCCGAAACAAGCGCACAGGGAGGTGCTTGTAGCGTGTTTTGGAAAGCCCTCCCCGGCCCGCTCGCCTGGTCTCGGTAATAGGTTATTGATCCCTGGGGTCAGGGTTGTCCAGAATCGTCTGGGTCTGGTTTTTCCTGAAGTCTTCCACCGCCTGGCGAACCTTGTCGTCGAACGTGCCAACGATTTGTGCTGCCAGTAGGCCCGCGTTGGTGGCGCCGGCCTTGCCAATCGCCAGGGTGCCGACAGCAATGCCGCCGGGCATCTGAACGATGGAGAGCAGGGAATCAAGCCCGTTCAGTGCTTTTGATTGTACGGGGACTCCCAGTACCGGCAAAGACGTTTGTGAGGCGACCATGCCAGGCAGGTGCGCTGCGCCGCCGGCACCACCGATGATGACCTTCAGGCCGCGATCCGCCGCGGTTTTGGCGTAATCAAAAAGCAGATCCGGTGTACGATGGGCGGAGACAACCCGGGTTTCGTAGGGCACGCCGAGTTTGTCGAGCATGTCGGCAGCGTGTTCCATGGTGGGCCAGTCAGATTTGGAGCCCATGATGAGTCCAACAAGCGGCTGCATAAGCAACAGTCCTGTGATAATTGGAAAGCCGGCCATTGTATGTTCTGGCCAGTTGCCGTGCAACACGGCAACCCGGGCGTTCGACTGCCCGAACGTTTTCTTTATAAGCCTTCATTTTAACCCGTCCGTAACTGCAGGTATTATCGTCGGTTATACGATTAAAACATCCATTCCCAGGAGCTGTAATGGAACCCATCCGCCCGGACGAAGATGAGCTGAGAGCAGAACCCCCGATTGGCGCGGCGGAAGCGCGAAAGCCCCGTGCCAGTAAAGAGCGTGAGCCTGGGCGTGGGGCTCCCAAAGCCAAGCCGCCTGGTGCAGCTGCGGGCTCTGGCGGAGGCGGTGGTCCTGGTGGACGAATTCTTGTCTGGGGAGCGATTTTCGGGCTTGCGGTGGCTGCTGGCGCAGGGTGGTATAGCCAGAGTCAGCGCATCGCCGCGCTGGAGAGTCAACTCGAAGAGGCGGATTACTGGGCCCGGCAGAGCAAGTTGGCGCTGGCCCGTTTCGAGGGTGAGCTTTCGGAAACCGGGGAATCCTTGCAGGAGCGCGGTGCTTCCCTGGAGGAAAAGATAGCGGCCAATGCAGAAAAGGTAGAGACCGCCAACAGCGAAATCCGCAAGCTCTGGGTGGTCGCCAATGAGCGAAACCGGAAACAGCTTGAGGAGCATGGCCAGCGACTCTCGGCGCTGGATCAGAACCTGGCCGACACCGGGAAGTCAGTGTCGGACCTGGAAACCACGGTCGAACAGGTTCGTACCAGGCTGGCCGGAGATATCGCTCAGCTGAGCCAGAAGCTGGAGACCTCTGTGGCAGCTCTTGAGCAGGCAAATAGTGAGGCGACGTCGCAGCTGACCAGACTGAGTCAGCAGATAGGCGACATCGATCAGGTGGTGGAGAGCCGTATCCGTCGGTTTGAACAGGAGCAAAAACTGGGTATCGACGGTATTGAAAGCCGGCTGACCTCCCTCGAGGCCCGAACGGACGGCCTGGCCGGAGCCGGTGACGTTCAGGCACTGCGGAATCGACTGGCGGAATTGGCCCGCACCGTTGAGTCCATTGACGCATCCCGTGCCCAGCTTACCTCACGGCTTGTGCGTCTGTCGGAGGAGGTCAATCAGCTCAGGGCATCGAGCCCAGGGCAGTAGCGGTTGCGGGGGTGAATGTAACGGTTTGTATTCATCCCTTGCGGTAGCTCTCATTTCTTGTGGTGGCCAGTTGTTATGATCGTCCCTACTCGATAAGGGATGAAGAGTGCATAACAATGAAAATCCGAGAGCCTTTCGTTAAGAGTGCCGCTGTTGTGGCTTGCTTTCTGGTGTTGTCTGGCTGCACCGTTTATCAGTCTATTGGCAAGAGCGTGGGTGGCTTTCTGCATCCGGTATCTGGTCATGATTTCGTGCATATCGACACCGATCAGTGGGACCAGAACAATGCCTTACTGTATTTCTACCGCACCCACTCCCAGTGGGCGGCGGATGAGATTGAGTCTCCCAGCGTCTATATTGACGACAAACACTATTTCAATATCCGCAATAACAGCTTTACCTGGCTGGAAGTGAGTCCCGGCGAACGGCACATTGCCATGCGTCGGCCGTTGCTTGGGCTTGAAGGCCTGAATTCCTTCAGTCTGAGCCTGATTGCAGACGCCACTCTGAAAGTCGAGCCCGGCAAGATCTACTACCTGAGATACAACGAGCTGACTGAGCCTTCCCGTCCGCATCCGGATCTGGATCCGGAGCACCCGCTGGCCTCGGGGGATCTGCAGCTGGTAACCCGTGAATATGCCATGCAACCCAGTGAAATTGTGTCCACGCTGTTTCTGAACAGCGATTTGCTGGCGCCGAACCATGCGGCAACGTCGATTGTCGAGGTTAACGAAGACACCGACTACGAGAAACGGAAGCTGGCCCTGGAGCAGGAGAGAGAGCTGGAGATTGAGCGCCTGCAACAGGAAGGCAAGTATGAGGAAACCTCCTGGTTCTGGCCATTCGGTGGTGGTCCAACGGTGCCGCTGGAAGCCGATCGCAAGCTGAAGGAGCTGGAGCAGGAGTATGCCCGGCTGGAACTTGAACGAGAGCGCAGGGAAGAGGCCGAATCGGGAGGCTGGTGGATCTTCTAGGTACTGTCTAGACTTGGGGTGGTGCAGTGATAAGGGATAAAAACAATGTCCTTGAGAGAGACGTTCCGGCTGCGTATTGAAAAGCTGGCCGGGCAGGTTGGCCCGATGCTTGAGGAACCCTGGCGGGAGGCTCGCCAACGCATGGATGAACTTAACCAGGCGCTCGCCAGCCAGGCGGTGCCGGGCGAACGCCGGGCGCGGGTGAGTGAACTGGCGCTGAGAAGCAAGGGGCAGCAGGCGGGCCAGAAGTCTGCGGAAATACGCCCCTTTCCCGGGCAGGGCAAGACAGTACAACGCTCTGATTTTGATCAATAAATGTCCATTTGAGAGCGCCTCGGAAAAAAGTTTAGCAATTTTCGGAAAAACATTTGACACAGTGAGCGAAATGCTTAAAATGCGCGTCTCACTTGGTTGAGACAGCAACGCTGACTCAGCAAGCGCCAGGCGCAGCAAGTGACTGTTTTGAGCCTGAAAAAGAGTAAGGCAGCGAAAGTGGGTGGTTAGCTCAGCTGGGAGAGCATCGCCCTTACAAGGCGAGGGTCGCAGGTTCGATCCCTGCACCACCCACCACTTTCAAAGCAGAGTTGTGATTCAGCAAGGCTGAATCGATGCGGAGCGGTAGTTCAGTTGGTTAGAATACCGGCCTGTCACGCCGGGGGTCGCGGGTTCGAGTCCCGTCCGCTCCGCCACCTTATCCCGGGTGGTTAGCTCAGCTGGGAGAGCATCGCCCTTACAAGGCGAGGGTCGCAGGTTCGATCCCTGCACCACCCACCAGATTTTAAAAAGTAGACCAATATGGTCTGCTTTTTTTATGTCCGCAGAAAATGTTAGCCGCTTGGCGCGCAGCAAAAAATGGCCGGCGCAGGGTAGTCTCTGGCCGGCCTCCTCCATGAATTGCCTGCTCTGAATTACCTGCCGATCAGAGACTGACCGCACACCCGAACCACGTTGCCGTTCACACCCGCAGACGCAGGGTTGCAGTACCACGCGATAGCCTCGGCCACATCTACCGGTTGTCCACCCTGAGACAGGCTGTTCATGCGTCGACCGGCCTCACGGATGGTAAACGGCATGGCAGCGGTCATCTGGGTTTCGATAAAGCCCGGTGCGATGGCGTTAATGGTGATGCCGTTCTTCAGATGGCGGGCCATGGATTCGACATAGCCAATCACGCCGCTTTTAGCACAGGAATAGTTGGTCTGGCCGAAATTTCCGGCGATGCCGCTGATGGAAGAAATGCAGACAATGCGGCCGTTGTCCCGCATAAGTTTGCGCTCAGCCAGCTCCTCATCAATCAGTTCTTCCGCCGTCAGGTTGACGGCAATGGTCATATCCCAGAAGTGCTCGGGCATGTTGCCAAGCGTTTTGTCCCTGGTGATGCCGGCGTTGTGGATAACGAAGTCAACACCGCCGGTTTCCTTCTCGATAAAGTCTGCGATCAGCTTTGGCGCCTTCTCATCGGTGATGTCGCAGGCCAGCGCCTTGCCTTTCAGGGCACCGGTTACTTTCTGCAGTTCTTCAAGTGCCGGCGGGATGTCCAGCCCGATGACGGTTGCGCCGTCTCTGGCCAGGGTTTCAGCAATGGCGGCACCAATGCCTCGGGACGCGCCGGTCACCAGGGCCACTTTACCTGCCAATGGTGCGACCGGATTGGTGGCTTTGGCTTCGTCGGCTTTGCCAATGCGAACTACCTGCCCGGAGACATAGGCTGAGCGTGGCGACAGGAAGAACCGAACCGACGAATCCAGCTGGTTTTCGGCATTGGGTGCTATCCAGACCAGGTTCGCGGTAGCGCCCTTTTTGCCGATCTCTTTGCCAACGGCTCGTACGAAGCCTTCCAGTGCCTGTTGTGCAGCGGCCTGGGGCGCCTTGCGGCAGGTGTGCGGGTCCTGGCCAATCACCAGAACCCTGCCATTCGCCGCCAGTTTTCGGATAGTGGGGTGGAAGAAGTCATACAAGGCTCGCAGTTCGCTTGGTTTCTGCAGGCCGGAGGCATCAAAAATCAGCGCTGAAAACTTTCCGGATACATCGCCGGTGATCTCCAGTGCCCGGGCTTTGGGGCTTGCCTTGACCGATTCGGCCAGGGTTTCCGGCCCGGAGGCATGGTGCAGCGTGGCCGGGCTGGCACCAACAATGCTGCCCAGGGTGGCAATGGCGCGGGCACCGTTGCCGGCTCCAATGAGGACATCGCCCTCAATAAACGGCTGATCGACCCGCTTGAGACGTTTCAGCGGGGCGGGTGACGGCAGGCCAAGAGACTGGGCAGCGGTTTTTCCCACCGGGGTATTCACGAGTTTGAGGTAGAGGTCAGACATGTTTTCTTCCTTGTGCATCTGGTTGTTTGCAAATTAGCCTAAAGGGTAAGGAATCTTCCAGCTATTGTATTGACTGAACGCAGGTTGTGCGTTGTCAGAGTTGCCAATGAGCGACCGCCGTCACGCGCTAGACTCATCAACAGTATCGGCTAACTGAAACAGAATCATCTGACTCACAAGGAAACACAGCGATGGCACAGGCAAAGAAAACCACAGGAACCACGAAGGCGACCAGCCAGGGAATTCGACGGGTGGCCGTGATTGGCGGCAACCGTATTCCGTTTGCCCGTTCCAATACCGCCTACAGCAAGATCAGCAACCAGGAGTTGTTGACCTCGGCGCTTCGGGGACTGGTCGATCGCTTCAACCTGGACGGCATGAGAATGGGCGAAGTGGTCGCGGGCGCCGTGATCAAACATTCCAGGGACTTCAATCTTACCCGTGAATCGGTTCTCAGCTGTGGTCTGGCACCTGAAACCCCGGCCTACGATATTCAGCAAGCCTGCGGAACCGGGCTGGAAGCCGTGATTCTGGTGGCGAACAAAATAGCGTTGGGGCAGATCGAGTGTGGAATTGCGGGTGGCACCGATACCACATCCGATGCGCCGATCGGGGTGGGAGAAGGGCTCCGGGAGATCCTGCTGGATCTCAACCGGGCCAAGACCACCAAGGAGCGTCTGAAAATTCTTGGGCGTTTCCGGCCTGGCCATCTGGTGCCGGAAATTCCGGAAAACGGCGAACCCCGAACAGGCATGTCCATGGGTGACCATTGTCAGGTGACTGCCAAAGAGTGGAGCATCGCCCGGGAAGATCAGGATCGCCTGGCCTGGGAGAGCCATCAGAAGCTGGCAAAGGCCTACGAGGAGGGCTTTTTCGACGATCTGATGACTCCCATGGCCGGTCTCGATAAAGATAATATCCTGCGTCCGGACACCACGCTGGAAAAACTGGCCACCCTCAAACCCTGTTTTGATCGGGAAAACGGCACCATGACGGCGGCCAACAGCACGGCGCTCACCGATGGCGCCTCAGCGGTTCTGTTGGCCAGTGAAGAATGGGCAGAAGCCCATAATATGGAAGTGAAAGCCTGGCTGACCTTCTCGGAAGTAGCGGCTGTAGATTTCGTTGACAAGAAAGAAGGCCTGCTGATGGCGCCGGCCTATGCCGTGCCAAGGATGCTGGAAAAGGCCGGCCTTACCCTGCAGGACTTCGATTTCTATGAGATCCATGAGGCATTTGCTGCCCAGGTGCTCTCCACCCTGAAGGCCTGGGAGGATCCCGGCTTCTGCAAGGAACGCCTGGGGCTGGACAAGCCACTGGGTAGCATTGACCGCGACAAATTGAATGTGAAGGGGTCGAGTTTGGCCACGGGGCATCCGTTTGCCGCGACCGGAGGCCGTATTGTCGCCACGCTGGCCAAGCTGCTGGAGCAGAAAGGCAGTGGCCGTGGCCTGATCTCAATCTGCGCCGCTGGCGGCCAGGGTGTGACGGCAATTCTGGAGCGCTGATTCGGGGTGGGGTAGGTAATAACCGAAATCCGCTTTGACAGCTGGCGACCATAGCTATAGTATTCGCGCCACGTTGATCAGGGCTCTCCCTGATTGATGAAAAGTTTGATGCGGGATGGAGCAGTCTGGTAGCTCGTCGGGCTCATAACCCGAAGGTCGTTGGTTCGAATCCAGCTCCCGCTACCAAAAAAGAAAAAGGCAGGTCAGTTACCTTCACTGATCTGCCTTTTTTGCTTTCTGGGCGGCAGATTATTCCCGTGGCCAGTATCGCCGGGTGATGCCCCTTTCTGAACAAGCAAAAGGAGCCCTCTGATGTCGTCCCGGCTACTTGGCGTTGTACGCCCCCTGCTGCAGATGGGGTTGATTCCCCAGATCACCCTCGGAATTATCGCCGGCGTTTTGCTGGCCGTTGTCTGGCCTGAAACCGCCCCATCGGTATCCCTGCTTGGCCAGCTGTTCATCTCAGCCCTGAAAGCGGTTGCGCCGATCCTGGTGTTTGCCCTGGTTACGGCAGCCATTGCCAATCACCGACAGGGGCAGCCAACCCACATTCGTGGCGTGTTACTGTTGTATGTAATCGGGACACTGGTGGCTGCGGTGGTTGCCATCGGTTTTGTTATCAGCGTGGTTCAGGATTCCACCGAAACCGCATTGAACTCCTCAACCGATGTGCTGTTCACCGCGGCGGCCTGCCGTTCGGCAGAGGCTCGCGAAGCAGCATGACCATCGGGCGCAGAAATCTGGTGTTTATCGGCATGCCTGGCAGCGGCAAAAGCACCGTCGGGGTGCTGGTGGCGAAACGCCTGGGCCTGGGGTTTGTCGATACCGATCTGTTGATACAGCAGCAGGCCGGGCGAACGCTGCAGGAGATTGTTGACCAGGACGGGTATCTGGCCCTGCGCCGGATTGAAGAGCAGGTACTGCTGGCGCTTGAGGTTGAAGGGCAGGTCATCAGCACCGGTGGTAGCGCGGTGTACAGTGAGGCCGCGATGACTCACCTGAGGCAGAACGGTACCGTGGTATTTCTCGATATTCCTCTGGATGAGGTGCGCAGACGTATCGGCAATTACAGTCTCCGCGGTATCTCCCGTCGCCACGATCAGTCTCTGGAAGCGTTATTTGAAGAGCGTTTCGCCCTTTATACCCGCTACGCTGACCTGACGATCAAGGGCCAGGGGATGAATCAGGAACAGGTCTGTCAGGCGGTCATCGACGGATTGCCATAGTAATGCGTAATTCCTCTCAGGGCAGATTCTCGCGCCAGTGTTTGACCCGGACCTGGTCCTTGATGGCGTCGACCACCTCCAGAATCAGGTTGATCAGGGCTTCGTTTTCGGCCTCTTCCTGCTGTTGACCAGGCTCGGGCAGGAACACGTTGACGATATCTTCAATAAACGCATGGTTGGAGGTGGAGGCCAGGTCTTCGAGAATCTGGTGAATCACATTGGCGACAATGTCACCCACGGCGTTCTCCAGTGTGTCCTGGATGGTTGGCCCCACCACTGGCAGGTATTTCAACCGGGACAGCTCCAGATTCTGCTTCAAGGCCTGGTCCACCCGGTTTTCCAGATAGGCCCTCAGTGCACCACGATTCGGTACGTAACCCTCCTGGGCTGCCACTGCCACCCGCTCTGAAATCCAGTCTGACAACATTTCCCGCCGCGGATAGAGAATATCCTGCTGGATACGTTCAAACAGAGGCGAGCCCCGCCGAACTTCTTCCTGAACACCGCTGAGTACTTTCAGGACAATCCGGTCAGACAACTCCTCCATGAAAGCTTCGTAGTAGAAATTTACGAACTGGAACAGCTGGGTGTTGGTGAAATCTATGATCTTGTACTGATGCAGCCGGTAGATAATCGAGATCACCCGGAGGATTCTCAGAAACCGGAGGCTGCCGACCGGAATACAGCCCACCAGATCGTACCAGTGGATGAACGGATAGAAGTACCAGCGGTCATAGACTTTTGCCTTGATGGAATAACCCCAGCGCAGCACAAATTCGCTCAGGAATATGGCCACGAAGATCAGATCGTAGAAAATGAAACGCTCATGAATGGGGTGGTAGGTAGATTGCAGGGCCGGAGCGTAGTCCTTGAGCAGATTCTGCACAGCCACAAAGTTGTAGATAGAATCCCAGATGATGAACGAAAGGTTGACGATCAACAGGCCGAGCATCAGAAAGTCGATCACGAACCAGATCAGCTGATGACTGGATTTCAGGTTTTCGCGGTTTACATGAAGCATCCGTAGGACCTGTCTATGGCTCTATAAGTGTCTGACAGGTTAGCCTATTTCTGGAATGGGTACGAGACTGGCGGTGGCAACGGCAGCGGCGTTATGCTGCTAATCTTAATACGGCGGGCATGGATAGCGTCCCGGTCTTGCGGGTAAACTCTCGCCCCTGTGACAGGGAACACTCACTTTATCTGGTCAGGGCAGCCATCCTTTGATGCGGTTATTCGGGACTCACATTCAAGCAGCGATCAGGCCGGTGATATGGTTGCTGTTATGGCAGGCGAGCTCGGGATTTGCCAACCAGGTCCGGGTAGAGGTTGAGGGGGATTACGACCAATTGCAGGAGAACGCGGAAATCCTGCTGGGTGAGGTGCAGGACAGAACCGCTGACGGACTTCGCCGCTATGCCTCCAGCGCCGTCTCTCAGGTGGAAGAAGCAGTCCGGGCTCTGGGTTATTACAACCCGACCATTCGCTGGCAGGTCAATGAACAGGATGAAGCGCCGGCGGAGTTGGTGCTGACCATTGTTCCGGGCGAGCCAGTGCGCGTCCGGTCCCGGCATGTGGATATTCAGGGTCCGGGGGCAGACGATCCCGGCCTGGTGCAAGACCTTCCGGAGCGCCCTCGGGAGGGTGACATTCTGAATCATGGTGAATACGACGGTTTACGGCAGTCGATACAGAACCGGGCAGGGCGCCTGGGCTATTTTGATGGTGAGTATGAGACCCGAAAGCTGAAGGTTGACCCGGACGCCAACGCCGCCGATATCCTGCTTACCTATCGCACCGGTGAACGCTACCAACTGGGTGAAGTCACGTTTCTGGAAGGCCATGGTTTTGATGAGCAGTTGCTGCGGCAATTTGTGACCACAGAGCCGGGCGAGCCGTTTCATGCTGACAAGGTGGCGCGGCTTAACCGGGATCTGTCCAACAGCGGGTATTTTTCCGGCGTCGACATTGATGCCTCACCTTCCCAGGCCGAGGATCGTGTTATTCCAGTGAATATCGGTCTGACCCCAAGACCTCCCAGGTCGGTCTCTGCGGGTGTCGGGTTCTCGACCGATGTGGGGCCGCGTTTCCGGGGTAACTGGCGCGAGCACTATATCAACCCCATGGGGCACAAGAGAGGGGCGGACACCGAGCTGTCTGAGCTGCGTCAGAGTGTCAGTGGCTGGTACGAATTGCCTCTTGACCCGCCCATGACCGATTCCATCCGCCTGGGCACCGGGTATCAGCGGGAGCATGTGGAAGACGTTGAGTCGGAGCGCCTGACCTTCGGTCAGCAATGGAACCATCAGCTGGACAACGGTTGGATGCAGGTGTTGTCGATGCGCTGGGAGGGGGAGCGCTTTCGCATCGGTGATGGTGAGCGAGGGACCTCAAGCCTGCTTCTGCCGGGTGTGAGTTATTCAAAGCTGCAGGCGGATTCGCCACTGGATCCGTCCCGGGGATTTCGTTTACAGCTGGATGTCACCGGGGCCCACCGGGCGGTGCTGTCAGATGCGGATATTCTGCATGTTAATATGCTTGCCAAAGGTCTGTATACCCTGGCAGACAACCACCGCTTTCTCGCCCGGTTCAACTTTGGCGGCGTCGCCACCAACAATTTTTCCGATGTACCTCCCTCTCTGCGTTTCTTTGCCGGTGGTGACCAGAGCGTGCGAGGGTATGGTTACGAGACACTGTCACCGGAAGACAGCGATGGCGTAGCCGTGGGTGGCCGCTATCTGATCGTGGGTAGCGCTGAATACCAGTATGAATTTGCCAGGAACTGGCGCCTTGCTGCGTTTGTGGATGAAGGCAATGCCGTGAATGATATCTTTGACCCGCTGGCGACGGGTGTTGGCGTGGGGATTCGTTGGGTCAGCCCGGTGGGGCCGCTTCGCCTGGATGTTGCCAGGGGGTTGAATGAGGAGCTTGGCGGTGGCTGGCGGATTCACTTTTCCATGGGGCCGGAGCTGTGACCGAGACACAATCCAGAAATACACAGTCCCCGGATGCCGAACCGGAAACCCGAAAAAACCGGCACTGGTGGTTCTGGCCGCTGGTCATTGTGCTGGTGTTGCTGCTGGTGCCCCTGTTGCTGGTGGTTGCAGTGTTACTGGCCCTGCGCAGTGAGACCGGAACCGCCTGGGTTATAGAACAGGTGCCCGGCCTGCGGACGGAAGCGGCCGTGGGGTCGATGCTGGGGCAGTGGCGTGCCGACGAACTGGTCTGGCAGGGCTATGGTGTGGGCGTGCAGGTGAGCGAACCGGAAATTGACTGGTCGCCGTCGTGCCTTCTTGAGCTGACGGTATGTCTGGACACGCTCAAGGCGGCCAGTATCGCGGTTACTGTGCAAGAAACCCCCGACCAGGCTGATCAGCCACGAGGTGATATCCGGTTGCCTTCCGTCAATCTGCCCCTGGGTGTGAATATCCGTGAAGTCCGGCTCGGGGCACTAACGGTAAATGACAACCTGGTCTGGAATCGGGTCGAGCTGGATTCTCGGGCGTCGGGTGCCACCCTGAACATTGACCACCTTCTGTATGAACGCGGTGATATTCTGGTGACCGCCGATGGCCGAGCTGAGATGCGTCGGGACTGGCCGTTGACTCTTTCAGTCAACGTTACCTTGCCACCACCGAGCGGAGACGACTGGCAGATTGCCCTGGATCTGTCCGGCAGTGCCCGGGATCTTCGTGTGGCAGGCACCAGCAGCGGCTATCTCGACGCTCGCCTTGAGGGGGAGGTGGATCCGCTTGATGCCGATCTGCCGGCAAGCCTGAAGCTCCAGTCGCAGGAATTTCTGCCGCACAGCTCTGTACCCGAAACCCTGACGCTGGGCCAATGGCGGCTGGAACTCGATGGCAGTCTGGCTCGGGGTTTCAATACCCGAACCCGGGCAATGCTGCCGGCGTCCACCGGGCCGGTGGAGGCGTCAGTTCAGGGTCTGGTGACCCTCCAAGGCGCTTCCGGCGTTGAAGTTTCGATGATCGCCCGGGATCGGGAGGGCAATTCCGAAGGGCGCTTCGGCGCGAACGGCAATGTTTCATGGCGTGATGGTATTGATGCCAATGCCGACATAACCCTGGACGGGTTTCCCTGGTATGGCCTGATTCCGGGTCTGGAATCTCCACCGGTTGCACTGAACCGTCTGGATGGCCAGGTTCAGTACCGTGATGGTCGTTATCAGGCGGAGCTGGACGCTTCCGTGGCCGGGCCCCTGGGGGAGGCCGAACTCACGTCCCGGCTGGTGGGCGACCTGCAGTCGGTGACCCTCAGCCAACTGGATATGACCACCGGTGCTGGCGCGCTTTCCGGCCAGGCAGAACTGGTGTTTTCCGGGCCTCTGGGCTGGGAGGCGCAGTTTGATCTCGATCGATTCAATCCGGGTTATTGGGTGCCGCTGCTGGAAGCACGTTTGAACGGAACCGTGGCCACCAGAGGTCAGTTGCGGGACGGGGCACTGCCCGAGTTATTCGCCGATATCGACCTCAGCGGCCAATGGCGGCAGCAGCCAGCGCAGGCAAAAGGAAAGCTCTCCACTCAGGGCCAGGACTGGGTTGTGCAGAACCTGGCCCTTGCTGTTGGGGATAACCGGCTTGAGGGCAGCGGGCGGTATGGCGAATCCCTGTCGGGCGACCTGCGTTTTGATCTTGCCGCACCGCAACAGTTGTTGGCCGATCTTGCCGGGGAGGCTGCCGGACGGCTTCGGCTCTCTGGCTCGCCGGAAGCTCTGGAAGGTGAGCTTTCACTGACGGCGGGCAATCTTGCCTGGCAGGATCAGTTCCTGGTCACCGAGGCGCAGCTTGAAGCTGGTCTGGGCGGTGACGGGAGGATTGACCTTGAGTTGTCCGGCACTGAGCTGCGTCTGGCTGGCCAGGAACTGGACAAAGTCGTGGCCTCGCTCAGCGGCACCCGGGAGCGCCACACTTTGGCTGTGCAAGCCGATCATCCCGAAGCCTCGATTGAGCTGGAATTCGACGGCGGGCTGGGAGAGCAACTGTCGGATTGGCGCGGACAGCTGGCCCGTGGCCAGATTTCAGTACCAGAGCCGGGGCAGGTCTGGCAGCTGGATACAGGGGCGGATCTTTCTTATGTGGCCGGGGCTCTTGAGCTTGGCAGCCACTGCTGGCGCTGGCAGCAAAGCTCGGTCTGTGCAGGTGACCAGAGACTGTGGCCGGACTCCCGTATTGCCTATGAAGTGCGGGGTTTTCCTGCCAGCGCACTGGCGCCGCTGTTTCCAGAGACCTTCCGGTGGCAGTCGACCATAGATGCCGACATTGCCCTGACACTCACGGATGCGGGTCCCGACGGCAGTATCCGGGTTGATGCCGGTGCCGGCGAGTTTGGTGTTCTGGTGCTGGACGACTGGCAGCCAATTCGCCATGAGCAGCTGGTGGTTGAGGCTCGCCTTAAACCGGAGGAGGCCAATGTCAGCCTGGATTTCAACGGCCCGGAACTTGGCCAGTTTGACCTGGAGCTTGCCGTGGATCCTCTGGCCAGTGACCGATCGGTTGATGGTGAATTCCGGCTCCAGTCCCTCAATCTTGCCTTTCTCTCGGCCTTTACCGGTATTGAAGACATTCAGGGGCAGGTTAATGGCAGTGGCCGATTGGCCGGCCCGTTGATGAAGCCTGAAGTCACCGGCGAGTTGGTGCTGAGTGACGGGCGCGTGTTCGATCCTGGTCTGCCCCTGCCGCTGGAGGAATTACTCGTTGTCCTTGAGTTCCGGGGGCAGTCGGCCGATATCAGCGGGCGCTGGCAAAGCAATGACCGCAGTCAGGGGGAGGTCTCCGGAACCCTGGCCTGGGCGCAGACGCCGCAACTTGCGGTCAATCTGAAAGGCGATCGATTGCCGGTGACGCTGGAGCCTTATGCCCGGCTGGAGGTGGGGCCGGATCTGGATATTGCCTTCAAGGCTGGCGAGCTGTCGGTTTCCGGCCGCGTTGAGGTGCCCAGAGGCGACATCGAAATCCAGAGCGTGCCCCCATCGGCGGTGTCAGTCTCCGAGGATGAAGTCATTGTGGGTGTCGAACGGGAAGAGCCGACCATTCGGTCCATGCTGATGGACGTCACTGTGGTGGTGGGTGAGGATGAGGTATCGTTTGATGCTTTTGGCGTCACCGGTAACCTCGAAGGCACGTTGCGCATTGGCAACAACATGGACACACGGGGTGCGCTGCAGTTAGTGAATGGTCGCTATGAGGCCTTTGGCCAGGAACTGGATTTGCGCCGTGCCCGTATCCTTTTTGTGGGCGCGCTTACCCGGCCTTACCTGGACATTGAGGCGGTGCGTGAAGTCGATACCGTGGTTGCCGGCATTCGGTTGTCTGGCCCGGTAGACGCGCCGGAAACGGAAGTGTTCTCGGAACCGTCAATGCCGCAGAGTGATGCTTTGTCCTACGTTATTCTCGGCCGCCCGCCCCGGGGCCAGGGTGATGAGGGGCAGATGAGCCAGGCTGCGTTGTCACTCGGTCTTACCCAGGCCAGCAAGATCACACAAGGTATCGGAAACGAACTGGGTATCCGTAACCTGACATTGGAGGCGGAGGGTTCCGGGGAACAGGCCTCTGTGGTGGCGAGCGGTTACATCACAGACGAACTGAGCCTGCGTTATGGTGTTGGCATATTTGAGCCTATCACCACAGTGGCCCTGCGTTACGATCTGGGCCGCTACTTTTATCTGGAGGCCGCCAGTGGCCTGGCGGCTTCGCTGGACATTTTCTATACAAGGAACTTCTGAGCGGCCGGGTCAGTCCAGTTCGAAGGTGGCGCTGACGGTGGCCTGGATTTCCCTGGGGCCCACGCTTGACACCGCATCACCGGCCATTTTCGATTCCGCTCGCATCATCGGTACCGGGCGATGGCCGCCATTCACGTTCAGGGTGACCACATCGCCACAGCGCTGGTCGAGTTGCCGGGCGACAAACTCGCAGCGGCTTCTGGCATCGGCAATGGCCCGAGCCAGAGCCTCCCGTTCCAGCCCTTGTTCATCAGAATGGAAGAACTGATGGCTGCCAAGATGATATTGCAGCCCCAGCTTGTTTGCCTCGCCGATCAACGGATTCAACAGATCCAGATCGTTGATCGAGAAGCTGACGGTCTGGCTGGCCACCGACACCCGCTCCGGATCCTGGCCTTGCTCTCTCGTAGGCACCATGCGGGTATAAACACTGAGGTCGGCATCAGAATAATCGTCCAGCTCGTTACGATAGTCCCCAATGGCCTGGCGCCATTCGGCCATGGTTGCCGACACCTGTTCAGAGGCTTTTGCCGCATCCGGATGCTCGGCCGTGACGGTGAACTGCAATCTGGCGCTGTCCGGTTCATAGCGAACAATGCCTTCGCCATTCAGGCTCACTTCTCCGGCACTGGCGGCGGCTGGCAGTGTCGCGAGGGCGGCAACAAGCGCAAGTGGAAATCGGTGTTTGGTCATGATCATTCTCCTTATGAGTGGAGCTCCGGGCCTTCCCGGTTGTCCAGTCGTTCCAGTTTCCGGGCGCGGGCGGCATGCACAAAATGGCTGAAGATGCGCCGGTGCCCGGTGTGGTAAAGCAGGTATTCGGGGTGCCACTGGACTCCCATCAACCATTGTCGGCCGGTATTTTCGATGGCCTGCACAAACAGGTCGTTGTCTACGGCCGTCACTCTGAGATCCTGTCCAAGGCGCTTGATGGCCTGGCTGTGAATACGGTTGGCGCCAATCACGTGGCTGTACATCAGGCCTCCCAGCCGGCTGTCCCGGACCAGGCGAACCGTTTGGAGGGGTAATAACAAAGGTCGATGTCGGGTATGTACCCGCAACGGGGTAACGTTCTGGCACAGGGACCCGCCGTGAAAGACGTTGATAAACTGTGCGCCGCGGCAGATACCCAGCACCGGAATGTTAATCGCCTCCGCCTGGCGGAGGAGCTCGGTGTCGGTAGCATCCCGTTTCAGGTCATACCTGGCCGTCACCTGGGGTTGTTGACCATAGCGGCCGGGATGCACGTGGGTGCCGCCCGAAAGCACCAGCCCGTCCAGCAGTTCCACGTTGGTTCGGTCGCCCGGGCGTATGTAATGGGTTCTGGCACCGTGCAGGCGCAGACCCAGGCTGATCAGCCGATGAGCCATGCTTCGCCGGGCCGGACCACTGATGCCAATGGTGAGGCCGGGAACGTCTGTTTCAGTTTCCCGGTCAGACATAACCGTGCTGATGCAGCCAGTCATCGGTGGTCTCACGCCAGGAGTGGGTGAGATTGTGGAAACTGAACTTCCGGGCTCTGTGGAATTCTTGCCGCAGGGCGTCTAGATCCTGGCTGTTATTGGCAAGTTGCTCCAGCACTACCCAATCGTTCCAGACTGAGGAGAAATGCCATTTCGGGTTGTCGATATCACAATCCGGCAGCCGGTAGTGCAGGGTGGGACGACTCTTGATTCTGGGATCCTGAACGTATTCGGACAACAGTGATTCGTTCAGATGAGCGAACAGTGGCAGAAGATCCAATGCCTTGTTCCGGGTCGGGTTGTAGTGGAGGTAGTCCCTCATCAGCGTGTCCAGATCAGGACGGTAATCGTCTGCCATCAGTTTATCGGTATACCGACTGCTCCAGGGCTCAATGTAGGTGGTGAATTTCCGGCTGATATCCAGTTGGTGTCGGGATTTGAGCCAGTCATACAGCAGTGCGAACGCTTGCAGGTAATGAACCAGGGTGTCGGGTTCGAGGTCGGGCAGTTCCGGGTTGAGCTGAAGCCCGAACGCAAAGTAGATGGCCTCCCGGCTGCCTTCAGCACCCAGGCCTCGAAGCTCGTCTACCAGATTCTCGATCATGTCCAGGGCCGACATTGCCAGCGGCGGCCCTACAATCTCCAGAGGGACAATCTTTTCGGCGGCAAAGTCAATGACATCCATGGCGTGGTTGCCGAGCTCCCGAATGGATTCCGGGAGCCGTTCATCGGCGAGGTCCAGATCTTTGATGGGATCAGAGTCCAGTTCGATGGTGAAAACCCCGGCATCGGTGTCCAGTCGGGTGACATAACGGGATGTCAGCTCCGGCTCACCCCCAAGCAGGCGGGCAGCGTGCGCGACCAGGGCCTCGTAGGTCAGGCCGGACAGTTCAATCTCAACCCCGACTTTTCGTTCCTGGCCGTCCCGATTTGTCTTGCGTTCCGGCATCTTGCAGCGATCGTTTGCGGTCATGGTTGGTTATGGCTTCCCTGTGTCTGGTTTCCGTCACCATAACATACAGGCTGGTGCTCGCCTGTTACAGGAAGGAAACGAAACGGAGGGGGCTTTACACTGGATAAAACACTGTATATAGTCAGTTCACTGTATAAAAAAACAGGATTGAGATTCCGGAGCCCGACTGATGAAACTGACTGCAAGACAATCCCAGGTGCTGGACATCATCCGACGTTACGTGGATGAAACCGGCTACCCGCCCACCAGGGCCGAAATTGCCGCAGAGCTGGGATTCCGTTCCGCCAACGCCGCAGAAGAACACCTGAGGGCGCTGGCCAGAAAAGGCGCCATTGAGATGGTGCCGGGAGCCAGCCGGGGTATCCGCCTGCCGGAGGCCGAAGAAGATCTGGGGCTTCCTGTTATCGGGCAGGTTGCTGCCGGTAGCCCGATCCTGGCGCAGGAGCATATTGAAGATCACTGCACGTTGCAGCCGGGTTTCTTCTCTCCGTCAGCAGATTATCTGTTGCGGGTGCGTGGGATGAGCATGAAAGACATCGGGATTCTGGATGGTGATTTGCTGGCGGTGCACAGCACCCAGGATGTCCACAACGGTCAGATTGTTGTCGCGCGTGTTGGTGAGGAAGTTACGGTCAAACGGTTCCGCAGGGAAGGCAACAAAGTCTGGCTGATTGCAGAGAATGAAGAGTTTGCTCCGATTGAGGTCGATCTCACGGAGCAGGAATTGTTTATTGAAGGTCTCGGGGTGGGTGTTATCCGCCGCTCCGATCTTCACTGAATACCGTATTCGGCAGCGCATGGCGCAGGTAGGTGAGTAATGGAACAGTTGAGCTTCACTCAGAACATGGCATTTCAGCCGGCAGCTGTTGTTCCGGCTGGCGCAGTTTCCTCTGGCGCTCGGGCGCCAGCTGCCAGGGCGGCAACGTCTGGTTCGGAGCGGCGTTCAGCTTCTGGCTTCGGTGGTAACGTTACCGAGATTATCCTTCCGGAGGAGCAGGTAGAGAACTTCCAGCTCCTGCTGCCAATGCTCACACAACTGAACCAGGAGAAACGCTGGCTGGCGTGGATTGATCCTCCCCAGTCCCTGGTGGCCAAATGGCAGAAAATGCATGGCATTGTGGCCAGTGAAATTCTGGTGTTGCGGTCAACGGCAGAGTTCCCGGCACAACAGCTCGCTGAGCGAGCGCTGGGCGCAGGCACCTGCCATGCCGTTGTGCTCTGGACTCACAAACTGGGTCGTGCGGCGCTGGAAACATTGCAAAAGGCATCAGCCAAGGGCAATAGCCACGGTGTGGTGTTGCGCCAGAGATAAAAAGTGCTCAGTGCAGGGTGTAGTGGGGCTGACTGTCGGCGAACTCGCTTTCGTCCTCTTCCCAGTCAATATCGTGGCTGATGTTGCCAGCGGCCTCTATGCCTGCGGCAATCATGGCCTTGGCGACGTTCATGTCCCGATCTTCCAGCATCTCCCGGGCTTCATCCGAGAAAGAAATGCGCACCAGTGGAGCCGCGTCATCATCAATCCGGCGAAGCGCATAGTCGCCATCGGCGAGTTGTACAATTTCAAAAAACGAAGGTGACATTCATTCAACCTATATCTGCTGTCAGCGTATGTTAATGGATTGGCTCCGCCAGGCGGATTACCACTCGCTGTGTTGCTCGTCTATCTCTCTGGCCAAAACAGTCATGGCGGCCAGTACCTTGTTCAGAGCCTGAACGGACCGATCTGGTCCCTGGTCTGCCGAGACCGCAATGATGTTTTCTTCCGTTACGGTTTTCCGCGTTTTGGGCGGCTCCGCAGCCGCCGCTTCCAGCTGGTTCAGATGCTGCCACCAGCTGCCCGACGTTTCTGATAGTTCCCTCAGCGTTTCGGTTTCCGCAATCGGGTAGGGAAGCAGGGCCTCCAGCTCGTCAACGGAAGCTGGCCTGTCGGCTTTGTTCTGGTGGCACCGGGCGATCATTACCAGCAGAAGCTTGCGCGCCCGCAGCAGCAGCTCAATCGCTCCTTGCAGCTGAGCTTCCCGTTCTGGCGCTGTCGCCGCGGCATCTTGCTCAACCCGGGCCAATAACGTTTTGGCCAGAAACAGCTTTTGTGAAACCAGGGAATGCCATTGCGACGCCATGAAGAAACCTTCGAGCAGAAAACCAGAGAAACAGGGCCGGTAAAACTTTAGGAGTTTACCATTTCTGGCTGTTTATTTCTCGCTCTGTCCGCTTTGTGGAAATACCGTTTCACAAGAAACACAAACAACCACTTGAAACGGGCGTTTGAAACTGGCAAAAAGAGCGTCAAATTGGGTGAGTATTGACCACTCATGTGACTCACGCTGGAGGTTGAGGATGCGAAACCGATTAATTGCTGCCATCGCAGTTGCTGTTATGGGGGCGTCCAGTCCGCTGCTGGCAAAAGTAACACAAGCTGAAGCAGCGCGCCTGAACAATGAGTTAACGCCGGTTGGTGCCGAGCGCGCGGGTAACGCGGCAGGCACGATTCCAGCCTGGGATGGTGGGCTTGCGACGCCACCGGCAAACTGGCGTGAGGGATCTGTAGAAGTCAATCCGTTCCCTGGCGACAAGGCACTCTATGTGGTGACAGGGGATAACCTCGACCTTTACCGGGACAAGTTGTCGGACGGCCACATCCGGATGCTGGAGCAATATGGCCCGGAATTTTTCATGCCGGTGTATGAAACCCGTCGGACAGCAGCATTTCCCGAGCATGTTTACGAAAAGTTTCGCCAGAATGCCTTGACGGCCGAGTTGCTGGACAACGGCAACGGGGTAAGAGACACCATAATGACCAGCCCGTTCCCCATTCCGCAGAATGGTCTGGAAGCGATCTGGAACCACATTCTCCGGTACCGTGGTGAGGAAGTATCCTTCCGTAGTGCCTCGGCCACACCCCAGGTGGACGGATCCTTCAACCCGGTGGTCAACCACTATGATTATTTCTTCGCCTATAGCCAGATAGGCGCAGATCTTGCGGATATCGACAACAAGATTTTCTATCTGAAGACCGAGACCATCGCCCCGACCACTCTGGCCGGCACCATCACCCTGGTGCACGAAACGCTGGACCAGGTGCGTTCACCCCGTCTTGCTTGGCGTTACGATGCCGGTTCCCGACGTCTGCGTCGGTCTCCGAATCTGGCCTATGAAACCGACCTGCCGAATTCCTCTTCGCTGCGTTCGGTAGACCAGAAAGACATGTATAACGGCGCTCCGAACCAGTATGACTGGGAGCTCAAAGGCAAGCGGGAGCTGCTCGTTCCCTACAACGGATACAAGCTTCACGATTCCAGTGTTCGCCCTGAGGACGTCATCCGCCCGAACCACATCAACCAGACACTCGCCCGCTATGAGCTGCACCGGGTCTGGGTGGTAGAGGCCAAGCGCCGTACTGGTATTGGCCACATTTACGAGCGCCGTGTGTTCTACATCGATGAGGACAGCTGGCAGATTCTGGTCTCCGAGGAATACAACGAGAAAGGCGAGCTCTGGCGCGTTTCCGAGGCTCACAATATCAGCTACTACAGCGAGCCGGTCTTCTGGACCACCATGGAAATGACGTATGATCTGAAGGCTAACCGTTATTACATTGATGGTCTGGACAACGGTTACCCCGCCTATAATTTTGCGCCGGGGTATCGTGGTAACGAGTTCACCGCCTCTGCGGCCCGTCGGGCTGCTCGGCGTTAATCGTCCGGTTGTGGGGCGCCATCGCTTTTCGGTGGCGCCCTCCCGTTGGCCAGCCTGTCCTGCAAACCCTGGAGATTGCTGATGGCCAACCCTGATACCCTCCTCTCCGATCTGGATCAGCTCCAACACGAATTGAAGCAGGCCCTGGACAACCAGGACTGGGAACAGTTGAGCCAGCTCAATACCCGGGTTCGGCCAACGGTGGAGCCGTTGATGGCTGAGCTCGAACAGGGCCGAATCGACGCCACATTGGTACGTGAGCGACTGGAAGCGCTGAATCGCTTTGTGGCCGAGGCTGATGCTGCCGCTGTGAAGGCCCGCGACGAGGCGAAAGCCTCATTGAAGGGGGTTAGTCAGAATCGTAACGCCGCCAAAACTTATCAGAACGTCTCCTCAAATCGTCAAAGATAGCGTCATAAAATTGACTCGGGCCGGCATACGGTCTTAAATACCGCACAAATCCATGAAGAGATTCCTGTGAATGTCCAAAAATAACAAAGTGCTGGTGCTGAGTGAGGATGAAGCCAGACGGCGAGATCTGGTCACCATTCTGGAGTTTGTCGGTGAAGAGCAGGTGATTGCCGGTGACGAGGCTTTGGCGCTTTTGGAAAGTGACGACGACCAGGCCTCGGATAGTGTTTCCGTGGCGGTGGTCAACGGAACTGACTCCTCGGCCGACTCTGCCATAGAAAAGGTATGCCGGGCCATGACCGGTGTGCCGGTGTTGGTGGTGGGCGACCCTGAACTCAAGGCGCTGTCAGAGGATGATGCCGCGCGAGTGATCGCACGGATGGAGTGGCCGCTGAACTACACCAAGTTCGTGGACTCCTTGTACCGGGCGCAGATCTATCGGGATCAGTTCAGCCGCAACCAGCAGCGCGGCCAGCAACGTGGCGTACAGCTGTTCCGCAGCCTGGTGGGAACCAGCCGGAAAGTCCAGCAGGTGCGTCAGTTGATGGAGCAGGTGGCTGACAAAGATGTGAGCGTTCTCATTACCGGTGAATCCGGTACCGGTAAGGAAGTGGTCGCCCGCAATTTGCATTACCATTCCTCCCGCCGCGACAAGCCGTTTGTGCCGGTGAACTGTGGTGCGATTCCGGCGGAGCTGCTGGAAAGCGAGCTCTTTGGCCATGAGAAAGGCGCGTTTACCGGTGCCATCACGGCGAGGGTGGGGCGCTTCGAGATGGCGGAAGGCGGCACCTTGTTCCTGGATGAAATTGGCGATATGCCCCTGAACATGCAGGTGAAGATTCTGCGGGTTCTACAGGAACGCACCTTTGAAAAAGTGGGCAGTAACCGCACCCAGACCGCCGACGTACGGGTGATTGCGGCGACCCACAAGAACCTCGAGGACATGATTGAGTCCGGAGACTTCCGGGAGGATCTGTACTACCGGCTGAACGTGTTCCCGATCGAAATGCCGGCACTCCGGGAGCGGGTGGAGGACATTCCGCTGTTGATCAACGAGCTGATTTCCCGGATGGAGAAAGAGAAGCGAGGTTCATTGCGGATGAACTCGGCGGCCATCATGAGCCTGTGTCGTCATGATTGGCCGGGCAACGTTCGTGAGCTGGCGAACCTGGTGGAGCGCCTTGCCATCATGCATCCGTACGGCGTGATCGGGGTTCAGGAACTGCCAAAGAAGTTCCGCTATGTGGACGATTACGACGAGAATCGGCCGGTAGAGGATTCCGGTATGCCCTCGTCAATACCGGGGCTGGTAGGGCTGGACGCGCCGGCGTTGCTGCCGGTGAATGGCATCGATCTGAAGGATTATCTCTCCAATCTTGAAAAGCAGTTGATTCAGCAGGCTCTGGATGAAGCCAGCGGCGTGGTTGCCCGCGCTGCCGAGAAGCTGCGGATACGGCGCACCACACTGGTGGAGAAAGTGCGAAAGTATGGTCTGAGGGACGACTCGGAAGAAGCCTGAAGACACCGGGCTGGCCGGTAGAAGATGGCGTCAAAGGTTTGTAACCTTCGGCGCCATTGTCGTTTCTGGCCGACGGTAATCCGTCACCCTGGGTTTCTTTGGTTTCGTTACTGTATGAAAATAAAGAATAAATCCTGATTGGCACGCTGTTAGCTTTAACTTTTCCGAACGAAAGTATTGATGGCCCCGCCGGGCCTGTCAGGGGGAAAGGTTATGAGCCACGCACATGTCGTTATGGAGTCTGGCCACCAGCCGGATGCTAACGCTGCGGCTGATGTCAACGACAAGGTGACAGCACTGTTTCCACAGCAGGACGATGAGGCTGTAGATTCTGCGCTGGAACTGTTCAATCGCATGTCTCGCCAGATTACCGATTCCTATCGCACCCTCGAATCACGGGTGAATCAGCTGTCCGGTGAACTGTCTTATGAATCACGACAGCGTCAGCAGGAGCTGGAGCAGAAAGAACAGCTGGCGGATCGGCTTTCTACCTTGTTGAACGCTCTGCCTGCGGGCGTGGTTGTACTGGACAAACATGGCACCGTCAGCCAGAGCAATCCGGCCGCCATTGCTTTGCTCGGCGAGCCACTTGAGGGCGAGCGCTGGATTGACGTCATCCGCCGTTGTTTTGCTCCTCGTAACGATGATGGCCATGAAGTTTCCCTGAAGGATGGTCGCCGGGTCAGCATTGAGATCCGTACCATGGAGAATCAGCCGGGCCAGTTGATCCTGCTGACCGATCTGACCGAAACCCGTCAGCTCCAGGCTCAGCTGGCTCATGCCCAGCGCCTCTCTGCCATGGGCAAGATGGTTGCTTCCCTGGCCCACCAGATTCGCACACCGCTGTCCGCCGCCATTCTCTATGGCGGCCATCTGAGCCAGCCGGATCTTGATGAAGAGCTGCGTCAACGTTGCGCCTCCCGGCTGATGTCCCGCCTGACCCACCTGGAACAGCAGGTTCGTGACATGTTGATCTTTGCCCGCGGCGAAACCCGGCTGGCGGAAGAGCTGGATTCGTCGCGTCTGGTGGAAGCACTCGAGTCTGCCGTGGACGGCCTCAAGCTTTCACCGGGCGTGCAGGTGACCCTGGACAACCAGGTGCAGACGCCTTGCCGCCTCATGTGCAATCGCGATGCTCTGGTTGGCGCCTGTACAAATCTGGTGAATAACAGTCTGGAGGCGGGCGCAACCGACGTTTCAATCGTCGTTTCCGCCACCTCTGGCCGCCTGGAAATCCGGGTGTCCGATAACGGTCCCGGGTTCGAGGCCGGTGAAGCGGGGCGGATTATGGAAGCTTTCTACACCACCAAGTCCCATGGCACCGGCCTCGGGCTGGCGGTGGTGCAGGCGGTGGTCAAGGCCCATCAAGGCGAGTTCTCGATTTCATCCCCCGGACAGCAAGGTGCCGACGCGATAGTTCGGCTGCCGATTCTGACGGCCCGGTTTTAAAGAACAGGTTGGAGGCACATAGCATGGCAAAGGCCCAGATTCTGATTGTGGAAGATGACCACGACCTGCGCGAGGCTCTGGTAACGACGCTGGAGCTGGCGAAATTCCAGGTGCAAGAAGCGGCGAGCGCTGAAGATGCGCTGGCAAGCCTGGCCCGGGCGCCGGTCGATATGGTGGTCAGCGACGTTAATATGCCCGGCATGTCCGGCCATGAATTGCTGGCGGAAGTTCAGCGCTTGTATCCGGGCCTACCGATGATGCTGATTACCGCCTATGGCCAGATCAGCCATGCGGTGTCTGCCATGCAATCCGGTGCCATCGATTATCTGGTCAAGCCGTTTGAACCGCAGGTTCTGGTGGAGGCGGTCAGCCGGGTCGTGGGCGGCAGCCGCCAGAAATCCGGCGATGAGCCGGTGGCTGAGGATCCGGTCAGCAAGCGCATGTTCCAGCTCGCCGCGAAAGTGGCCACCAGTGATTCCACGGTGATGATTTCCGGTGAGAGTGGTACCGGTAAAGAAGTGCTGGCGCGCTATATTCATCAGCAGTCACCCCGTGCGAATGAGCCATTTGTCGCGATCAACTGTGCGGCTATTCCGGAGAATATGCTGGAAGCCATTCTGTTCGGTCATGAGAAGGGTGCATTCACCGGTGCCGTTGCAGCCTCCCCAGGCAAATTCGAGCAAGCCAATGGCGGAACCATTCTGCTGGATGAGATTTCCGAAATGGATCTTGGTCTGCAGTCAAAGCTGCTGCGGGTGTTGCAGGAGCGGGAAGTGGAGCGGGTAGGTGGTCGCAAGACCATCCAGCTGGATGTTCGTGTGCTGGCTACCACAAACCGTGATCTGGCGGACTATGTTCGTGAAGGCAAGTTCCGTGAAGACCTTTATTACCGGTTGACGGTATTCCCGATGCGCTGGCAGCCCCTGCGGGAGCGGCCACTGGATATTCTGCCCCTGGCCCGGTCACTGCTGAAAAAGCATTGCCGCAAGATGAAACTGACTGGCATCACCCTGGCCGAAGATGCCCGCAAGGCGCTGATGGCTCACGCTTGGCCGGGTAATGTACGGGAGCTGGACAATGCCATTCAGCGGGCCCTGGTGTTGCATCAGGGCAATGTGATCCACGCCGGCGATCTTTGTCTGGAGCTTGGGATTACCAGTGCCGCTGACTTTGGTGCACCCGCCGAGCCGGCCATTTCCGACAGATCCACGGAGGCCGCTGCGGCTGACTTGCCAGACCCCGAGGCCGGGCTGGAAGCGGATTCAGCGGCTGATGAGGCCATTGGTTCGCTCGGCGATGATCTGCGCCAGCAAGAGTTCCGTATTATTATTCAGACCCTCAAGAAAGAGCGTGGCAGGCGCAACCGGGCCGCGGAGCAACTGGGCATCAGCCCACGAACGCTTCGCTACAAACTGGCCCAGATGCGAGATGCCGGTATCGATCTTGATGCGGAGCTGGCCATGGCCTGAGTCAGGGCCTTTGTTGTCGACCTTATACTCCTTCGGGCACCCTTCGGGGTGCCGCTTTTTTACCTGCCCACCTGGTCTTCTTTTCGTCTGTTTTCACCTCTGTCAATTCTTTGTCGCGTGAACGCCTTTGGCTTTGGTCATTATTTTTAACCTATTGAAATAAATGGTTTAATGTTTTCTGGCCTGTTGCTTGCTTAGATTCTTTTGAGTCAGCAACAAGTACAGGCCCGACAGGGCCGCCGGGAGAGTGTGATGGTTCAACGTGCCGACATAAACAATGTTCTGTCTGAGATCCGGAATCTGCGTACCCAGATGATGCAGAACCAGAGGGTCGAGCAGGATCAGTCCGTACGTGGTCGCATCGATGGCCCACGACAGGTTCAGGAAACTCAGGAAGTCCCCAGCTTCAGCGATATGCTGGGCAAGGCCGTTAACAATGTACACGAGGTCCAGAGTCAGGCCAGCGAGCTCAGGACGGCCTATGAAATGGGCGATCCGAACGTGGACATCACCCGGGTCATGATAGCTGCCCAGAAATCTTCCGTGTCTTTCGAGGCGCTGACCCAGGTGCGTAACCGGGTTGTGCGGGCCTACGAAGACATTATGAATATGCCGATCTGATAACGGAGCAACAGCATGGCAAGCGTACCCGCGGAAACCGCCGCCTCTGACCTGCCGGCAACTCAGGAGAGTGATACTCCCGAGAGCCGTAGCAATCTTTTGCTCGGGTTCAACCGATTGAACCTGCTCCGCCAGGTTGGACTGATGGTGGGGCTGGCCGCCAGCGTGGCACTGGGTGTGGCTGTGGTGCTCTGGGCTCAGGAGCCCAATTACCAGCCGGTGGTGGGGGATCTGTCTGCCTACAACCCGCAGGACGTGACCACCATCCTCGACAGCAACGGTATCGATTACAAGATGGACCCCCGCACCGGAGCGCTGCTGGTGCCGTCTGAACAGGTATACAACGCGCGCCTGAAACTTGCCGCAGAGGGCGTGACCGACCAGAAAACCATGGGCTATGAGTTGCTGGACCAGGAACGTGGTCTGGGGACGTCCCAGTTTATGGAAACCATCAGCTACCGGCGCGGACTGGAGGGCGAACTGGCCCGGACCATCGCCGCCATGCGTGGTGTTCGAAATGCCCGGGTGCACCTGGCCATTCCCGAGCGTTCGGTGTTTATCCGGGATGCCCGTGAACCGACCGCCTCGGTGTTCCTTGAGGTGTTTGCGGGCCGTCGCCCTGAGCCTGAACAGATTCGGGCCATCGTCAACCTGGTGGCCGGCAGCATCCCGATGATGAACCGGGATCAAGTCACTGTAGTCGACCAGAACGGCAATCTGTTGACGGGCGATGACGTTCAGGCCGAAACGGATCGGATGAAAGACCAGTATGAATACACGTCCAGGGTTGAAGAGAGGCTGACCCGTCGTGTCGCGTCTCTGATTGGCCCGATTGTCGGCGAAGGGCGTTACCGCGCGGAAGTCACTGCCGACCTGGACTTCTCGGCGGTCGAACGGGCCGAAGAGTTATATAACCCGGAGCAGCAGGCGGTTCGCAGTGAGCGCGAGTTGTCTGAGCAGCGTGTGGCGGGAGGCCTGGGTGGCATTCCCGGTGCGCTGGCCAATCAGCCGCCAGGGGCAGCCACGGTTCCGGAGCAGGCCAATGCCGCCGAAGGTGAAGATGGCGCCCCTGCGGCTCCGCCGGTGAATGTCCGGAGTGAATCCACCCGGAACTACGAACTGGATCGTACCGTCAGCTACACCCGCCAGGAGCTGGGTGCCGTCAAGCGGGTGACCGTAGCCCTCGCCGTGGATGACATGAAAGTGGTTGACCCGGAGACTGGCGAGGTGAGCTATCAACCCTGGCCCGAAGCGGAACTGCAACGGCTGAGCATGCTGGTGCGTGATGCGGTTGGCTATTCCGCCTCCCGGGGCGACAGCGTTACCGTGATGAATACCGCGTTTGCCCCTGAAGAAGCCGTGGAGTTCGAAGCGCCGGGTTTCTGGGAGCAGCCCTGGTTCTGGGATTTAATGAAGCAGGTATTGGCAGGGCTGGTCATTCTGATTCTGGTGCTTGGCCTGCTGCGTCCCACCCTGAAGACCCTTTCCGGTGGAGGTCGCCGCGAACGTGGTGAAGGCGGAGAAGACGGCGAGTTTGGTGGTCTGGGCGATCTCGAAGGCGGGCAGGCGCTGCGCGAGGCTATGTCGTCTCAGGATGACCTGCTTTTGCCGGGGGCCACAGACAGCTATGATAGGCAGTTGAATGCACTCAAAGGCCTGATTGCGGAAGATCCCGCCAGGGTCGCACAGGTTATGCGCCAGTGGGTGAATGTCGATGACTGAAGAAAACGGCCAGCTGCAGGGGAATGCCCCGAAAAAGCCGCAGCGCAAGATTCCGCGAGTGGAGCAGGCAGCGATACTGCTGATGTCTCTGGGCGAAGCGGACGCCGCTGAGGTGCTCAAGCACATGGGGCCGAAAGAGGTTCAGCGGGTTGGCGTTGCCATGGCGCAGATGAAAGACGTCAGCAAAGACGACGTCACCTACGTGCTTAACCAGTTTGTGGACGCGGTCGGTGGCCAGACCGGTTTGGGTGTTGGCAACGACGACTACATCCGGGCGATGCTCACTCAGGCGTTGGGTGATGATAAAGCCGCGAGCCTGATTGACCGCATCCTGATTGGCGGCAATACCACGGGCCTGGACACGCTCAAATGGATGGAGCCCCGGGCGGTGGGTGATATCATCCGTTACGAGCACCCCCAGATTCAGGCCATTGTTATCTCCTACCTCGACCCGGATCAGGCCGCTGAAATTCTGGGCACGCTTGATGAAAAAGTACGCCTGGATGTGATGATGCGGGTGGCTTCGCTCGAAAGTATCCAGCCACAGGCCCTGCAGGAACTGAACGACATTCTTGAGAAGCAGTTCTCCGGTGGAGCGGCATCCCAGACCAGTCGGATTGGTGGCGTTAAACGCGCGGCGGATATCATGAACTTTATGGACCGGGGTATTGAAGGCTCACTGATGGATTCCATCAAGGACATGGATCCGGATCTGGCGTCCACCATTGAAGACCTCATGTTCGTGTTCGATAACCTCAAGGATATCGATGATCGTGGTATCCAGGCGCTGTTGCGGGAGGTGTCCTCGGAGGTGCTGGTGGTGGCGCTCAAAGGTGCCGACGAAGCCGTCAAGGAAAAGATCTTCAAGAACATGTCCAAGCGTGCTGCGGAGTTACTGCAGGATGATCTGGAAGCCAAGGGGCCGGTCAAGGTCAGCGAGGTCGAAGCGGCCCAGAAAGACATCATCACCGTTGCTCGCCGCATGGCTGAAGCCGGCGAGATATCGCTGGGTGGTAGCGGTGAAGAAATGATGTGATGAAAGATTCCGACCAGGACAGCAAGCGCATACCGAAAGAACAGATGACCGCCTGGGAACGGTGGGAACTGCCCCTGCTTGATGAACGCGGAAATCAGGTTGTCGAGGAAGAAGAGGTCAAGCCGCTGACCGCGGCCGATCTTGAAGAGATTCGCCAGGCTGCCCGCGAGGACGGTTTTCAGGAGGGGCGCCAGGCCGGGTACACGGAAGGCTTTGAGCAGGGTCGGGCTGACGGGCACAAAGACGGCTATGCCGCAGGCGAGGCGGAGGGCCGCAGTCACGGAGAGCAGCAGGCAGCAGAGCAGACGCGCCAGGAAGTTGCCTCCCGGATGGAACGCCTGGAGCATCTGATGGGTGAGCTGTTGTTGCCCATCGAGCGCCATGAGGACGAGCTGGAATCGGTGCTGGTGAACCTCACCACGGTGCTGGCACGGGCGGTGGTTTTCCGTGAACTCAGCATTGATTCCTCCCAGATTCGCCAGGTGGTGCGTCGGGCGCTGTCGTCACTGCCCTCGACCGCCGACAATCTACGCATTCATATTCACCCCGACGATATCGAACCGGTACGCGAAGTCACTGAGCGCCTGGAATCATCGGCCGTGATTATTGAGGACGATTCTCTCATGCCCGGTGGCTGTAAAGTGGAATCGCGCCATAGTCTGGTGGATTACACCGTGGAGAAGCGATTCCAGAGGGCGGTTCAGGGCATGCTGGAAGAACAGCTGGCGGAGCCTGCCGGCCCGGAGCAGGACGAGCTGGCGCCCAACATGGGTGAGCTCACGGATTTTCACCGGGATGTGCTGAGTGATTCGGGCATGGCATCACCACAGCAAGCCGATTCCAACGAATTCAACGAGCAGGGCCAGGACGATGACCTCACGCCTGGCTGAGCGTATACGGCAGCTTCAGGGCGCCATCAATGCCGAACCGGCGCCAGAATTGTCTGGCCGGCTTACGCGCATGGTGGGTCTCACGCTGGAATGCGTGGGTTGCCCGATGGTGGTGGGGGACCGTTGTCTGATTCAGGGCGATAGCGCCACCAGTGTAGAAGCGGAAGTGGTGGGCTTTGAGGAAGACAAGGTTTACCTGATGCCGCTGACCGCCATTGAAGGTCTCAAGCCCGGAGCCCGGGTGATTCCTCTGGCCTCGGCCAGCAGGGTGCCGGTGGGCCCGCAAATGCTGGGGCGTGTGGTGAATGGTGCCGGCGACCCGCTGGACGGCAAGGGACCGTTGCAGGCAGAGGCCAGAGTGCAGCTGACCGGCGACATCATCAACCCATTGAACCGGGCGCCGGTTCGCCAGTCCATGGATGTGGGAATTCGCGCCATCAATGCCTTGTTGACTGTGGGCCAGGGCCAGCGCCTCGGCCTGTTTGCCGGCAGTGGTGTCGGTAAGAGTATGCTGTTGGGGATGATGACCCGGTTCACGGATGCTGACATTACCGTGGTCGGATTGATTGGCGAGCGGGGCCGGGAAGTCAAGGAATTCATCGAGGACATTCTCGGCGATGAAGGCCTGGCTCGTTCCGTGGTTGTGGCTGCTCCAGCTGATGACTCGCCACTGATGCGTCTGCGTGCCGCGATGCTCACCACCCGAATCGCCGAGTATTACCGCGATCAGGGCAAGCGCGTCCTGCTATTGATGGATTCTCTCACCCGCTATGCCCAGGCACAACGAGAGATCGCCCTGGCCGTTGGCGAACCACCGGCGACCAAGGGTTATCCTCCCTCGGTTTTTGCCAAGCTGCCGCAACTGGTTGAGCGCACGGGTAATGGTCGCCCCGGTGGTGGTTCCATTACTGCGTTTTATACCGTTCTGACGGAAGGTGACGACCAGCAGGATCCCATTGCCGATGCAGCCCGGGCCATCCTTGATGGTCACATCGTATTATCCCGACGCCTGGCGGAAGAAGGCCACTATCCGGCCATAGATGTGGAAGCCTCCATCAGCCGGGTGATGCCCCAGGTGACCGATCCGGAGCACTTCTCCCGGGCCCAGAGATTCAAACAGGTCTATTCCCGTTATCAGCAGGCCCGTGATCTGATCAGTGTGGGTGCCTACGTGAAGGGTTCCGACCCGGAGACCGACTTTGCCATCCAGCATATAGGCAACATGCGCCAGTTTTTGCAGCAGGGGCTGAATGAAAGTGCTCCCCTTACGGAGGCGATTGAGCAGCTGCTGGCGGTGGTGCCCGAGCGGCGTTCTCCGGAACGAAGAAAGACGGCGGTGCCGAATCCCGCCGGCAACCGGGATAATGCCTGATGTTGCGATCGAAACGGCTTGAAGTTGTCCTCTCCCTTGAAGAGCGAAAAGAGCAGGAAGCTCTGGAGCGCCTTGGTGAAGCCCGTAAGCAGGTGGAGGTGCACCGCGAACAGGTGGAAAACCTGGAGCGGTATCAGCAGGAGTATCGTGACCAGATCCGCGCCAGCCAGCAGGGTGTTGTGCCTGTGGCGCGGTTGCAGGCCTGGCAGGCGTTTATCGCCCAGCTGGACCAGGTGATTGCCCAGCAACAGCGGCAGCTGCAACAAGCGGAGCAGGTGTTTGAAGCCCGGCGTCGGGAGTGGCAGCAGGCCTGGGAGCGTCGCCGTGGGATGGAAAAATACATCGAGTCCTGCCGGCAACAGGAGCAGCGGAAGCAGGATCTCAGAGACCAGAAACTGGCGGACGAGGCGGCTGGACGGGCCTTTGCCCGGCGGCAGCGATAATTGTTTGCCCCGATGACCTGCATCAGAAAACCTGGATGCAATTTCCGTTAATTTGTCTATCCTTTACCAGATAAGCTTGCCATCATTGGCCGGCGGCAAAGGAAAGTCATTGGTGGAGTGTGCCGGGAGGTTCAGGAATGCCTATAGAGACACATCGGAGCGATGACGGCAAGACACTCACGATTTGCGTGGAAGGCCGGTTTGATTTCAGTACCCATCAATCCTTTCGGGATGCCTACGAGCATAGCGAACCCACCGTCAGCCACTATGTCATTGATCTTTCAGACACCACCTACCTCGACAGCTCGGCTCTGGGCATGTTGCTTCTGTTAAGGGATCACGCTGGCGGCGATGGCGCCCGCATCTCCATCGAGAACTGCAACAGCGATGTCCGCAGAATACTCTCCATCTCCAACTTCGAGCAGTTGTTCAGCATTCGCTGAGGCGATTCCCTTGAAGGTACTTCTTGCCGAGGACAGTGCCAGCGACCGGTTGATTCTGGCGCGGCTGGTCAGCCGCCTGGGCCATACCGTGATTGAGGCCGAAGACGGTACCGAGGCGGTGGAACTGTTCCGGGAAACCCAACCGGATCTGGTGCTGCTGGACGCCCTGATGCCCCGGATGGATGGCATGGAAGCCGCCCGTCAAATCAAGGCTCTGGCGGGTGAGCGCCTGGTGCCGCTCATTTTTCTCACGTCCCTGTCCGGGGCGGGCGATCTGGCTCGGTGTCTTGAGGCTGGCGGCGACGATTTTCTCGTGAAACCCTACAACCGCGTGATCCTTGAAGCGAAGATTAACGCTTTCAATCGTATGCGGGCTCTGCACCAGGCATTATCGCACCAGCGTGACCATATTCGGCGCCAGAACCAGCAAATGCTGGACGAGCAGCGCACGGCGCGGCGGGTGTTCGACAATATTGCCCACACCGGTTGCCTGGATGCACCGAATATTCGCCACCACGCCTCACCCCTGTCGGTCTTCAACGGTGATGTACTGTTTGCGGCTCAGCGCCCCGGGGGAGGCACCCTGGTGTTTCTCGGTGATTTCACCGGGCACGGATTGCCTGCTGCCATTGGCGCCATGCCAGTGGCGGAAATCTTCTACGGGATGGCGGCCAAAGGCTTCGGAGCCCCGGATGTTCTCCGGGAAATCAACCGCAAGCTTCGACGAATACTGCCAATTGGCATGTTTTGCTGCGGCCTGATGATTGAGGCGGATTTCAAACACAACAGTCTGCGTGTCTGGAACGGTGGCTTGCCGGATGGCTGGCTGTTGCGTGCCGGGGGCTACCGTGTCGCCATTCCGTCCCGGCACCTGCCGCTGGGAGTACAGGAGCCGGACCAATTCTCAGCCTCCATGACGGTGCTGGACGCTGCACCGGGAGACTGGCTGGTGATGATGACCGACGGGCTCCCGGAGGCACCCAACAGTGCGGGTGAAAGTCTGGGCGAGGAAGGTGTCCTGAGCGTGCTGGCCGGGCTGAAAGCAGGGCAGGAGCCGTTTGAGGCCCTGCTGGCGAGAATGCAGCAGCATACCGGTAAGCCAGAACTGGCCGATGACCTGACGCTGTGCTGTCTGCAAATGGTTCGGGCGGAGGCGCCAGAGGTAATGCCAGACAAGATTCCGGAATCGGCGCTGACCGGCCCGGCGGACTGGCACTGCGTCTATGAATTGCGTGAACAGACCCTGGCTGACTTCAATCCACTGCCGCTTATGCTGCATATCTGTATGGAAGTGCCCGGTCTGAGGAGCCGCAGCGGCGAGGTCTACACGCTGTTGTCGGAACTCTATAACAATGCCCTTGAACACGGCGTTCTAGCCTTGTCCTCTGAGTGGAAAACGTCACCGGGCGGTTTCAGTCGTTATTACCAGGAGCGAACGCGCAGACTGGGTAACACCGATGGGCATTTCATCCGGTTTTCCCTGGGGCATCAGCCCAGGGAGGGTGGAGGTACCCTCACCGTTGTCTGTGAAGACAGTGGTGATGGTTTTGATTTCACGGAATATTCGGACACAGTGGCGCACCAGCAGGCGGCTTCGACCGGCCGATACGCGGGGCGGGGGCTTGAGATCCTCCGGCGTATGACCCGAAATCTGAAGGTTCACGGCCGGGGAAATCGTGTGGAAATCGTCTATGATTGGTGGTTTCCCGACGCGGCCATAACCAGTGGCGCCTGAGTGCCGACAAACGAGGATAGCGAATGAACGACAAACCCCATCTTGACGTGGAGGCACTGGCCGAACTGCAGGATGTGATGGAAGACGAGTTTGATGTCCTGATCCAGACCTACCTGGCAGACTCCCGTTCACGCATTGACGGCCTGAAAGAGGCGCTGGCAACGGCCGACCCGGAGCACTTCGCCAAGACGGCGCACAGCTTCAAGGGCAGTTGCATCAATATCGGCGCCCCCAGACTGGGGGGGCTGTGTTTTGAGGCCGAGCAGCTGGGCAAGGACGCGACTCTGGAACAGGCTCCTGCAGTGCTTGAGCGGATTGAGGCCGAGTTTTCGGAAGTGGCCCAGCGACTGCAAAATTTTGGCCAGGAGGTCTGACCGTCACCCCGCGCTGAGGTTTGGCACCGCTTTTGCAGTTTTCCGGAAAACGCTCCGAACAGGGGCTACCTGAGATCTAAAGCGGCAAGAGGTTGCCATGCAACAGACCATACTTCCCCAGGCACCGGCGAAAACGAGTCAGTCGGAGGTCGGTGCAGCGAAATCGCAGGGCCGGAAAGACGCGGAGGCCGGTGAGAGCCGTTTTGATGAGCTGTCCCGGGCAGAGCAGAAAAGGATGGATGCCAAGCGCGCCGAGCGTCGGGATCAGGCCGATGCTGCGCAGGAACGCAAGGCGGCCGACCGGGCTGATGAGAAGGCCGAGGCCTCAAATGCCCGGCCGGAAAAAAACGATACGCCGACGGATCAAAAACAGGTGACGGACTCCGAATCACCGGCTCGCCCTTCCTCCGCCAGCGACACCAAGGACAGTGAGGCAGACGATGCCCTGGTCGTTGCCGAACCGCTGATGCCCCTGACATTCGCCAATCTTCAGTCGCTGTATCCTGCAGCCGCCAACCAATCCTCGGCAGGCGGGCCTGAAAGCCTGGCTTCAAATATGGCGTTAACCGGAAATCAGGCTGCTTCGGGACTGATCAAGGGCCTGCCGGGGCAATCATCTACCGTGGCAGGCAGCACCACTTTGGCACCGGGCATGCAGCTCACCGACCTGCTTGCCGGTGCGACAAGCGCTGAGAGTGCCCGCCCCGTTGATCCGACCAGCCTGCTCACCACCCCGAGATTTCAGGGTGTGATGGAAACCGCCGCGCAGCAGGCAGCACAGCCCGGAAAACTGGCGGCGGATGCCAATATTCCGCTCCGGGGCTACACCACCTCGGTTGATGTCCCGGTTGGACAGGCGGAGTGGGGCGACAAGGTTATGGGCAAGCTGAGCTGGCTGACCGCCCGCAATATGTCGGTTGCCGAAATTCACTTGACCCCTCCGGATATGGGGCCGATGGAAGTCAAGGTGAAAGTCCACAATGATCAGGCCAGTGTCACCGTGCACGCGGCCAACCCGGTGGTGAGGGAGCAGCTCGAACAGCACTCCCACCGGCTCCGCGACATGCTGGGTGAGCAAGGGTTATCCCTCGGGCAGTTTGATGTGTCTGACCAGGGCGGTCAGCAGGCCGGTGGCGAGAGTGGTGAGGCCGGTGAGGGGGATGGTCGTTCCTCTGGTGGATCATCACTGGCCAGCCACGATGCTGATGCAGAGTCGTTGAGCGCCGGCCAGCTGGATCTGGGCTGGCGGGGTGAAGTGGACGTCTTTGCCTGAGTCCGGATGATTTCTGAACAATTCAGCCTGCCGTCTTCCGACTTCTTTGCCCATCCCCTCTGGCAACGCTAAACTGCGGTTCTGAAAACTGGGGATGGGCTGTCTGGCCCGGCCTTTGCATCACACCAGAGAAAGGTTGTTCGGAGCCTCCCGGACGCCAAAAAAGTGACAAGCGAGTGTTATGGCCGAAAATACTGCGACCGAAGCGCCTGCCAAAAAAGGCAAGCTGAAACTGATCATCATGCTGGTGATCATCATTATCCTGGCGGTGGGGCTTTCCGTGGTTGGGACACTCTGGTTCCTGGGTGGCGGACTGCCCGGCGCAGAGGATAGTGAAACCACGACTTCAGCCGAACCCGCGTTTGTTGCCAGCAGCTATACCGATATCGAGAAAGCCCTGGTGACCACCGTTCAGGCGCAGGGTCGCCAACGCTATGCCCAGATCTACGTGTCGTTTGAGGCCAAAGATCCGGCTGCACTGGCTGCCGCGGACGTTCATATGCCTCTTATCCGTAGCCAGCTGGTGATGGTGCTGGGCAGCAGCGACTTCATGCAGTTGCAAACGCCGGAAGGTCGTCAGACGCTGGCCGACAGCATGCTGCAGACCGTGAATCAGGTGCTGGAGCAGGAAGGGGAGCCGGCAATCGACCGGGTATTGTTCCGGAATTTTGTGGTTCAGTAATCGTACCGGGCGGATAACCAACAGTTAGGGGCAGGAACAGGTATGCAGGATTTACTGTCACAGGACGAGATCGATGCCCTCCTCCACGGGGTGGATGATGGCGACATCGATACCTATGAAGAGACTGATGATACCGGCGTAAAGAGTTACGACCTCGCCAGCCAGGATCGGATCGTCCGTGGCCGCATGCCAACGCTCGAGATGATTAACGAGCGTTTTGCCCGCTATACCCGTATCAGTCTGTTTAACCTGCTGCGCCGCAATGCCGATGTCTCGACCGGCGGTGTCCAGATTATGAAATTCGGTGAGTACATCCATACCCTGTATGTGCCCACCAGCCTTAACCTGTGCAAGGTTCGCCCGTTACGCGGTACATCCCTGTTCGTGCTGGATGCCAAGCTGGTGTTCAAACTGGTGGACAACTTCTTCGGTGGTGAGGGGCGCCATGCCAAGATCGAGGGCCGGGAATTCACCCCTACCGAAACCCGTATTGTGCAAATGGTGCTGAATCAGGTCTTCCACGATATGAAAGAAGCCTGGCATGCGGTCTTGCAGGTGGAATTCGAATACCTCAGTTCGGAAGTCAACCCGGCCATGGCCAACATCGTCAGCCCGAGCGAAGTGGTGGTGGTCAGTACTTTCCATATTGAACTCGATGGAGGAGGCGGCGAACTTCATTTTGCGCTGCCGTACTCGATGATCGAGCCAATCCGCGATGTGCTGGATGCGGGTGTGCAGAGTGATATTGATGATGTCGACGAACGCTGGGTAAACGCCTTGCAGGAGGACATCAAAGAGGTCAATGTGCCTATCAATACCACTGTCTGTAGGCGCCGCATCTCTTTGCGCGACATTGCCCGGATGAAAGCCGGCGATGTGATTCCGGTAGAAATTCCCGAGCACCTGACGGTGACCGCCAATGGTATTCCAATCTACAAGGCAACGCTGGGCACCCGCGACGGTAAGCTGGCGCTGAGGATTCACGACCGGGCCAAGTTGCCCAAGGTAAAGAAACAACTGAAGGTGGGACGCAATGGCTGACGACGACAAGAAAGACGGGCAGGAACTCAGCGAAGACGAAAAGCTGGCGGCCGAGTGGGAAGCGGCAATGGACGAGTCCGGCGATGCAGAGGGCTCCCGGGAAGACGAGTGGGCAGCGGCTATGGCTGAGGCTGAAGGTGGCGACGACCAACCTGAAGCGGAACACCAGGACGTGCGCACCGCTCCCATGGAGGAGTTTGGCGCGGACCAGGGCGCTGGTGGTGGCGAGTCTCCGGACATCGAGGTGATCCTGGATATCCCCGTCACCATCTCCATGGAAGTGGGCAACACCCAGATTCCGATACGCAATCTGCTCCAGCTGAACCAGGGCTCGGTGATCGAACTGGACCGGCTGGCGGGCGAGCCACTGGATGTGCTGGTCAATGGCACCCTGATCGCCCACGGTGAGGTGGTCATGGTGAATGAGAAGTTCGGTATCCGGCTGACGGACGTTATCAGCCCGGGCGAGCGAATCAAACGGCTGCAGAAATAATATGACAAGACTGACTGGCTGGTTGCTGCTTTGGGCACCGTTGCCGCTGTTGGCTGAGGAAGCGGCAAAGGCGGGAGATACTGCTGCCTCTGGCGGGCGTGCCCCGGATACTGTGGCGACGATACTGAGCCTGGGAGCCGGCCTGCTGGCGGTGGTGGCCATCATTTACGGTTGTGCCTGGCTGATCCGGCGGATGAGCGGCATGACCGGTATGAACAACAATGCCATCAAGGTGGTGTCCGTACTGGCCATCGGCGCCAGGGAACGTATCGCGCTGGTGGAAGTGGGGCAGCAGCAGATTCTGCTTGGTATCACACCCAGCACGATCAGAACCCTGCATGTATTTGATGAACCGGTGGTGGATGCCGGCAATGCCGGTTCCAGTGACTTCGCCCGCAAGCTGCAGTCCATGATTGGCAAATCCTGGTCAGCGCCGGAAAGGAAAGACTAACGTCATGGTGGTGGCCATTCTCAAACGCGGTTTTCCCTGGCTTACCCTGATTGCCGGCCTTTGCCTTCCCGCCCTGGCCCAGGCTGATCTGCCGGGCATTCCGGCGTTTACTGTTGAACCCGGAGAGAACGGCACTGAGGAATACTCGGTAACCCTGCAGATCCTGGCGCTGATGACCGCGCTGACCTTCCTGCCGGCCATGCTCATGATGATGACCTCGTTTACCCGGATCATCGTGGTCTTTGCCATTCTTCGTCAGGCTCTGGGGTTGCAGGCCACGCCCTCCAACCAGATTCTGCTTGGGCTGGCGCTGTTCCTGAGCATCTTCATCATGAAGCCGGTACTGGAAGAAGCCAATCGGGTGGGTCTGCAACCTTATTTGCAGGAAGAGGTAACCTCGCTGGAAGCGGTGGAACTGGCCAGCCAGCCGTTTCGCAAGTTCATGCTGGAACAGACCCGCGAAGACGATCTGGCGCTGTTCATGAGGATTGCCGATGTTCAGTATGAAACACCGCAGGACGTGTCCTTCTGGATCCTGATGCCGGCGTTTGTCACCAGTGAACTGAAGACGGCGTTCCAGATCGGGTTTATTCTGTTTATTCCGTTCCTGATCATCGACATGGTGGTGGCCAGTGTACTGATGGCCATGGGTATGATGATGCTGTCGCCCATCATCATTTCGCTGCCGTTTAAAATCATGCTGTTTGTACTGGTGGATGGGTGGGCCCTGATCATGGGGACCCTGGCCGCCAGTTACGGGATCTAGGAGGCAATCATGACTCCGGAAACGGTTATCGACATACTGCGAGAGGCGCTCTGGCTGATTGTATTGCTGTCTGCCGTCATCATCGGGCCGGGCCTGGTGATTGGTCTTGTGGTCAGTACCTTCCAGGCGGCGACCCAGATCAACGAGCAGACCCTCAGTTTCCTGCCTCGCCTTCTGATCACACTGATCGTGATTATTGCTGCCGGGCCCTGGATGCTGACCACCCTGCTGGACCACGCCAACGGGCTGATCTCCCGCATTCCCTATCTGATCGGCTGAGCCCATGCTGCCCGCGGAGTTCAGTGCAGATCTGATTGGCCAGTGGGTGGGGCAGCATATCTGGCCCTTATTCCGGCTGGCCAGTTTCCTCATGGTCATCCCCATCTTCGGTACTCAGTTGGTACCCGCCCGTGTTCGGCTGGGACTGGCGCTGCTGATGACCATCCTGATTGCGCCCATGATTCCTGCCGTACCCCAGGTGGAAGCCCTCAGTGCCGACGCGGTCGTCATCACGCTGCAGCAGATCCTGATTGGCGTCGGCCTGGGCTTTGCCCTGACCGCACTCTGGCAGTTGTTTGTGATCGCGGGGCAGATGATTGCCATGCAGATGGGCCTGGGCTTTGCCTCCATGGTAGACCCCGCCAACGGGGTTAATGTGCCGGTTTTGGCACAGATCTACACCATCACCATTACTCTGCTGTTTCTGGTGATGAATGGCCATCTGGTGGCCTTTGAGGTGTTTATCGAGAGCTTCTATACCTTGCCTATTGGTATGGAAGGGCTGGGGCAGGGTGGTGTGTGGGCGCTGGCCCATCGCATAAGCTGGATGTTTGCCTCCGCCATGTTGCTGGCATTGCCGGCGGTGACTGCGGTTCTGATTGTGAACATCTCTTTCGGTGTGATGACACGCGCAGCACCGCAGATGAACATCTTCGCCCTCGGCTTTCCGATTGGCCTGATTTTTGGATTGTTTGCTATCTGGGTGTTACACGCCAACTTCCTGCCGCACTTTGACCAGTACACGCGGGAAACCTTTGATTTCATGCGCGCTCTGCAAGGGCAACCCTGACCATGGCGGAAGAGAACGACAACAGTCAGGAAAAAACTGAAGAGCCTACCCCCCGACGCCTCGAGAAGGCCAAGGAGGAAGGCCAGACGGCCCGTTCCAAGGAACTTGCTACCATGGCGGTATTGCTGGCCGGTGCCGGTGGGCTGCTGATTTTTGGTACGTCGCTGGGCGCCTCACTCGAGGGCATCATGCGCGATTCCTTCGTGATTGAGCGCTCGGCGATTTTTGATACCCGGCATATGAGCGTTCAGCTGATACTGGCGGCCAAAGAGGCTGCCTGGGCGCTGTCACCGATACTGGTGATGTTGCTGATTGCCGCCGTTGCTGGCTCCATTGGCATTGGTGGCCTGCTGTTCAGTGCCAAGGCCATTGCGCCGAAATTCAACCGCATGGATCCGATCAAAGGCCTGGGGCGAATGTTCTCCATGCGCTCCCTGATCGAGCTGGTCAAGGCCATTGCCAAGGTGGGGCTGGTGATGGCAGTCGCCATCCTGATTCTTAACCTGCGCACAGAAGATCTGCTCGCCATCGCCGAAGAGCCCACCGTTCCGGCCATGGAGCATGTACTGTGGACATTGGGCTGGAGTTTCTTCTTCCTGTCCTGCGCCACCATTGCCATTGCCGCCATCGATGTACCCTTCCAGATCTACGATCACCAGAAAAAGCTCCGTATGACCAAGCAGGAGGTCAAGGACGAGTACAAGGACACCGAGGGTAAGCCGGAAGTCAAAGGCAAGATTCGCCAGCTTCAGCGGGAGATGGCGCAACGTCGGATGATGCAGGACGTTCCCAAGGCCGATGTGGTGATTACCAACCCCACCCACTATGCCGTGGCTTTGAAGTACGATCAGAAAACCATGGGCGCGCCAGTGGTGGTGGCCAAGGGGGCAGATGAAGTGGCCTTCAAGATTATGGAAATTGCCAGGGAGAACAAGGTCGAGGTGCTGCGAACGCCGCCACTGACGCGGGCGGTGTATCACAATACCGATATAGGTGAAGAGATTCCGGACGGCCTGTACATGGCCATTGCCCAGGTGCTGGCCTATGTCTTCCAGCTGCGCCAGTTCCGCAAGGGCCGTGGTCCGAAGCCCGGCATGCCGGACTTCCCGATTCCGCCCGATATGCGGCGTGATATCTGAAGCCCTCTATTCCGGCGAACCGGAATAGAGGGAGCGGAATGCTGATCCGGGCTGTCAGCTGGATTCGTGCTGGTGAATCCGTTTGCCCCAGGCTTCCCGTTCGCCGGGCAGGATCCGGTTGAGGATGATGGCAACCACCGCACACAGGGCGATGCCTTCCAGCTGGCCCAGCGCCATGTTGCCGATACCAAAGACCAGGGTCACGCCCACGATCACCAGATTACGGGACTGGGACAGATCCACCTGGTGGCGGATCAGGGTGTTCAGGCCCACCACTGCGATTGAGCCGAACAGCAAGCAGAGGATGCCGCCCATGACCGGTACCGGAATGGTCTGCAGCGCGGCGCCGAACTTGCCGACAAACGCCAGAACAATGGCGACCACCGCCGCCCACCACATAACTTTCGGGTTGAAGTTCTTGGTCAGCATCACCGCACCGGTTACTTCGGAATAGGTGGTGTTGGGAGGACCACCAAGCAGCGAGGCAGCGCTGGTGGCCAGACCATCACCCAGCAGGGTGCGGTGCAGGCCCGGTTTTTCCAGGTAGTTCTTGCGGGTAACGTTGCCGATGGCCAGAACGTCGCCGATGTGTTCGATGGCCGGCGCAATGGCGACCGGAATCATGAACAGGATAGCGCCCCAGCTGAACGCCGGTGCTACGAAGTTTGGCATCGCCAGCCACTCAGCCTGCTGGATGGGGGTGGTGTCAACAATGCCCATGATGGCAGAGAGAACGTACCCCACGAGGACGCCGAACATGATCGGGATCAGCCGGAAAATGCCCTTGGCCCAGACCGACATGATGATGGTCACGGCCAGGGAGATCATGGCAATCCAGATGGCGGTGTTGTAGGGGATCAGCTGGGTCTGGCCGTCACCGGTTTTACCCGTGGCCATAAACACAGCGACGGGCGCCAGCCCCAGGCCGATGGTCATGATGACCGGTGCAATCACCACTGGAGGCAACAGCCGGGTAATGAAACCGGTGCCGCGCAGACGAACCGCCCCGGACAGGATGATATACAGAATGCCTGCGGCCATCAGGCCACCAAGGGTTTCTTCCAGGCCAAAGCGGCCTTTGGAGGCCAGCACCGGCGCGATGAACGCGAACGATGATGCCAGGAAGATCGGGATCTGGCCACCGGTGACAATGTGAAAGATCAGGGTGCCCAGGCCGGCAGTGAACAAGGCGACGTTGGGATCCAGGCCGGTAATCAGTGGCATCAGCACCAGGGCGCCAAAGGCCACCAGCAGCATCTGGGAGCCGGCAATGGCCTGTTTCCAGACCGGATCGTTGTTATGGTCCTGCATGCTCAGACGTCCTTCTGCTTGGTGCCGAAGATTTTGTCGCCGGCATCGCCCAGCCCCGGCAGAATGTAGCCTTTCTCGTTCAGGCGCTCATCCACCGACGCGGTGTAGATGGACACGTCCGGGTGTTTCTCCAGAACCTTTTCCACGCCCTCCGGGGCGGCCACCAGAACCAGCGCCCGGATTTCGGTGCTGCCGGCTTTCTTGAGCAGATCGATGGTGGAAATCATGGAGCCGCCGGTGGCCAGCATCGGATCAATGATCAGGGCCATGCGCTGATCCAGCTCGCCCACGAGTTTCTCCAGGTAGGTTTCTGCTTCGAGGGTATCTTCGTTGCGGATCTGGCCAACCACACTCACCCGGGCCACCGGAATCAGGCTCAGAACGCCGTCCAGCATGCCCAGACCGGCGCGGAGGATGGGCACGATGGTTACCTTCTTGCCGTGGATCTGCTCCACGGAGACCGGGCCGGCCCAGCCTTCAATGGTTTTTTCCTGCAGGTTGAAGTCTTTGGTGGCCTCGTAGGTCAGCAGTGCGCCAACTTCCTGTGCCAGCTCTCGGAAGTTCTTGGTACTGATGTCGGCGCGGCGCATGAGGCCGAGCTTGTGGCGGATCAGAGGGTGCTTCACTTCGTGGATCGGCATGGGGTCACCTGTGTGTTCGGGTTTCTGGCTTGAATCGGGATAGTGCAAATGGCGAAAGGATACCGTATCTGGGCTTCTGCGTCAGGCGTTGAACGGTGGTCAGACGTCAAATTTTGCAAGGGCTGGTACGGTTCTTGCGATACCTCCCGGAAAGCGACGTCCGGTGTCAGATTTTCGACCCGGAAATTGCCCGCAAGCCCAGATACGTGGAGACAGATCCGGCATGGACAGAGCGCTAGTCCTTAACAACGTCAAATCCCTGACGCGGGGGAACCTCGGCATCCCCCTGATGCTGATGGGGCTGCTTGGCATGATGATTCTGCCAATGCCGGCGTTCCTGCTGGATGTGTTCTTCACCTTTAATATCACCCTGTCCATCGTCATTCTGCTGGTCTGTGTGTACGCCATGCGGCCGATGGAATTTGCTTCCTTCCCAACGGTGTTGCTGGTGGCCACCCTGTTGCGCCTGGGCCTGAACGTGGCGTCCACCCGGATTGTATTGCTGAACGGCCATGAGGGTGGCGATGCCGCCGGTAAGGTGATCGAGTCTTTTGGTGAAGTCCTGATTGGTGGTAACTACGCCGTCGGTCTCGTGGTCTTTGCCATCCTCATGATCATCAACTTCCTGGTTGTCACCAAAGGTGCTGGCCGGGTGTCTGAAGTCAGTGCCCGCTTTACCCTGGACGCCATGCCCGGCAAGCAGATGGCGATTGATGCGGATTTGAACGCCGGCCTGATCAACCAGGACGAGGCCAAGTCACGCCGCTCGGAAATTGCCCAGGAAGCCGATTTTTACGGCTCCATGGACGGTGCCTCGAAGTTCGTGAAAGGCGATGCCGTTGCCGGGTTGCTGATTCTGGCCATCAACATCGTCGGTGGTGTGGCTATCGGCATGATGCAGCACGGTCTGGATTTCGGTCTGGCGATGGAGCGTTATGCGCTGCTGACCATCGGTGACGGCCTGGTCGCTCAGATTCCTTCCCTGCTGCTCTCCACGTCTGCCGCCATCATGGTTACCCGGGTAACCTCCAGCCAGGACATGGGCGGCCAGATCATTCAGCAGATGTTCAGTGCGCCCAAGGCGTTGGGCATTGCGGCCGGTATCCTGATTCTGCTGGGCCTGATTCCGGGGATGCCCCACATCGCATTTCTTGGCCTGGGCTTGCTGGCAGCCGGCGCAGCCTGGTTGATCTGGAAGAAACAGCAGCAGACGGTTGAAGATGAAGGCGGCTTTGTGGGTCGTGGGGGCATGGCCGGTGGGGCGGCCCGCCAGGGTGCGGAAATTTCCCCGGATCGTCCGGGTGGCGAGGGGCAGGCATTGCCGGCACCGGGGGAAACCCGCGAGCTGGGCTGGGATGACGTGGCCACGGTGGACATTGTCGGGCTGGAAGTGGGCTACCGGCTGATCCCGCTGGTGGACAAATCCCAGGGTGGACAATTGCTCAGCCGAATCAAAGGGGTTCGTAAGAAGCTCTCGCAGGATCTGGGCTTCCTCATGCCCTCGGTGCACATTCGCGACAACCTGGATCTGATGCCGAACGTCTACCGGATTACCCTGATGGGTGTGACCATCGCCGAGGCCGAGATTCATCCGGAACGGGAGCTGGCCATTGATCCGGGGCAGGTGTTCGGCAAGGTGGAAGGTATTGCCGGCAAGGATCCTGCTTTCGGCCTGGACGCCATCTGGATTGAATCCGACAGGAAAGACCAGGCCCAGACGCTGGGTTACACCGTGGTGGATGCGAGCACCGTGGTGGCGACACACCTGAACCAGATCCTGCAGAAACACGCTCACGAACTGATCGGCCACGAGGAGGCCCAGAAGTGGCTGGACCAGCTGGAGAAGATTTCGCCCAAGCTGGCAGAGGAGCTGGTGCCGACCACCATTTCCATCAGCATCCTCTTGAAAGTGTTGCAGAACCTGTTGAAAGAAGAAGTGCCGGTGCGGGACATGCGCTCCATCGCCGAGGCCATTGTGAACGTGCATCCGAAGAGTCAGGACCCGAAAGTGCTGACCACGGTGGCCCGCCAGGCCCTGCGCCGAATGATTGTTCAGAGTATCTGCGGCAACGACGCCGAAATCCCCGTTATCACGTTGGATCCAGACCTGGAACAGTTATTGCTAAAGTCTGTTCAGCAGAGTCAACAATCCGGCGGTCAGGATGACATTGGTCTGGTGCTTGAGCCCAACATGGTGGAAAAGCTGCAACGATCCCTTCAGGACAGCGTGCAGCGCCAGGAAATGCTCGGCAAGCCTGCCATCCTGCTGGTTTCAGGGCCCTTGCGGCCAGTACTGGCGAAGTTTGCCAGCTATGGGGTAGAGCGTTTGCATGTGCTCTCGTACCAGGAAATCCCGGATAACAAACAGATCACGATAGTCGCCTCTGTAGGTCAATAAACCGACGGAGCATCGCGGGAAGCCAGAGCGCTTGCCGTTGGGAGGATGAAGCAGCATGAAAGTAAAACGGTTTTTTGCGCAGTCCATGGCTGAGGCCCTGAAGCAGGTAAGCCACGAAATGGGGCCGGATGCCGTTATTCTGTCTAACCGCCGCGTTGATGGTGGTGTTGAGATCGTGACGGCACTCGACTACGACGAAAACATGGCGCGCCAGCGTCTGGGTGAAAGAGCGGTTGAAGCCACCAACGGCTCCCGGCTGGCAGAGATGCAGGCCGAGCAGCATCGTCGGCTGGAAGAGGAGCTTAACCGGTCTCGCAGCCGCATTCGTGAGGTTCGGGAAAAGCGCGCGGGAACTGCGTCTTCAGGCGGCACGGCATCGTCCATGTCTCTCGAGACCGCCGATTTTCCGGCGTCCCTTTCCGGTACTGTTGTGGCCGAAAAGCCGGCTTCCGGCAGAGAATCCGGTACCGGTGGCTATGCCGATGAACTGGCCAGTATGCGTGCCGAGATCAGCTCTCTGCGTGATCTGGTCAGTGGCAAGGTGGCGTCCACCACTCAGGCTGACGGTGGAAACAGCGCGGTACAGCAACGCTTGGCCGAGCGGCTGCAGGAGTTCGGTCTGGGCGCGGAGCTGGCCGGCTCTCTGTCCCGACGGCACCGGGCCGGGCGCCTGGAAGATGGCTGGAAGCAGTCACTGAAAATGCTGGCGACCGGCGTTCGCACCGGTCGCGAAGACTGGCTTGATGCCGGGGGGATCTATGCCCTGGTCGGGCCGACCGGGTCTGGCAAAACCACCACCATTGGCAAACTGGCGGCTCGCTATGTGCTGGAGCATGGCCCGGATTCGTTGGCCCTGGTGACCACCGACCGCTACCGTGTGGCCGCCCATGAGCAGCTGTTTGTGTTCGGCAGAATCCTGAATGTGCCCGTGCGGGTGGTGGATGAGAGCCATTCCCTGGATGACATTCTTGATGAACTGTCGGATAGGCACCTGGTACTGATTGACACTGCCGGCCTGACCAGTGCCGACCGTGGTTACCAGGAACAACTGGCGGAGTTGGCTCGCAGCGATCACAATATCCGTACACATCTGGTGGTCTCTGCCACCAGTCAGCCACGTATCATGAAATCCGTGTGGCATTGCTATAAGATGGCAAACCTTGCAGGCTGCATCATGACCAAGATTGATGAAGCCCTGACCCTGGGCGAAGCGCTCGGATTCGTTATGGAGACCAGCTTGCCGGTGGCCTGGTACACCGATGGCCAGAAGATACCGGAAGATCTCCAAAGGGCGGAGGCTATCCCGCTGGTGCGTCTGGGCGTAGAAAGGCTCAGGGCCGTGCAGAGCGCGCAGGCAATAGCCGAAGGTGCCTGAGCCTCGCCAGCGACAGAATAAAACACCGGCACGCGTGCCCGTACAAGAACGTAGTAAGAGACTGATAACAGTATGAGCAGACCACATCCGGTTCAGGTGATTGCGGTTTCCGGCGGCAAGGGCGGTGTCGGCAAGAGCAATGTTTCGGTCAACCTAGGTATCGCCCTGGCCCAGAAGGGGCGCCGGGTTGTCTTGCTGGACGCGGATCTTGGGCTCGCCAACATCGATGTGTTGCTTGGCATTACCGCCAATCGAAATCTGCAAGACGTACTCAACGGCGATTGTGATCTGAAAGATGTGCTGGTGAATGGCCCTGGTGGCATCAAGATTGTTCCGGCATCATCCGGCACCCAGCGTATGACCCAGCTCAGCGCCATGGAACATGCCGGCCTGATCAATGCCTTCAGTGAGCTGGGCGACCAGATTGACGTTCTGATTGTGGATACCGCCGCGGGTATTTCTGAATCGGTGGTCAGCTTCCTGAGGGCATCGCAGGAACTTCTGCTGGTGGTCTGCGACGAACCTACTTCCATTACCGATGCTTACGCCCTGATCAAACTGATGAATCGGGATTACGGCACCAACCGCTTCCGCATCCTGGCAAACCAGGTCCGCAATGAGCAGGAAGGCCGCCATCTGTTTGAAAAACTGACCCGGGTCACCGAGCGTTTCCTGGATGTGGCACTACAATATGTAGGTATCGTGCCTTACGACGAGGCCGTCAAGAAAGCCGTTCAGAGGCAGAAAGCGGTATTGGATGCCTATCCGAGGGCGAAAGCCTCGCTGGCTATCCGGGCTCTGGCCGAAAAAGTGGATAGCTGGCCTTTGCCGTCCTCTCCCAGGGGGCATCTCGAGTTCTTCGTGGAGCGGCTCGTCGAAGTCTGATCTGAATCCAGTCCTACAAGAAAACCGGATACATGACATTGGCGAAAAATCTGGGAATTTACCATCAGGCCGGCGCCAGGAGCCCTTCAGCCCTGATTGAAGAGCATGCGCCGCTGGTCAAGAAAATCGCCCTTCATCTCATGGCCCGACTGCCTGCATCGGTGCAGCTCGAAGACCTTATGCAGGCCGGTATGATTGGTCTGCTGGAGGCTGCGCAGCGCTACTCTTCAGGCAAGGGTGCGACCTTTGAAACCTATGCCGGCATTCGCATCCGTGGCGCCATGGTGGACGAAATCCGCAAAGGCGACTGGGTGCCCCGCTCAGTGCATCGTAATGCCCGGCGAATCGCCAGTGCCATCAAACAAGTGGAAGATCGTACCGGGCGCGAGGCCCAGGATGCCGAAGTAGCTGAAGAGCTTGGCATTGGTCTGGACGAATATCACGCTTCACTGGCCGACGCCAACAGTGGCCGACTTTTTAGCCTTGATGAGCTCAATGAATCCGGCGAGCTGCCGATAGAAGAAGCAGAGGCCAGCAATAATCCGCTGGACGGTATTGCTTCCGGCGCTTTCCAGCGCAGTCTGGCGGACGCCATCGAGCAGTTGCCTGAGCGCGAAAAGCTGGTGTTGAGCCTGTATTACCAGGAAGAACTGAACCTCAAGGAAATCGGCGCAGTGCTTGGGGTCAGTGAGAGCCGGGTAAGCCAGATTCACAGCCAGGCGGCACTGCGGCTGCGCAGCCGGTTGGCCGAGTGGCGGGATAGTGACAACGACTGATCAGCCGGGTGCTGTGTTTCTCTTTCAGCAGGCTGTGTAGCTTTTGGTAACCGATGCTTTACAACGTGCGCAAACACCACACAATAAGCAGTTAAGGTAGCAGCCTGCTAGACTTTCAAAAAGGCTGAATGAATTCCGGGTGTTACTGACTGGAGGTCCCATTGGACAAGAACATGAAAATTCTCATTGTGGATGACTTCTCCACAATGCGACGAATCATCAAGAACCTGCTGCGAGATCTTGGCTTCACCAATACAGATGAGGCCGATGATGGCAACACGGCGTTGCCCATGCTCCGAAGCGGCAAGTACGACTTCCTGGTGACTGACTGGAACATGCCCGGCATGTCGGGCTTTGATCTTCTCAAAGCTGTCCGCGCTGACGAAAACCTGAAGAACCTGCCGGTTCTGATGGTGACGGCAGAAGCCAAGCGGGACCAGATCGTGGCCGCGGCTCAGGCCGGGGTAAACGGATATGTGGTCAAGCCTTTTACGGCAGCCGTGCTCAAGGAAAAGATCGAGAAAATCTTCGAACGAATCCAGTAACCAGAGGTCGGATGGCTCGCCATGAGTGATACCAAACAGAACCATCAGGGCCTTGATCCGGAGGTGGCGGAGAAACTGCAAAAGCAGGCCTCCGACCTGGCTGAGAATGTAAACGCCGGGAATTATGCCAAGGCGATGACCCTGATCAATGAACTGAGCGAGGTTCGCGATCAGAGTCTGTACCGGGAAGTGGGCCGACTCACCCGCAGCCTCCATGAGGCAATCCGGAACTTCCAGATAGACCCGCGTAATGCCGAGCAGAAAGAAGTCCTGTCGAAGATGAGCGACGCTTCTGACCGTCTGGCCTATGTGGTGCAGATGACCAGCCAGGCAGCGAACCGCACCATGGACCTGGTCGAGGAAAGCATGCCCGTGGCTCATTCCATGAGGGATGAAGCGGTTGCCTTGCGGGACGAGTGGCAGCGTCTGCGCCGCCGTGAAATGGAACCTGCGGAGTTTCGCGAGTTGTATGGTCGCATCGACAAGTTCTTCGCCGGCCTGACCACAGACTCTGACAGTCTGTACCAGAATCTGTCGGAAATCCTGCTGGCTCAGGACTTCCAGGATCTTACTGGCCAGGTTATCCAGAAGGTCACCGCTTTGGTGAAAGAAGTGGAAGACAATCTTCTTGGCTTGGTAGTGATGGCCAGCCACGTGGATCAGCTGACCGGCACGGTGCACCAGATTGAAGAAAAAGAAGAATCGGCCGAAAAAGGGGTAGGCCCCCAGATTAAGGCCGATGAGCGGGAAGATGTAGTTTCGGGGCAGGACGATGTGGACGATCTGCTGTCCAGTCTCGGATTCTGATAATAAAGAGGGTGACGCATGGCGTTAGATGCTGATGAAGAGATCCTGCAGGACTTCCTGGTAGAAGCCGGCGAGATACTCGAAAAGTTGTCGGAGCAGCTGGTGGATCTGGAGCAGCATCCCGATGACAGCGATCTGCTGAACGCCATTTTCCGTGGCTTCCATACCGTGAAAGGGGGCGCAGGCTTCCTTCAGCTGGAGGCACTGGTTAACTGCTGCCACTCGGCAGAGAACGTGTTCGATATTCTCCGGAATCACAAGCGCAAGGTCACTCCGGAACTGATGGACGTGGTTCTGGAGGCGCTGGACAACGTTAACGCCATGTTCGAAGAAGTTCGAAACCGGGAAGAACCAACGCCCGCGCCGGACGAACTGATCGAAGCCCTGGACGCCCTCGCCAAACCCGAGTCAGAGGATGCACCAGCGGCGGAAGCGCCAACCCCGGCACCGGAGCCGTCGTCTGCGGAGGTCGGGCAGCAAGGGGACCAGGGCGATATCACTGACGAAGAATTCGAGCAGTTGCTGGACGCGTTGGCGGATGAAAAATCCGACGGCCAGAAACCGGCCGGCAACGAGCAGGTGAGCAATCCGGCTGAATCCGCCGGCAGCTCAGACAGTGATGAAATTACCGACGACGAATTTGAGGCCTTGCTGGATCAACTCCACGGCAAGGGCCAGTTTGCCGGCGCGCCTGCGGAAGAGGAAACAGCCAAGGCAGATACCAGCACCAGCGGTGGTTCAGAAAAATCATCCGCTGACGCCGATCTGATTTCCGACGACGAATTCGAGAACCTGCTGGACGAACTGCATGGCAAGGGCGCCGGCCCAAGTGCCGGGTCTTCCGACAGCGAGCCCAAACCGGCGCCTGCTCCATCCGGCAAGGCCGAACCGGCCCCGGAACCAAAGAAAGCAGAAGCCAAAGCCGAGAGCACGGCCGCTGCCAAGCCGGCCTCTGCGCCCGCGCCTGCCCGTGAGGCCGCACCCGCTGGTGAAACCACGGTTCGGGTAGATACCAAGCGCCTGGACGACATCATGAACATGGTGGGCGAACTGGTGCTGGTACGGAACCGCCTGCAGCGTTTGGGTTCCGAAAGCGAAGACGAACACATGCACAAGGCGGTGGCCAACCTCGACGTAGTGACTACGGATCTTCAGGCTGCCGTCATGCAAACACGGATGCAGCCGATCAAGAAAGTATTCGGCCGTTTCCCGAGGGTGGTGCGTGATCTGGCCCGGAGCCTGAAAAAAGAAGTGAACCTGGTGATGCACGGTGAGGAAACCGACCTGGATAAAAACCTGGTCGAGGCGCTGGCCGACCCACTTGTGCACCTGGTCCGAAACTCCGTGGATCACGGTGTCGAAGCGCCGGACGTAAGGGAGAAGGCCGGAAAACCCCGAGCCGGAACCGTGACCCTGTCGGCGGAACAGGAAGGCGACCATATACTGTTGTCCATCGTCGACGACGGTGCGGGTATGGATCCCAATGTCCTGCGTCGCAAAGCAGTAGAAAAGGGCCTGTACGACCAGGATGCGGCAGACCGTCTAACCGATAACGAATGTTTCAATCTCATTTTTGCGGCCGGTTTCTCCACCAAAGACCAGATTTCCGATGTCTCCGGTCGCGGTGTCGGCATGGACGTGGTGAAAACCAAGATCGGCCAGCTCAATGGCCAGATCAATATCATGTCCGAGCAGGGCAAGGGCACCAGCATTATCATCAAGGTGCCGCTGACGCTGGCCATCATGCCAACGCTGATGATCATGCTGGGTGACCAGTCTTTCGCGCTGCCGCTGGTGAATGTGGTGGAGATCTTCCACCTGGATCTGACCAAGACCAATATTGTCGACGGCAAAGAATGCATTGTGGTGCGGGACAAAGTGTTCCCGCTGTTTCACATCAAGCGCTGGCTGGTGCACGGGGCGGCAGGACAGGCCGAGCCGGAGAATGCGCACGTGGTGATTGTGGCCATGGGCACCAAGCAGGTCGGCTTTGTGGTTGACCAGTTGATTGGCCAGGAAGAGGTGGTGATCAAGCCTCTGGGCCGGGCCCTGCAGGGGACGCCGGGTATGGCCGGCGCCACCATCACCGGTGATGGCCGTATCGCCCTGATTATTGATGTGCCGAGCCTCCTGCAGCACTACGGCTGAGCAGGAATTTCCGGGATTGTGTAGGAGAAATGGATGACAGTTTCTGTCCTGGTCGTGGATGATTCGGGCTTCTTTCGCAAACGGCTGACGGAAATCCTGACGGCCTCGGGCCAGATTAAAGTGATAGGCGCCGCCACCAACGGGCGCGAAGGTGTCGAACTGGCGGAAAAACTGCGCCCCGATGTGATCACGATGGATTACGAGATGCCGGTGATGGACGGCATCTCTGCCGTTCGCGAGATCATGCGCAAGCATCCTACTCCGGTGTTGATGTTCTCGTCCCTGACTTACGAAGGTGCCCGCGTTACCCTGGATGCCCTGGAAGCCGGGGCGGTGGATTTCCTGCCCAAGAATTTTGAGGAAATTGCCCGGGATACCAGTCAGCTTCAGAAAATCCTCATCCAGCGCATTCTGGATGTGGCCGGTAGCCGGCCCGGTGCCCGATCAGCGCCTGCGGCCCCGCGGCCGGCGACACCTGCACCGGAACCCCGCCGGGAGCCTGCCGAGCGTTCTGGTTCGCGTCTGACCCGCCCGGCCACGCCGGAACCCCGTAAAGAACCTTCGGCCTCTGAACCCGTTCGTAGACCCGCCAGAAAAACCGGGACCAGGCATTACAGCGTGGTGGCCATCGGCACCTCCACCGGTGGCCCTGTCGCGCTGCAAAAGGTGCTCACGGCGTTACCGGCCTCGTTTCCGGCGCCCATTGTGCTGGTTCAGCATATGCCGGCCAGTTTTACCCCGGCCTTTGCCGAGCGGCTCAACAAGTTGTGTCGCATTGAGGTTCGTCAGGCCGAGGACGGCGACGTCCTTCGACCGGGGCTGGCCCTGCTGGCGCCGGGAGGCAAGCAGATGATGATTGAGAGTCGTGGCGGGCAGGCGAAAGTGCGGATTCTTCCGGGTGATGATCGGCTGAACTACAAACCCTGTGTGGATGTTACCTTCGGTTCTCTGGCCCGGAGCTTTCCTGGCAAAACCCTGGGGCTGATACTCACCGGCATGGGGTCCGACGGCAAGGAAGGCTGCCGGATGATGAAGCAGTCCGGTTCCGTGATCTGGTCCCAGGATGAGAAATCCTCCGTTATCTATGGCATGCCCATGGCCGTGGCCAAAGCCGGGCTGAGCGACGAGATTCTGGCGCTGGAGGATATTGGCGCCCGACTGGTGGAAGGTGTGAGCTGATGGATATTCTGAGCCTGCTCGGAATCATCCTGGCGTTCGTGGCCATCCTGGGCGGTAATCTGCTGGAAGGTGGCGCTGTCAGTTCACTGTTCAATGGCCCGGCCGGGTTGATCGTGGTTGGCGGAACCCTGGCGGCGACCATCCTGCAAACCTCCTGGCCGATGCTCAAACGTGCCTTCGGGCAGGTTCGCTGGGTATTTGTCCCGCCCTACATCTCACTGGAAGATGGTATTGGCAAGGTCATCGACTGGAGCGTCAAGGCCCGCAAGCAGGGCCTGCTGGGACTGGAAGGGTTGGCGGAAAGAGAGCCGGAACCGTTCGCCCGGAAAGGGCTGCAGTTGCTGGTTGATGGTGCCGAGCCCGAGTCCATTCGCAGCATCATGGAAGTGGATCTGGAAACCCGGGAACAGCGCGATCTGGAGTCGGCCAGGGTCTATGAGGCCATGGGCGGGTATTCCCCCACGATCGGTATTATCGGGGCGGTCATGGGCCTGATTCAGGTCATGACCAACCTGGAAGATCCCCAATCCCTTGGCGGTGGAATCGCGACCGCCTTTGTGGCGACCATCTACGGCGTTGCCCTGGCTAACCTGTTGTTCTTTCCGGTGGCCAATAAATTGCGGGGCATCGTCAAGGAGCGCACCCGGTACGAGGACATGATGATCGATGGCATTATCGCCATTGCCGAGGGCGAAAACCCGAAATCCATCGAATTGAGACTGCGGGGCTTCCTGCAGTAATTCCGGGCCAGGGCTTCCTATGCGCCGTCGCAGACCACCCCAGGATGATCTCCACAACAAGGAACGCTGGCTGATTTCCTACGCGGATTTCATCACGCTTCTGTTTGCCTTTTTCGTGGTGATGTACTCGGTATCCTCAGTGAATGAGGGCAAGTACAAGGTGCTGTCCGAAACCTTCACCGGTGTCTTCAACGCCCCCCAGCGCTCATTGCAGCCCGTTACCGTTGGCGACCAGCCGGTCCGGGCGCCGCAACAACAGCATGAAGATGTTATTCCGCCGCCGGTTACCGAGGCGCCTCGTAATCCGGAACTGGATGCCGAGGGCCGCACCGAGGCCTTGCGAACCATGGCCAGCCAGCTTGCCATGGAGTTCGACGAACTGATCAACCAGGGTGTTGTGAGCCTGGAAACCAGCAGTGAGTGGATTGAGCTTAACCTGCCGAACAGCATGCTCTTTGGCAGTGGGGATGCCGAGCCCCATTACGACGCCTTTGAAGTCATCGAAAAGATCGCCAGTGTACTGCGCAATCGCGACAACGCGGTCAAGGTGGAAGGCTTTACCGACAATCAGCCTATCCGTACCAGCCGCTTCCCGTCCAACTGGGAGTTGTCCACTGCCCGTGCAGCGGCGGTGGCCCGTATGTTGATGATGGAAGGCATTGAGCCGGAGCGCCTGGCGGCTGTTGGGTATGGCCAATACCAGCCCGTGGCCCGGAACGACACTGAGGAGGGGCGGCGTCGTAACCGGAGGGTGGTTCTGCTGATCTCCCGGGATGCCAGCATCCGGGGTGCGGTGCGCTGATTACCTGCCGGTGGCAGATGCGTATGGCTGAGCTGGCACACTTCCTGTATTACCTGTTGTTCATCGTCCGAATCGGCAAGGGGTTGCCGCAAAACCATCGATTCGGCTTTCAAGTTACCCGTATCCTTGCCGATAAGTTGAACAGAGGCCGGCGCATGGCGCCAGGCTGAGCCGTTACCGGAGAACAAAACGTGCGTATCTGGGCTGTAGCCAATCAAAAAGGTGGAGTGGGGAAGACAACCTCGGTGGTCGCGCTGGGCGGATTGCTGGCCCAACGGGGCAAGCGTGTGCTGGTGGTGGATCTGGACCCGCACGGATCGCTGACCAGCTGGTTTGGTTATGACCCGGACACCATCGCCCACAGCGTGTTTGATCTGTTCCAGCATCAGGGCAAGGTTCCAGAAGGCCTGCCGGCGCAACTGATCACCGATACCGGTTGCCCGGGGCTGTCGCTGCTGCCTGCCAGTACCGCACTGGCCACCCTGGAGCGTCGGATGATTGGCGTTGAAGGTATGGGGCTGATTGTCTCCCGCGCCCTGGCCCAGTTGTGGGATGACTTTGATTACGTGATTCTCGACAACACACCGTCGCTGGGTGTGCTCATGGTGAATGCCCTGGCCGCTGCCCAGTTTCTGGTGATTCCGGTGCAGACCGAGTTTCTGGCCATCAAGGGCCTGGAGCGAATGCTGCACACCCTGCAGATGATCATGCGCTCCCAGAAGAACGAATTGCCGTACATGATTGTGCCCACATTGTACGACCGTCGGACCCAGGCCTCGGTCAAAAGCCTCAATCTGTTGCGCAAGACCTATCAGGATACCCTCTGGCGGTTCGCCGTACCGGTTGATACCAAATTCCGGGATGCCAGCCAGGCTGGTGTTATTCCGTCGCAACTGGACGCAGAAACCCACGGTGTCCGGGCTTATGATCATTTGTTGGACGACCTCCTGAAGCGAACTGGTTCGGTGAAGGAGCGTCAGCATGGCTGACAGAAAAATGACACAGCTGGCGGCGCCGGAAGCGGCCATTGCCAGTTATCTGGATGAATTGCTGCACACCGCCACCAGCACAGCGCTTCAGGAAGAACAGGTAAAGCCTGAGTCGGAGCCGGTAGTGGCGCAACCGGAACCGGAACTGCCGAAGCCGGTAAAAACCGAAGCAAAGCCTGTCACCAGAACCCGTCCTCGCCCGACTGTTCAGGCGCCTGTGGTGGAACAGAAAGCGCCGGAGCCGGTTCAGACAGCGGCGCCAGCAACGGCCCCGGGCGACACTCCGCCGGCGCGCCCGGACTGGTCGGAAGAGCCGTTTGAGTGCCTGATTTTTACGGTGGCAGGGTTGCAGCTGGCGGTGCCGCTGGTTCTGTTGGGCGCCATCCATCGTATTGAAGAAGAGATCCGGCCAATTCCTGGCAGTCCCCGGTGGTACATGGGGATACGGCCTGATCGGGACCACAACCTGCGGGTTGTGGACACCGCCGAGTGGATTATGGCTGGCCGGGTACCGGCTGGTGCCCGGGACAATTATCGGTTTGTGATCCGGCTGGATGACAGTGAGTGGGGGCTGGCCTGCGATGATGTGGCCCAGTCATTTACGCTGCGGCCGGATGAAGTGCGTTGGCGCACAGCCCGCAGCAAGCGCCCCTGGCTGGCGGGTACCGTGGTTGACCACATGTGTGCGCTGATTGACGTGCGCACCATGGCACACCTGCTGGTGCGGGCAGAGCGTGAACACCATCTGGATATGAGTTAAACAGTTCCGTTACTCAATGAAACCGTGTGAGGCTGGCACGGTTTGTGCCCTTAACTATAGTATTGGGCACTGATGATGAATTTTTGACGATCAGGTTGCCCGCCGGGCAGCCGAGAAGGAGAGAGTGCTATGGCATCCCCGAGCGGACAGCAAAATCAGGCCCAGGACGATCAGGTACTGCAGTACGTGACTTTCCGCCTGGATGACGAAACCTATGGCATCAACGTGATGCAGATCCAGGAAGTGCTGCGCTACACGGAAATCGCGCCGGTTCCCGGAGCCCCGGATTATGTACTGGGGATCATCAACCTGCGGGGTAACGTGGTTACGGTTATCGATACCCGTCGCCGGTTCGGCTTGGCGGACGCGGAAGTGACCGATGCCACCCGGATCGTGGTCATGGAATCGTCCAGCCAGGTGATGGGTATTCTGGTGGATTCCGTGGCTGAGGTGGTTTATCTCAAGGCCAGTGAAATTGAAACTGCACCGAACGTGGGGAACGAGGAAAGTGCCAAGTTCATCCAGGGCGTGTGCAACAAGAACGGCGAGCTGATCATTCTCGTCGAATTCGACAAGATGCTGTCAGACCACGAGTGGGCTGAAATCGCGTCGCTGTAACCGGCTTCTCACAGCGCAGTGATGGACGTCTTCCGTGGTCACCAATAACGGAGACGTCCACTATGAGTTTCACCATTCCCTCCTGGCTCCCCTGGGGCCTCACCGTTGCAGCCATCACCCTGGTTCTGGTTCAGGGTGTTATCCATGGCCGGCGTATCCGGGCCTTGCAGGCTTCTCTCAAACAGCGTTGCGATACCCTTGGTCGTGAACTGCATGCTACCACCAGTGGCAGTCTTGGCGTGGGCCAGCGCCTGGTTGCCTGTGAACGGCAGATTCACGAGCTCAAGAACACCCTGGAAGAAATGCGGCAGAACGATCCGTTGCGAATTTCTTACGACGAAGCAGCGCGACTGGTTGATCTTGGCGCGGATATCGACGATCTTATGAATACCTGCGGAATTTCCCGTCCGGAGGCCGAGCTGGTTTCCGCCCTGAAGAGGCGACAGGCGGCCTGATCCGGCGTTTTATCGGATACTGCTGAATGAAGAAACTCTATCAGAGGGCCGTTGAGGCCCTCGCTGTTGTTTCCCGCCCCGATTTTGTTTCCGGTGCCGATCTTGTCCCTTCCATCACCGGCCACTCCATTCCCCGAGAAGAAACGGTTCGCCACCTGCTGGGCCTGATTCCCGAGATCGAACCAGACCACGTGGTGACGCATGTCGGTGGTGGCTCCGGTTATCTGACCGCCGTGCTGGCGGATCTGGCTCACCGGGTGGTCTATGTTGATCGCAACCCGGCGCTGGTGGAGAAGGCCCGCGAGCGCTTTTTCAAGCACGGCGCCCATAATGTGGATGTTGTTGAGGCTTCGGCAGATACCGGGCTGGAACTGGACTCGCCCTGTGACCTGATTCTGTGTACCACCTTCATTCCGGACCCCAAGATGCTTTTGCCGAACCTGCGCGAGGGCGGGAATCTGGTATGCCTGGAGGGGCGGGGCCGGTGCCCAGTGTCGCCATGTTCCAGCGTAAAGGCGACAAGCTGGAGCGGGTCAGAACCCTGGGCTGGGTAGATTTCAACCGTAACTCCGAACAGATTCTGATTGATCTTGGCGTGGTTTCTGAAGCGGCCCTGTCTACCGCCGTTGCGCCGCGCAAAGGTGAGCATTGGCAGCAGGCCTGGGCGCTACGCTCCCTGATCCATTGATGGGTTATTTTCCTCCGGCCGGGCATCTCCGGGTGTCCGGCCCCGGATGTGGAAAGCAAACGCCAGAATCTCCGCGATTACCCGGTACAACTCTTCCGGAATCTCTTCATTCAACGACAGACGCGCCAGAATGCCGGCAAGCTCGGCATTCTCGTACAACGGCACATTGTTGTCGCGGGCAATCCGGATAATCTCCTCGGCCAGCTCCCAGGTGCCGGTTGCGGAGATAACCGGTGCACGTTCACCGTCGTACTTGAGGGCGACAGCGGCCGGGATGTTGTCCTGTGATGTGTTGGTCATGCCTTGGTATCCACCAGTCGATGTTCCAGCCGGGTTTGCATCTGCTGAGGGCTGCCCCTGCGACAGTCCAGGTCGGTGATTTCCAGCCCGAGGTCGTTCAGGCTTTGTCGCAGCAGTGGCAGCTCGCGATGCACGGTTCTCAGGGTGGTCTGGTTTTCCGCCCAGACCAGAGCGCTCACGGACGGAGGCCGGAAAGTGACATCGAAATGCAGCGGGCCCGCCTCATCCAGATCCATCGACAGGGACAGTCGCCACTCACTGGCGCTGGTTCGTTCCGGCCGTTTGCTGCCGTCTTTCTCCTGTGAGTACTGTTCCAGTCGCAATTGTGCCGTTCGGGGTTCCTGTTGCGGCGTTAACCATGGCAGCTCAATCAGCAGAGTGTTAACGGGCACGCCAGGTTCGCCGCCGGCCCGGGCATTCAACGTCTGGCTGTGCAGCTGGTTTACCGTAATCCGGTTCAGCATGCCGGCAAGCAGGCGCAGGGTCTGCCCGACCGTGGCTGGCTCCCCCGTGTTCTGAGAGGCGGTCGGCGCTGGTGCTCTTGGAAACTGCAATGGTGCCTGCAGCAAATCCTGGCTGGCCAGGGGGGGCAGCCGGTTGAATTGCTCTGGCCCCTGGTTCTGGCTGGCGAGCAGAGCCGACACCACCTTTGCCAGTACCAGTTTAAGATCCGGCTGGCTGGCGGCGGAAGGGCCGGCCTGTAACAATCGAGCCTCGGAAAACAGGCCGCTTTCAGACAACCACTGCCGTACCTGCGTGGCCATGGACTCGGCCTTGCCGGCGCCCGGAGTCAGAGCGTCTGCCTTGGGTAACTGATTGAACAGATTTTGCAGGGCCTGTTGCGCGCGCGCTGGCAGAGGCTGTGCACTGGTGGCGGATGGCAATTGCCCGGGTTGGGGCGGCAATTTCAGGCCCTGGCTCAGGGCGGTGAACAGTTGTGACAGACCACCCTGAAGGTTCTGTTGCCAGGGCAGTCGCTGCGCGAGAGCCCGGGCGACTGCGCTCTCCTGGCCCGGCGCCAGCTTGCCCATCAGCTGCAATTCGTTACCGGCACGCATGACCTTGATCAGATCGCCCACGGACAGATCCGGTGGCCGGTTGCCTGCCGATACTTTCAGGGATTGTCCGCGCAGTTCCAGCAACAGCTCATGGCCGCCGCCTTTCTGTCGCAGGATGTCGGCCACTTTGGCCAATGCTGTCTCCCGATCTGCAAGCTGCAACTGGGCCAGTTGTTGTCTGGCCGAGAGCGCAGCGCCGGGCTCCGTGCTGGTGCCCGGGTTAGCCTTGCCCGGGCTCCGGGTGGTCTGCTCCGGCGCGGGCTGTTTCGGGGGGATGGGTGGTTGTCCGCCGTTCAGTTTCATTAGTGTCGATTTGATGTCGGGCAAGAGTAATATGCTGGCGCTTTCGTTATAATACGTCGCGCTGGCAGTGATTGCCCTGATTTCATGTTGGCACCTGTGTGTCCTTCATTACATGCACCTGATGCCTGCTGCGCATCCATCGCTCTGAAACGGAGCCCTGATGTCCGAGCCGTTACTACAGGCGATAGATCTTGAGTGTGAACGGGACGAGCGCCTGTTGTTCCAGAATCTGTCCTTTTCCATACTGCCCGGTACGGTTACCCGTGTCGAGGGCCCCAACGGTACCGGCAAAACAACATTACTTCGAATTCTTGCTGGCCTGAACGACGCATGGTCGGGTCAATTACTGTGGTGCGGCGAGCCCAGGGCCCGGCAACGCGAGTCTTTTCTTCGTAACACCCTTTACATTGGCCATCGGCCCGGCATCAAACCATTGCTTACCCCGGTCGAGAACCTGAAAGCGCTGATGGCCGGTCGTCGGGAGGTGAGCGACGAGGTGCTGGTTCAGGCACTGGCAGGTACCGGGCTGGCAGGATTTGAAAACGTACCATGCCGGAATCTGTCCGCCGGGCAGCAACGTCGTGTGGCGCTGGCCAGGCTGCTGATTGCCGACGAACCGCTCTGGCTGCTGGACGAAGTCTTTACCGCGATTGATGCAGACGGTGTCCGTGCCATTGAGTCTCTGCTACAGCAACGCGCCGCGGAAGGTGGTGCGGTGCTGGTAACAACCCACCATGAACTCCAGTTGCCGGGTATGAAACGCATCACTCTGGGCGCCGGAGGTGTGCATGAATGCTGATCGGCGGCCGGCACTGAAGCCGGTGTCTGAATCGGTTGGCCCGATAGCCGCCATGGCGGCAGTATTTGCCAGGGATGTCCGGGTGGCTTTCCGGCAGCGGCAGGATCTGCTGAACCCGTTGCTGTTTTTCATCATGGTAGTAACCCTTTTTCCCCTGGGAGTCAGCCCGGAAGTGGCATTTCTGAAACAGTCCGGAGCCGGTATCCTTTGGGTAGCGGCTTTGCTGTCGGTGTTGCTGTCGCTGGACCATCTGTTTCGTCACGATTTTGACGATGGGACCCTGGAGCAGCTGGTACTGCAGCCTCAGCCTCTGTTCCTGCTGGTGCTGGCCAAAACAGCCGCACACTGGGTGTTGACAGGTCTGCCACTGGTGCTGTTAGCGCCGGTTTTAGGCGTTATGGTGCACCTGGACGGGAACTCTATTGCAATTCTGTGTCTAACGCTCCTGATTGGCACCCCGGTACTGAGCATGATCGGAGCTATTGGCGCCGCTTTGACCCTGGGATTGCGCTCGGCAGGCGTGCTCTTGTCACTGCTGATCATTCCGCTGTACATTCCCGTGCTGATTTTTGGTACCGGCACGGTAGCGGCGGCAGCTGAAGGCGCGCCGGTTGGCGGATACCTGGCTCTGATGGGCGCGTTTCTGGTTCTGGCGGTAACCCTGTCGCCTTTCGCCTCGGCAGCGGCCCTGAGAATCAGTCTTTCGAACAGCTGATCGGTTCTTTGGGGCCGGTAACCAACCAAACGATAACAGTGAAGATGGTGACCAACTGATGTGGCAATTCTTTCACAAACTGGGTTCTCCCAAATGGTTCTTCGGGATTGCAACCCGGTTTATGCCGTGGTTGCTGGCGATCGGTATCATTCTGCTCCTTGCCGGCCTGGTCTGGGGCCTGGCGTTTGCTCCCAAGGACTATCTGCAGGGCAACAGCTATCGCATCATTTTTATCCACGTTCCCACTGCCTTTCTCGCCCAATCCATTTACATCATGATGGCGTCCGCCGCCGTGGTTACGCTGGTCTGGCGCATGAAATTGGCGGATGTCTTCGTGAAAACCGTGGCGCCGGTTGGCCTGGTGTTTACCTTCCTGTCGCTATTCACCGGCGCTGTCTGGGGTAAGCCTACCTGGGGAACCTGGTGGGTGTGGGATGCCCGGCTGACTTCCATGCTTATTCTGCTGTTCCTCTATGGCGGTGCCATCGCCCTGGACCGGGCCATCAATGACGAAAAATCCGCTGCCAGGGCGGTAGCGGTGCTGGTGCTGGTGGGGGTGGTAAATATCCCGATTATCAAATACTCCGTGGAGTGGTGGAATACACTGCACCAGCCGGCCACGTTCAAACTCACCGAAAAGCCCTCTATGCCCGTTGAGATGTGGGTTCCGCTGCTGCTTTCGGTGCTCGGGTTATACCTGTTGTTTGGCTGGCTGGCGTGTCTGCGCATGAAAACCGAAATTGTCATGCGGGAGCAAAAAACCCGCTGGGTGAGAGAGCTGGTGATGGCGGGGAGAGGCTGACCGATGGCGTTTGATTCTTTTTCAGCATTTATCGCAATGGAAGGCCATGGTCCCTATGTCTGGGCCTGTTATGCCGTGTTCGCCGTTCTGCTGGTGGGCCTGATGGTCTGGTCGTCCCGGCACCATCAGGCGGTTATGGCCAGCTGCAAACGCCGCTACCAGCAGCAGGAAAACAGCACCAGTGCCCGGCCGAAACAGGCCGCTACGTTCGCCCGTGTCGAAGTTTCCCAGGAATAAACAGCAGGTAATCCATGCATCCGATCCGAAAAAAACGACTGACGATTGTGCTCTTTCTGGTGGCCGGTATTGCCATTGCGGTAGGCCTGACCACCTTTGCCCTCCGGCAGAATATCAACCTGTTTTACGATCCTACGGAAATTGCAGCGGGTAACGCGCCGGTTGACGTCCGCATCCGCGCCGGTGGCATGGTTGAAGAGGGCAGTGTGGCAAGGGATACCGACAGCCTGAAGGTGAACTTCCGGGTGACCGACTATGCGGCGTCGGTGCCGGTACAGTACGAGGGCATACTGCCTGATCTGTTCGCCGAAGGGCAGGGCGTGGTCGCCATGGGGCGGCTGAATGAACACGGCGTGTTTGTGGCTGATCAGGTACTGGCCAAGCACGATGAGAACTATATGCCACCGGAAGTGGCCGAGGCGCTGGAGCGCTCTTCCAAGGGGCAGTACAAGTCTGCGGATGTGGAAAAAGCCGCGGAAACCACGGCGTACTGAGCGCTCAATTCATTTCTGACGTTGGAGAAACCCGATGTATCCGGAACTCGGACAGCTTGCACTGATTCTCTCGTTGCTGCTGGCAGTACTTCTTTCCGTGGTGCCGCTTGCGGGCGCTCTGACCGGGCGTGACAGCCTGCAGGCATTTGCCCGGCCACTGGCGTCCGGCATGTTTGTGTTCACCGCCCTGGCGTTTGCGATCCTGACCCACGCCTTTCTGGTGGATGACTTCTCGGTGGCTTATGTGGCTAATAACAGCAACAGCATGTTGCCCTGGTACTACAAGTTCAGCGCGGTCTGGGGCGGGCATGAGGGCTCGTTGCTCTTGTGGATACTGATGCTCATAGGCTGGACGCTGGCCGTTGCCATCTTCAGCCGTAAACTGCCTTCGGTGATGGTCTCCCAGGTGTTGTCGGTTCTGGGTATGGTCTCCGTTGGCTTCCTTCTGTTCATCATCCTGACCTCCAACCCCTTTGACCGTCTGTTGCCGAACGTACCGGCAGATGGGCAGGATCTGAATCCGCTGTTGCAGGACATCGGCCTGATCATGCACCCGCCCATGCTTTATATGGGGTATGTTGGTTTTTCGGTGGCCTTCGCCTTTGCCATTGCCGCCCTGATCAATGGCCGGCTGGATGCGGCCTGGGCTCGCTGGTCGCGCCCCTGGACCACGGTTGCCTGGTCCTTCCTGACCCTGGGTATTGCCCTGGGCAGCTGGTGGGCCTACTACGAGCTTGGCTGGGGTGGCTGGTGGTTCTGGGACCCGGTTGAGAACGCTTCCCTGTTGCCCTGGCTCTCGGGTACCGCCTTGATGCACTCGCTGGCGGTAACGGAAAAACGAGGGGTCTTCAAAAGCTGGACGGTGTTGCTGGCTATTGTCACTTTTGCACTGAGTCTGCTGGGTGCCTTCCTGGTGCGTTCCGGTGTGCTCACCTCCGTCCATGCCTTCGCATCAGATCCGGAGCGGGGCAGTTTCCTGCTGGCCCTGCTGGGCATCACCATTCTCGCCAGCCTGACGCTGTATGCCTTCCGGGCACCAGTGGTGCATGTCCGCTCCCGTTATGGTTCCCTGTCCCGGGAAATCTTTCTGCTCCTGAACAATGTCTTGCTGGTATCTGCCACGATGCTGGTAGCCATCGGCACACTTTACCCGCTGGTGCTGGATTATCTGGATCTGGGCAAGCTGTCCATTGGTGAACCGTTCTTCAATACCACCTTCAGCCCGCTCGCGGTGGCCACCGGCCTGCTGCTGGGCGCCGGGATTTTCTCGCGCTGGAAGAAAACCGACGGCGGCTGGCTGGCCCGTAAACTGCTGTGGCCGCTGGCGATCAGTCTGGTTGCCAGTGCCGCGGTGATGATCGGTTACGGTGGGTTTGCGCCATGGGCTTTCCTGGGGGTGTTTGCCGCCATGTGGGTGACTGTGGCCACCGCCTGGGACCTTTGGGATAAATCCGCATCCCGCAAAGGGCGCTGGCATGGCCTGAAGCGCCAGTCCCGCAGTTACTGGGGCATGGTTCTCGGGCATCTGGGGCTTGCCATGGTAATGGCCGGCGCGACGGTAGTTTCCAACTACGGGGTCGAGCGTGATGTGCGCATGCAACCGGGTGACCGCGCCATGGTGGGGGATTATGAGATTGTCTTCACAGACATCGGTGAGCGTCGCGGCCCCAACTTTACCGCCCAGTACGGCAGCTTCAATGTTTACCTGGATGGGGAACTCGTGACCGACCTCCATCCGGAAAAGCGGCAATATCCGGTCGGCATGAGTGTGATGACCGAAGCGGACATTGATGCCGGCCTGTTCCGGGATGTATTTGTGGCCATCGGCGAGCGTATAAGTGACGATGCCTGGGCTATCCGCCTGCAATACAAACCGCTGGTGCGCTGGTTGTGGCTCGGTTCCCTGGTGATGGCCATCGGTGGTTTCCTGGCGATTGCTGACAAGCGCTACCGCGTCCGTGTGCGCGACGAGGAAGCGGTGAAAAGCGGCGAGCCGGCAGTGCCGGGTAAAGTGGCGGAGGCGTCCACATGAAGCGGGTGTTGCTGTTTCTGCCGCTGCTGATTGCCGTCGGTGTGGGGGTGTTCTTGTTTGCCGGCCTGGGCAAGGACCCCACCAAACTGGAATCCGTACTGGTTGGCAAGCCTGTTCCGGAATTCAGCCTGGAATCTCTGGATAATCCGGATGTTAAGCTGGATCCTTCCGTGTTCCAGGGTGAGGTGTCCCTGCTGAACGTGTGGGCCGAGTGGTGCCCCTCCTGCTGGGACGAACACGAATACCTGATGTATCTGGCCCGGGAACAGGGCGTTCGCATTGTGGGTTTGAACTACAAGGATCAGCGGGAAAATGCTTTCCGCTTCCTGAACCGGCTGGGCAACCCCTATGAGACGATCATCTTTGACCCCAAGGGAACCCTGGGTTTTGACCTGGGCGTTTACGGCGCCCCGGAAACCTTTGTTATCGACGCGGATGGTGTGGTGCGCTATCGCCACGTAGGTGTAGTGAATCAGAAAGTCTGGGATGAAGTGCTGCTGCCCGTTATTGCCCAGGCCAGGGGGAGCAGCTGATGCGTTTGTTGCCTGCTTTCTTAGCCGTATTGATGATGCTCTCGGGGCCGGCAATTGCCGAGGTGTCAGAAGTCTATGACTTTGATACCCGGGCTGAAGAACAGCGTTATCAGCAACTGATCTCTGAATTGCGCTGCCCCAAGTGTCAGAACCAGAACATCGCCGATTCCAATGCGCCCATTTCCAAGGATATGCGGGATGAGGTCTACCGTATGATGCAGGACGGTGCCTCCAACGATCAGATCGTCGGTGCCCTGGTGGATCGTTTTGGCGAGTTTGTTCAGTACAAGCCACCGGTGGATAACCGCACCATCCTGCTCTGGGCCTTTCCGGCGATTGCCACCATTGGCGGTTTTCTGATTGTGGCCGGTGTGGTGTGGCGTGCCCGCAGACGTGAAGACGAACCGCCCCTGAGTGCGGAAGACCGCGCCCGGGCAGAGCAAATTCTGGCCAGTCAAAGTGACAAGGCTGATCGCCGATAACTCCCATTCATTTCGAGACGTGACGATATTTCCATGACCGATACCTTCTGGATTGCCGGGACCGTACTCATTCTGGTGGCCCTGGCCTTTGTGCTTTATCCAGTCTTTTTCCATAAACCCCGGGCCCGCCTGGAGGCGGATCTGCGTAATCAGAATCTTCTGGCCTACCGCACCCGGCTCAAAGAGCTGGAGAACGAGCACGAGGCCGGCATACTGGATGACGAAAGCTACAAGCAGCTGAAGGAAGAGCTGGCGGGCGCCATGCTCGATGATGTACCGGAGGAGCCGGTTACCCAGCGACGAGTACCCGGGCGGCGTAGCGCCATGGTTGTCGCCTTGTTGGCGATCCTGGCATTGCCGGTAGGCACCTATTTCGGCTATGCGGAATGGGGTTCCATGGATCAGGTGGAACAGTTCCTTGCGATGCAGGAGATGGATGCCGCTCAGGGGGATCAGACGGCCCGTATGGCGGAACTGGCGGACCAGCTGCGCCAGCGGCTTGAGGAAAGTCCGGACAACGCCGATGGCTGGGCAATGCTGGGGCAGACCTACATGCGTCTTGAGCGCTATGAGCAAGCGGCCGAAGCCTATCGCCGTCTGGCCGATGTGGTATCTGAGGACCGAAACGCCAGCGCGGTGGCCCTGGGGCTGGCTGCCCAGGCCAACTATTTTGCCAGTGAAGGCGAGATGACCCCGGCGGTGATCGATGCCATTGCGGCTGCCCGGGCCCTGAACCCGGACGAGGTCAATGCACTGGGGCTGATGGGCATCAATGCCTTCGGCCAGCAAAACTACCGGGAAGCCATTGAATACTGGCAGCGTATTACCGAGGTGGCACCGGACCATCCGCAGATCGGGGCCATCCGTGGCGGTATCGAGGAGGCCTACAAGCGCCTGGGTGAAACCCCGCCGGGCCAGGTTGCATCCGAGCCTCAGCAGGCTGCTGGTCCGGGCGTATCTTTACGGGTATCGCTGGACGAAGGTTTGCGCCAGCAAGTGGCTGACAATACCGTGTTGTTCATCTTTGCCCGGCCGGCGTCTGCGGCGGGCGGTGCGCCGGTTGCGGTTGCCAGAATGACGGCCGGTGATCTGCCGGCAGAGATCCGCCTGGATGATCGTTATGCCATGTCCCCTGAATCTGCGATTTCTGGCCAGGAAGATGTGGTGGTGGTCGCCCGCTTGAGTCGCTCCGGAAGTGTTAATCCGCAGCCCGGTGACTGGGAGGGCCGGGTTGAGGCAGAGGTGCTGCCCCCGGCGGAAGCGGAACCACCTGTTGAATTGGTGATTAACCAGGAATTGACCAACTGAATTTGAAAAGCCCGTCACCTCGACGGGCTTTTTTCTGGACCGGAATCAGCGCGAGAGGGAGGCGGGATACAGTGGCGGCAGGTCTGGCGATGGCGCTTCGTTGCCCTGACCGGTGTTCCGGCGCAGGCTTTCCAGCTCCCGTTGCAGTTGCTGTCTCGCATTCTCAACGTGGGTACGGTGCTGGCCCGAATACAGTCCCGCCTGAAAACGATCAAAGGCAATTTTCAGCGAGCTGTCCTCCGTCAGCTTGAACAGATCTGAAACGGAATCAAACGAGTGCTGTGGGAAACGGAGCCGGGCCCAGCGCAGCAACAGCGTTGACGTCTCCCCGGAGCCTCGTCTGACAGCCGCCAGTAGTGCTTCAAACGCCTGACGTTCGTTCTTGATGCTGTCATCTTCCGCCTCATTGTGGCCGGACGCTGGGGTTTGGCGAGCCCGCCACCAGAGCGCAAGGGTCAGCAGCCAAAGCGCCGCAAACAGAACCGTACCCCAGAGCCAGAAAGTGTTGCCGGAGGTTTCCGAACCAGGGGCTGTATCCGGGGTTACCGGTGAATCCGTGGGCGCCGTTGAATCGCCCGTTGTCTGCGCGGGCGGTGCGGCGGTGGCATGGTCGCCGGTTATCCGGAAACGACGCTCCGGCAACACGGCCTCCTCCAGCTGGTCGGTCTCGGTGTTCCACCAGGGTATACGAACCGCGGGCAGGGTGGTTTCACCTGCCTGGACAGGCACCAGGGCGGTCACCTGTTGCAGCGTGGCGCGAAGCCCCTCCGGAGTGGTTTCGGTATTGCGCAGGGGCTGTTCCGGGTAGCTGCGGATGGCATCCGGTACCTCTTGGGCGATCGGCGGCAAGGCCTCAGCGGGCAATCCCCGCGCCTGTAGGGTCACTTTCCGGCTGAGATTGCTGCCGACGGCGAGTTCCTGGGTAGAGGGCAGGCCTTCGTCGCTCAGGGTCAGACTTCGTGCTGGTAACCAGGGCTGATTGTCCGGATATCCGGCAGGTACGGGTTTGACCGGAACGTCATAGAGTTGCTGCCGGTCACGAAGGAAGCGCAACTGGCCCGAGGCATCCCTGGCCTGGCCCTCAAACCGGATAGGCTCCAGGCTGAGAGTGCCTGGTGTTTGGGGAAAGATGGCGTAACGCCGCTCAACCACCCGATACCGGATTCCGTCGCGATAGCGGGTAAACTCACGCTGTTTGCCCAGTGACTCGATGATGGCGTCCGGGTGCTTAGGCTCCGACAGCTCTCCCCGGATCAGGTTGCCGGAGAAGAACAACTGTATGGTCAGTACCAGCTGTTCCTGAACGTACACTTCCGCCTTGTCTGCGGACAGCTCGATAAAGCTGTCACGGCTGGCCGCCGGTTGATCCGGCGGGGTGCCGGAAATAACCTCGATGTCGACCGGGTCGGAAACGGAATCCTTGAACGTCAGTTCGGGAATCGTCAGTGTCCCGGTGCGTGCAGGGGCGAGCTGATAGGTCCAGGTAATCTCGCCTACCATCTCGTTGTTGACGGTTTGCACGCTGTAGCGCTGGTTGCGGGCCAGAATTTCGAAATCCGGCTCCACCTTTTCGATATCTGGCGAAGGCAACTGTGACAGATCGAAGCTGAACAAATTGCTCAGATTGATGTCGATTTTCATGGAGCCCTTAACGGTCAGGGTCAGTACCTCACCTTCGTAGAGCTGGGTTCGGTCCGGTTCCACCAGCAGTCTGTCGGCAGCATGGCTGGCGGCGGACAGGAGCAGTAGCAGGAGTGTCGCGGCAAGGGAGAGAACGCGCGTTACCATGGTGTGTCGCCCTCATCGGGTGTTGTCTGTCGTTGTTGGTGCTGTTGCAGGAACTTGCGCTGCAGCAATCCGCCGGGGTTATCCGGTATGCGGCGCAGCCACTGTTCCTGGCCCTGGCTCAGAGGTTGTTCTGATATTTCGGCCGGCGCACTGGCAGGATTCTGCCCCTCTCCGGAAGGCCCATCCGGGTCTGCCTGGGCATTTGCCTGCTGCTCCTGTGTGCCATCCTCCGGTTGTGGCTCTCCGGCGTTATCCTGTGAATTTTCGCCGTTCTCGGAGGGCTGCTGTTGCTCTCCAGGGCGGGGATTCTGATTCTCGCCATTGTTGTTTGCGGAATCCTGTCCGGCGCTGTCCTGGCTGTCATTGCCCTGGCCTCCGGAGCCATTCTGCTGTCCGGGATTCTGATCGTTGCTTTCCTGGTTGTTGTCGCCTTCTCCCTCGCCCTGGGACTTCTGTTGCTGGTTCAGGAGTTGCTCTACTAGTTGCTGGTTGAAGCGCGCATCTTCGAAATCCGGCTGTTGTTCCAGTGCCTGTTGATAGGCGTCTATGGCTTCTTCCAGTTGGCCGGCCCGGGCCAGGGCGTTGCCCCGGTTGTAGTCACCAACGGCACCGGGTTGATTGGCAAAGGCTTCCGCGGCGTCGCTGTACTGGCCATCACGATAGAGTGCTGAGCCGCGCCAACCCGGCTGCTCCAGAATGGTGGCCGCCCTGGCCGGATCCTGCTGAATGAGGTCCGGGCCACGCTGGTCTTCGCGCTGCCACAGGCTGCCCCAGTCCAGGGCCTGAACCGGGCGCGGTGCGCCTGCCAGCGGAATCAGTGCAAAGGCGAGAATGGCAAAGGCTCCCCGGCGCCAGCCCAGAATCAGTAACGGCAGGGCCAGCCAGAGCAGCCAGTAACCGTCATCCTGCCAGCGATTAACGGTCATGCCATCCTGTTCACTCTGCCATTCATCGGTTTGCGATGGCTCCAGCGCCAGGGCGCGAATATCACGGTCATCCAGAGTCAGTTCGTGACTGGTTCCGCCGTTGTTGCTGGCCAGCTGCGCCATGGTGTCCGGCTCGGCACGGCTGATGACAATTCTGCCGTTGTCCCGAATGAATCCACGCTTTGCCAGAGGGATGGGGCCGCCTTCACGGGTACCCACTACCAAAGTGTTCAGAGGGTAGGGGGTATCTGCCAGCTGCTGGCGGATTGCACTGTGTTGCCGTTCCGGCACCGCCTCGGAGATCAGCAGGATGCGACCCTGGCCCGGTGCGCCCTGATCCAGCAGGTCGACCGCCTGGCGGACCGCCAGATCGGCGCGGTTGCCCTGGGCAGGCATGATGGTGGGGTCCAGCACACTGAGCATGGCCTCAATGGTGCGGGTGTCACCAGTGAGTGGCGTTACCGTGTGGGCGTCGCCGGAGTAGACCACCAGGGCAGTCAAACCGCCTTTGCGCTGGTCGAGAATGTCACGAACCTTGCGCTTGGCCAGGGTCAGCCTGTCCGGTTCTACGTCGGTGGCCAGCATCGACAGGGACAGATCCAGCAGAATGACCAGGCTGTCCTGGGTCTGTTTCAGGGGTGTGGGCGCCTGTCGCCAGCTTGGCCCGGCGAGGGCGATCGCCAGCAAAACCAACGCCAGACTCAGGGGCAACAGGGGTGAGCGGGTGGTGCCAGTGCTCTCGTTGGCCCGGGAACGAATCAAGGGCTGTAACAGGTGAGCGGGGATGTATCGGGCCCATCCGGTCTCACCCTGGCGAAGTTGATGTCGGGCCAGAAACAGGACCGGAACCGCCAGTAATAGCATTAACCACAAGGGGCGCAGAAAATGGAAGTCAGCCATGGCCAGCCTCCGTGGCGGTGTTTTGCTGATAACGGTTGGATGCCAGTCGCACGGCAATCAGTAGCAGCCAGAGGCCGGCGGCCATGCCGGCAGGCCAGGCGTAGAGTTCTGTCACCGGCCGGTAGAACTGGCCATCCTGTTCTATCGGTTCGAGCTGATTGATGCTGTCGTAGATCATTTCCAGCTCTGGCAGGCTTCGGGCCCGGAAATACCGGCCACCGGTCTGTTCTGCCATTCGCGTGAGCAGTTCTTCATCCAGATCCCTTGAAGGATTGACCCGCCTTGAACCCAGTAGCCCGCGCTGGATCATCGTATCGGCGCCGATGCCGATGGTGTAAAGCCGCACGCCAGCGGCCTGGGCAATTTCCGTGGCCTTGTCCGGGCTGACCTGGCCGGCGGTATTGGCGCCGTCTGTCAGCAGGATCACCACTCGCTGTTCCTGGGGGCGTTCGCGCAGACGTTTCACCGATAACCCGATGGCGTCCCCGATGGCGGTGGCCCGGCCTGCCATACCCAGGCCCGCCTCGAACAGCAGGGTCCGTACCGTTTCCCGGTCGAAGGTCAGTGGCGCCTGAACGTAGGGTTCGGTGCCGAACAGAATGAGCCCCAGCCGGTCGCCTTCGCGCTGGTCAATGAAGTCATCCAGCACCCGTTTCACCGCCTGCAAGCGGTTGATACTGCGGCCCTGAAGCACCATGTCCTGTTCGTCCATGCTGGGAGAAATATCGACCACCAGCATCAGATCCCGGCCGGTCACCGGCATCTGGATCTCCTCCCCTACATGCTGGGGGCGGGCCAGGGCCACCACCAGGCACAGCCAGCCCAGCAATAACAACAGCTGGCGCCAGAGCGGCGTTGAGCGCCCCCGGGGGCTTACGCCCGGCATCCCGGACAACCAGTGCCCGACCGGAATGACCGGGGCATCCACCGGTTCGCTCTGCTGCTTGCGGTTGGCAAGCAGCAGCGGCAGTAATGCCAGTAACAGCACCCACGGGTAAGCCAGACTGATCATGACTGGGCCTCCAGCCAGGTTCTGGCGAACGCCATTGCCTGTTCAGTCTGCGCGAGGGGCCGGGGTTGCCAGGTGCTTTTAACCATGGCCTCGACCACGGGCCGGGAGGCGATGCGGTCTTTCGGCGCGGTTTCCAGGAGGAAGTTGATCCATTGCTGCCCGGTCATGGCCTCGGGATGCTTTTCCGGATGGCTCTGTCGTGCCGCACGTTTGAGCAGGGCATTGAGCGCTGCGAACCATTCCGGCGTCGGCCGGGCCTTGCTTTCAAGCTGTTGCAGTTCGGTCCGGGCGCTGCGTTTCCAGCGGTGCTTCTGACGCTGACGGTGCCACAGCCAGGCAAGTGCCAGTGCGCCGACAATAACCAGTATCGCCAGCAGCCACCAGCCTGGAGCCGGCGGCCACCAACCACCGGTAGCTGGCAACTGGATATCACGAAGTTGTGCCAGGGGATCCTGAGGGTTCATCCGATGCGACCTCCCGGGCCCAGCAGCAGGCGCAGGGCCGTGGCCGGATCCTCGACCGTCGACAGAGTTGCGGAAAACACGCCGGATGCCCGAAGGCAGTCTGCCAGACGTTGCTCATGGGTCTCGATCTTTTGTTGCCAGGCCTGCTGGAAGCGAGGGTTTGAAGCGTCGAACCAGATCGGGCCGTCCGGGCCAGCAACGGCAAACCGGCCGGATGAAGGCAGGGCCTTTTCCAGCGGATCCTGAATCCGTATGGCGCTGACCGAGTTGTGCCGGCTCATGGCGCCCAGCAGGGTGGTGGTCTGCTCGGTGATATTCATGAAGTCACTGATGATAAACACGCGGGAACCAGTGTGTGTGACCCGGCGGGCTTCTGCCAGTGCCGTATCCAGCCCATGGCTGGCGTTCGTTGCGGGGGTTGGCGGTGTTTTGCCCTGATGCTGGTGGTTGGCCAGATGATCCAGCAGGCGCAGGACGGACTTTCGGCGCCGGGCGGGCCGGAGTACGGCCAGATCCCGGTCATTGAACACCAGACCGCCCACCTGGTCACCCGCCCAGAGTGCCAGCCAGGCCAGCAGAGCCGCAACCTGGGCACTTCGGACCTGTTTGTAGGCGCCGGCACTGGCAAAGAACAGGGTCGGCCCGAGATCCACAATCAACAATACAGGCCGCTCCCGCTCTTCCTCATACAGCTTGGTGTGCGGTGCCTGGCGCCTGGCTGTTACCCGCCAGTCTATGCTGCGAATGTCGTCACCGGGCTGGTACTGTCGCACTTCAGAAAACGTCATCCCGCGCCCTTTCTGTCGGGACTGGCGTAGCCCGGCCTGGCGAGACCGGACCGGTTTTACCGACGGCAGCTTCAGAGCTCGTGCATCTGCCTGCAGGCGCACCAGCTCCGGCAGGGTAATGAACGTGGCTGGGCTGGAATCTGCCATGACGTTGTTATGGTCTCCTGTCAGCAACACCTCAGGCGGCAACCGGAACCCGGTCGATCAGCCGCTGCAGCACGGAATCGGCGGTCATGCCTTCGGCCTCGGCCTCAAAGGTCAACAGAATCCGGTGGCGCAGTACATCGTAAGCCATGGTCTGGACATCGTCCGGTGTTACGTAATCCCGGCCATCGAGCCACGCCAGCGCCCGGGCGCAACGGTCCAGGGCGATAGTGCCGCGGGGGCTGGCGCCGAAGGCGGTCCAGCGCGCCAGTTCAGGATCCAGGGCTGCGGCATCGCGGGTGGCCAGAATCAGCGCCAGCAGGTACTGCTCGACAGGTTCCGCCATGTAAATATCCGAGACCGCCTGCCGGGCGGCCATCACCTGTTCCTGGGTTAGACGAATGTCTACGTTCGGGATTCCCTGACGGTAGTCACTGCGCGCAAGGTGCAGAATCTCACGCTCAGCATCGGCAGAGGGATAGTCGATCACCACATGCATGAGGAAGCGATCAAGCTGGGCTTCCGGCAGCGGGTAGGTGCCTTCCTGTTCAATCGGATTCTGGGTGGCCATCACCATGAACAGTTTGGGCAGGGGAAAGGTTCTCATGCCAACGCTGATCTGGCGTTCGCCCATGGCTTCGAGCAGGGCCGACTGGACTTTCGCCGGTGCGCGGTTGATTTCATCGGCCAGCACCAGGTTATGGAATATGGGGCCGCGCTGGAATTCAAAAGTGCCGGTTTCAGCGCGGTAGATTTCGCTGCCGGTGACATCGGACGGCAGCAGATCCGGAGTGAACTGAATGCGATGAAAGTCGCCCTCCAGATGGTCGGCAAGTGCTTTCACCGCGGTGGTTTTGGCCAGCCCCGGCGCGCCCTCAACCAGAAGATGGCCATCGGCCAGAAGGGCAATCAGTAGCCGGTCGACCAGTTTGTCCTGGCCAATAATGCGCTTGGCCAGTTGTGCTCTGAGATCACCGAACGTTTGCTGTAACGACATGAAATTGACTGCTCTTGGTTTTTGAAATCCTGCGTAGGTAGTTGCCGCAGTTTTGGCGTCTGGCCGGCAAAAATCAAGGGTTTGACTATGCTTATGTGACGATACCCTGATTACGTTTCTTTCACACAAACCAGAGGTTGGATATGAATGCGCTGACAATCGCCAGCAAGGATCAGTTTTTTGAGCAGTTGGCCGATGCGTTCTCAGAAAAGATTGCAAAAACCGAGGCGAAGAAGATCGCCGATTTTGCGCGACAGCATTACGCCCATATTCCTCTGGAGGAGCTGGTCAGTCGCCGCTTCTCGGATACCTACGGCGCCGTTCTGGCAGCCTGGCAGTTCCTGCAAAAGCGCAGTGCCGATGAAACCCCTGTTTCAGTGTTCAACCCGGATCTGGAAAGCGACGGCTGGCAGTCCACTCACAGCGTTATTTTTATTCTCCACCCCAATATTCCGTTCCTGATTGATTCCCTGCGCATGGCCATCAATCAGCGGGAAATCGGCACCCATTCCATTCAGCACTCCATCCTGCGAGTGGAGCGGGACGACAGCGGAAAGCTTAAGAAACTGCACACCACCAAAAAGGCGTCGAAGGACGCAAGCTACGAAGCATTCATCGTGCTTGAAATCGACCGACACAGTGCTCCGGAAGATCTTCGCGACCTGGAACAGACACTGCAGAAAGTGCTGCACGAAGTGCGCATTGCCGTGAGCGATTTCCCGATCGTGAAAGGCAAGGTCAGCGAGATCGTCAAGGAGCTGGATGCAACCACGGCGGGGATCAGTGAGGAAGGTAAGGAAGAAGCCCGGGCTTTTCTGACCTGGCTGGTGGATGATCACTTCACATTCCTGGGGTACGACGAATACGACTTTGCCAAGGACAAACAGGGCATGGTGGTGCGCCGGGTAGAGAACTCGGAACTGGGTATCCTGCGGGTCAACAACGAACGCCCGGATCGGGTCCGGCTGAATGAACTGCCACAGCGTACCCGCCATGAAATGACCCGTTCTGATGACATCTTCATCTTCGCCAAGTCGGCGCAGCGGTCCCGCGTGCACCGGCCAGCCTATCCGGACTACATCGCGGTCAAGAAATTCAACAGCAAGGGCGAAGTGGTGGGCGAACGCCGCTTCCTCGGTCTTTACACCGCTCGGGTCTATAACGAGCGGCCTGACGAGATTCCGCTGTTGCGGCGCAAGTTCCAGAGCGTGATGAAGCGGTCCGGTTTCCTGACTGAGGACTACGCCGGCAAGGAGCTGGAACAGATTCTGACGCTCTACCCGCGGGACGAGTTGTTCCAGATCGAAACCGATGAGTTGCTGCGCGTTGCCAAGAGCATTCTCTACATCCAGGAGCGTCGCCGCATCGAGCTGTTCATGCGGGAGGACGTATACGGCCAATTTGTGACTTGCCTGGCTTTCTTCCCCAGGGATATCTACAACACCGAGTTACGCCTGAAGGTGGAGCAGGTGCTGCTGGACTGTCTGGAGGCCGAAGACATTGAGTTTGTTACGCACTTTTCCGAATCGGTGCTGGCCCGGGTGCAGTTCACCATCCGGGTACCGCAGGTGGAAAACCGCCAGTTGCCGCTGGCTGAAATCCGCGACAAGGTCATTGAGCTTGCCCAGTCCTGGCGTGATGGCCTCTACGAGGCTCTGAGCGAGGCATACGGCGAAGAGCAGGGCAACGAGCTTTATCGTGTCTGGGCGGGTGGTTTCCCGGCCAGCTATACCGATATGTTCTCGCCCCGCCGGGCTGCTATCGACCTGGAGCACATCACTGCCTCTGCCCGTGACGATGATCTGGCCATGAGCTTCTACCGGGCTCTGGAAGAAGACGAGAACACGCTGCATTTCAAACTGTTCTATCCCGATGAGCCGCTGCCGCTGTCGGATGTGATGCCGATTTTCGACAATCTCGGCTTCCGTGTGATTGGTGAGCACCCGTTCGAGGTGATTGACCGCACGGGTAAAACCGTGTGGATTCACGATTTCACCCTGCAGTCCCATACCGGCAATGTGGTGGATATTCACCGTATCCGCCCGATTTTCGAGGAGTTGTTCCGTCGGGTCTGGCACGGTGAAGCGGAAAATGATGCCTTTAACCGCCTGCTGTTGTCCTCCTACATGAGTTGGCGTGAAATCGCGTTGCTGCGCACCTATGCCCGCTACATGCGCCAGATCCGGTTCTCCAATAGTCAGACGTTCATTTCCAACACGTTGGTGAACCACGTCAACCTGACACGGATCCTGCTGGAATACTTTGAGGTTCGCTTCAACCCTGAGCGCTTCAAGAGCAAGGGCAAAAGTGAGGCGGCCCAGCAGAAACTGGAAATCGAATTCAATGCCGGTCTGGATGAGGTGGAAAACCTCAGCGAGGATCGGGTGCTGCGGCTATACCTGGAGCTGATGCAGGCGACGTTGCGTACCAACTACTACCAGCCGGATGGCGAGGGTCAGCCCAAGCCCTACATCAGTGTAAAATTTGACCCGTCGCAGATTCCGGACATGCCGCTGCCGTTGCCCATGTTCGAGATTTTTGTGTATTCCCCCCGTGTGGAGGGGGTTCACCTGCGTGGCGGCAAGGTAGCCCGTGGGGGGCTGCGCTGGTCGGATCGGTTCGAGGACTACCGCACGGAGATCCTGGGCCTGGTAAAAGCCCAGCAAGTGAAGAACGCGGTGATTGTGCCGGTGGGCGCCAAGGGTGGCTTTGTTGCCAAACGTCTGCCCGATCCGTCCGACCGGGAGGCATTCCAGGCTGAGGGTATTGCGGCCTACAAGACGTTCATTCGGGGCTTGCTGGACATCACTGACAATCTGGTGGATTCCGGCATCCAGCCGCCGGAGCGGGTGATCCGCCATGATGAAGACGACCACTATCTCGTGGTGGCGGCTGACAAAGGCACGGCCACCTTCTCCGATATCGCCAATGGCCTGGCCGCGGAATACGGTTTCTGGATGGGCGATGCCTTCGCCTCCGGTGGCAGTAACGGTTACGACCACAAAAAAATGGGCATTACTGCCCGGGGCGCCTGGGTTTCTGTAGAGCGGCACTTCCGTGAGATGGGCATCAATCCGGCCGTGGATGAGTTCACTGCGATCGGCATCGGTGATATGGGGGGCGATGTGTTTGGCAATGGCCTGCTGTGCTCGGAAAAGACCCGGCTGGTGGCCGCGTTCAACCACATCCACATCTTCATTGACCCGACCCCGGACGCCGAACGCAGCTACAAGGAGCGCAAGCGCCTGTTTGAACTGCCGCGTTCTGCCTGGACCGATTACGACACCAAGCTGATTTCCAAGGGCGGTGGCGTATTCAGCCGGAATGCCAAGTCTATTCCGGTCAGCCCGGAAATGAAGAAACTGCTGGGCATCAAGGCAGATCGCGTTCCGCCCAACATGCTGATCAGTCACATCCTCAAGGCAGAAGTGGACCTGCTCTGGATTGGTGGTATCGGCACTTACGTGAAGGGCAGCGGTGAAAGCCATTCCGACGTGGGCGACAAGGCCAACGATGGTCTGCGGATCAATGGTGCGGAGCTGCGCTGCAAGGTTGTAGGCGAGGGCGGTAACCTCGGCTTCACCCAGATGGGGCGGATTGAATACGCCCTGAAGGGGGGGCGCCTGAATACCGACTTCATTGACAACTCGGGCGGGGTGGACTGCTCTGACCATGAAGTGAACATGAAGATTCTGCTCAACCGGGCGGTGGCCATGGGCGATCTGACTGGCAAGCAGCGCAACATCATGCTGGAGGAAATGACAGATGATGTCGCCTCGCTGGTGTTGAAAAACAATTACCGTCAGACCCAGGCCATCAGTATTGCCAGCGAGGATGCCGCCACCCGGCTGGAAGAGTATCGTCGGCTGATGAATACCTTCGAGAGCGAAGGCAAGCTCAACCGGGCGCTGGAATTCCTGCCGGATGACGAAACCCTGTCTGAGCGCAAGCTGGCCAAGAAAGGGCTGACGAGGCCGGAGCTGTCGGTGCTGATCTCCTATGTCAAAGGAGACCTGAAGCAGGTGCTGATCGACAGCAATCTGCCGGACAACCCCCTGCTGGCGGGCGAGATGTACAAGGTCTTCCCGCGGGATCTGACCAAGCGTTTCTCGAAGGAGCTGGGTGAGCACCAGCTGCGGCGGGAGATCATCGCAACCCAGATCGCCAACGACATGGTCAACCACATGGGCATTACCTTTGTGGAGCGCCTGAACCAGTCCACCGGGGCTGACGCGGCGTCCATTGCCCTGGCCTGGATTATTGCCCGGGATGTGTTCCGTATCGACAGCTGGTGGGACAAGATCGAAGCCCTGGATTTCCACATCTCTGCGGATCTGCAGATGGAGCTGATGCAGGATCTGATGCGCCTGATGCGTCGGGCTGTGCGCTGGCTGCTTCGCAACCGCCGGGCCGAGCTTAACATCCAGAGCCACATGGAACGGTTTGCCGACAGTGTCTGGGCCATTACCTCCGGCCTGCCGGAATATCTGGGCGACCAGGCCCGTGCCAACTGGGAAAAACGCAATGACGAGCTGGTGGCTGCCGGCTTGCCGAAGGAGTTGGCCTCAGTACTGGCAGGTACAGGCTATCTGTATTCTTCCCTTAGCATTATCGAGGCGCAGGAAGCCACAGGCATGCCGCTGAAAACGGTGGCCAACCTGTACTACGATCTGGGTGACCGTCTCGACCTGACCTGGTTCGCTAATGCCATCGCAGCGTTGACGCCAAGTTCCCATTGGCAGGCCCTGGCGCGGGAAAGCTTCCGTGAGGATCTGGACTGGCAGCAACGGGCCCTGACCACCGGTGTGCTGAAAACCGCTGAAAGCCCGGATAAAGTCACCGACAGTGTGAACGCCTGGGAGCAGCGCAATCAACACATGATTGATCGCTGGAACACCATGCTGGCGGAACTAAAGGGGGTGAGAGAGCCGGAATACGCCATGTTCTCGGTCGCGCTGAGGGAGCTTCTGGATCTGGCGCAGAGCACCATGCATCAGAGCCCGGAAGATGTAACGACCAACTGACTATTGCGTTATGCCGTTGATTCCCGTTCAATCCCGCAGCGGGAATCAATGGCAGGAGCAACAAGATAATGGCACCACTGAAGCATCTACTGGACAAGAACCGGGCCTGGGCCAATGGCATCAAGTCGGTGGACCCGAAGTTCTTTGACCGGCTCTCGAACCAGCAGGCACCGGAGTACCTGTGGATCGGCTGTGCCGACAGTCGGGTACCTGCGAACCAGATTGTGGACCTGCTCCCGGGTGAACTTTTCGTGCACAGAAACGTGGCCAACGTGGTTGTGCACACGGATTTCAACTGCCTGTCGGTGCTCCAGTTCGCCATTGAAGTGTTGAAGGTCAAACACGTATTGGTAGTGGGGCATTACGGTTGTGGTGGCGTGCGCGCGGCATTGCTGAACGAGGGCTTTGGTCTGATCTCAAACTGGCTGCGCCATGTTCAGGACGTGCGTGACCGGCACCAGTCTGTACTGGACGCTATTCCAAACGTGCAGGACCGGGTTGACCGCCTGTGTGAGCTGAACGTGGTGGAGCAGGTGGGGCATGTGTGCCAGAACAACATTGTTCAGGAAGCCTGGCGTCGTGGGCAGCCACTGACCGTGCACGGTTTCGTTTATGATGTGGCCGACGGTCTGTTGAGGGATATGGGGCTGTCGATCGCCAGCGAGGCCGACCGGGAAAGGATTCGTCAGTCCAGCCTGGATGAGCTGATCGAACGGCCGGTTCGTTCCGGGCGTCAAAAAATATAACGCAAAGAATGTCAAAATCTGTCAAAAAATCGCGATGCTCGTCACTTCCTGACCCGTGGCGTCATCACAGTAGTGACCTTCCGCGTCTGTTACAGTGGCAACTGTAAGCAGTAAGGGAGGTAAACCATGAAAGAACTGATGCAGAAAGCCCTGCAGGCACTGGGAACTCGCAGAAACGAAAGTTCTGCCATGGACAGCGCAAGAGCCGACGCCAAGCGCAGCGAAGCACGCACCCCGGAAGACTGGGGGATGTCACCTGAAGATGCCCTGCGTGTGGGGACAGTCGCACGTTACAAATAACATCCGGCTTTTTCCGGGTGGCCCCAGCGGCCGAACCCGATAGGACAGCCCCGACTGATGCCACAGGGCAGACTCGGGGCTTTTTTCCGGTTAGCATACGCGGCTCATGATTCTGGCAATGGTCCGCTACCCATGTCTGCACTGCCCAATACCCATGAAGTTCTCCTCCGCAACGCGCATCTGTTAAATGGACGGCCGGCGCTGTTAGGCGTCTCGGATGCATCGCTATTGCCCCAATGCCCCGTTCCCGGTATCGCGATGACCGAGCACGCTGGTCTTTGGCAAACCCTGTGTCAGGATGCTGACTGGGCAGGCTGTTTTGGTTATGAGCCGGATCAGCAGCAGCGGGGCTCTTGCGACACCGTGGTGGTGTTTTTGCCTAAAGCGCGGGCTGAATGTGAGCTCCGCCTGGCGTTGGCCCGTTACCTCGGCAAACCGGGCGCGTCACTGGTGGTTATCGGCGAGAAGAAGGAAGGTATTGCCGGTGCCATAAAGCAGTTTTCCGCCGTTGCCGGGGATGTGGCAAAGGTCGACAGCGCCCGGCATTGCCAGGTCTGGTGCGGTACAAATACCCAGCCCCTGACTGAATTCCGGCTGACAGACTGGCTCAGCTGGGCTGAGCTGTCTTGCGCCGGAGTGGCTCTCTCCATTGCCGGCCTGCCGGGCGTGTTCAGCCTGGGTCGACTGGATGATGGCACCCGGATGCTCCTGGAAACCTTGGCCGAGTCGCCTCTTGGCGTTGATCGGGTGCTGGATTTCGCCTGTGGCGCCGGCGTTATCGGATCCTGGCTGCACGGTTTTCATCAGGCAACAGGTAAGGGCCCGATACGGGTGGATGGTACCGATGTTCAGGCGCAGGCCGTGTTCTGCGCCCGGGAAAGCTATCAGAAGGCAGGCGCGAGCGGTGAGATCTTTGCCGCCGATGGTCTGTCCACCGTGCACGGAACCTGGCCGGCGGTGGTTAGTAACCCGCCCTTCCACACCGGTGTCAAAACCGATACCTCCATGACCGAGCAGTTTCTGGCCCAGGTGGCCGCGCATCTCACGCATGGTGGTGAGTTGAGGCTGGTGGCCAACAGTTTTCTTCCCTACGAAGCCCTGATTCAACAATACATCGGCCCGGTTGAGAAGCTCGCGCAGGATCGGCGGTTTACCGTTTACCGGGCGTTCCGGAAAAGGCGGGCTGAAAGACAGGCAGAAAAAAGCCCCTGGGGTAAGGGGCAAAAGATCTTGTCCGGAAAAATGCGGCCGTCCAGCCGGGTCAGGGCTGGGGCATGACCGGAAAGGGTGTTCGGCGTGAACACCCCTAACTTAGGTTTAATTTCTAGAATAAACAGCCTAAAAGTGTCGATTTTCCCGAAAGCTGTAAACGGAAGCCCAAAATGACAACTGCCAGACTTCAGACACCTGCCGGAGAACTCCGCCTTACCCGGCCTGGCGGAACGGCTGGGCTGCGTGCCTGGGACGCTGCCGACGAGTTGTTGCTGGCGGCTGCCGAGCCTTATCTGGCAGACGGCCAGCGCGTGCTGGTGGTGGACGACCAGTTTGGTGCGCTGACCCTGGGGCTGGCCGAGTATCAGCCGCAGACGGTTGCCGACAGCGCTACGCTCGCGCATTCACTGCTGGCGAACGCCGCGCTCAATCCGGGGTTGCCTGAGAGCCCTGCTGTTTTGAACTGGCGCCAGCCGCCCACTGGGCCATTTGATCTGGTGCTACTCCGTATTCCCCGCCAGGCGGGCTATCTGGGCTGGTTGTTAAGGTGGCTCAATAACGCGCTGGCGGAAGACGGTCGAATATTGGCTGGCGGCATGATCAAGCATCTGCCGGATCGCAGTGTTGATGTATTCGCCAGCGCCGTGGTTACTGAACAGGTGCTGCCTGCCCGCAAAAAGGCGAGGGTGGTGGTATGTTGTGGTGGCCCGGCTTCGTTGTCGGGATGGCAGGATCAGTGGCGCGGTTACCGGGTAGAGGGGTTGCCCGGGCCGGTAGAGGCGCTGCCTGCGGTATTTGCCAGAGAAAAGCTGGATATTGGCACTCGGGAGCTGTTACCCCTGCTTCCTCCGGCCGTTAATCGAGTGGCGCGGGATGGTCGGATTCTGGATCTGGCGTGTGGAAACGGTGTGCTCGGTTTGTCTGCGCTTGCTGGGAAGCCGGGTGCCGAAGTGCATTTCAGTGACGTATCCAGCCAGGCCATTGTCAGTGTCGAGCATAATCTAGGCCGGTTCGAGGGCCGCGAGTGTGTACGCTTGTGGCATCAGGATGGCATTGCCGATGAGCTGCCTGACTATCAGCTCATTCTGCTCAATCCGCCATTCCATGAAGGGGGCGTTGTGGGAGATCACATCGCCCTCAGGCTGTTCAGGGATGCCGCCCGGCATCTGGCGCCGGGCGGTCGTCTATTGATGGTGGGTAATCGTCACCTGGGCTATCACCGTTCCCTGAAGCAGTACTTCAGTGGCATTGAGCAGAGAGCCGCGAGCCCGAAGTTTGTGGTGTTCGAAGCCTGGAATGGCGCGGCCTGAGTCTCAAGCCGTTGCCGGGCGATCGTAGCCGAGGCGCGCGAGGGTATCCACGATGGTCTGGGTCTGGCTATCAACCTCAATGTTGACCTTTTGCCCCTTGGTGGCCTTCCCGAACGTGGTGGCACGCAGGGTCTCCGGAATCAGGTGGACGTTGAAGCGGTTACCTTCCACCTCGCCAATGGTCAGGCTGGCGCCATTGATGGCAATGTAGCCCTTGGGGAAGATGTACTTCGCCCAGGTTTCCGGTAGTTCGAACCAGAGGGTGACGTTGTTCTCCGGCCGCAGGATATCGACGATGGTTGCGGTGGTGTGGATGTGGCCGCTGAGCAGATGGCCTCCGATCTCATCGCCGATACGGGCGGCGCGCTCGAAGTTGATTTCATCGCCGGATTTCAAGTCGCCCAGGGTGGTCAGGCGCAGGGTTTCCTGCATGGCGTCGAAATACAGCCGAGGGCCTTCCTGGCGGGTGACCGTCAGGCAGGTGCCGTTGATGGCAACCGAGGCCCCGATGGTCACGCCCTGAACCCGCTCCTCCGGGAACTCGATCACGAAGGTGTTCAGGCCCGGTGCCGCGATCACGTTTTCGACCCGTGCAATACCCTGAACGATACCGGTAAACATACATGCTCTCCTGAAACCCGTTGATTGGCGCAAGCATACCGGTGCCTGCCGGTATTGCCAAGAAACCCGCAAACCGGGTATGCCGGCAAAGCCGACATTCAAGAATTGTTCGTAAAGGTCGATACTTGGCTAAAGAACCCGAAGAACAGTGACCTCAATGGCGGAAAATACAGCAGTAGACAAGACCGATTCGGCCAATGCTTCCGGCGCGGTGCTTCGCCCCGGCCGGGCCGCTGATCCGGTGCCGGCGACACCGGAATCTGCCCTCAATGCCGCGCAAAGAACCGCTGCTCTGCAGGCTGACGATGACCAGGGCCCGAACGCTGAATCTGGCAGCGAGCAGCCCGGGGCGCAGGAATCGCAGGATCGGACTGCCGAGACCGGGCCGGAGACCCCGGACATCGAGCAGGCGCTGGCGGAGTCGCGACAGCGCAAGCTGCGTCTTATGCTAAGGCAGTGTGACCGGGTTCTGCTGATGGACTTCAACTTGCTGGCTATGTCGGACTGGCCGGATAACTATCAGATGGCAGCTGCGCGGCGTAGCCGGGACCTGTGGATCTTCAGTGCCCTTTTGGCTGCGACGTTTTTCCTCAGTGGTTTGACCGGTTTTGTGCCGGCCTGGGTGGCCGGTGGCGGCTTTGGTGCCTTCGTGATTATTCTGTTGCTTGGTGTGCCGTTCATCCGTCGGATCTACACGTCCAGGCCCTCCTATATGGATTTGATCATACGGCGGCAGCGCATGCTCCGGGATGCCCGCAAACATGCGGCTCACCTCGAGGGCAAGGAAGGGCTGATCTGGCAGTGCGCGCGGATGGCAGAGTACAACCCGGCACTGCGCCATACCCGTTTCAGCGAATTGCTCAGACTGTCTGAGCAACGGGTGTTGCCGCGCTATCTTACCCGGCGGGAACATGTTCGGCTGTATCTTATCTATCTGCTGGAAGCTGAGAAAGCTTATGGCAAAGTCCAGCAAGCGTTTTTCGACGGCAATCAGGACGCGATAGACCGGGGTTGGCAGGCAGTGGCGGCGGTTCCTGAAGACCGAGCTTGACATGACAGGCCTTCAAACGTATGTTTCAAACAGACGTTTGCTAGAGGCTCTGACAACAAAATGGCGCAGTCTGATACCGTTGACCGCATTCTTGACGCTGCCGAAGAGCTGTTTGCCGAGCGTGGGTTCTCGGAAACATCGCTTCGAATGATTACCAGTAAGGCTAAGGTAAATCTGGCCGCTGTCAATTATCACTTTGGGTCTAAGAATGCCCTGATCCACGCCGTGTTCGCTCGGTTCCTGACGCCGTTTTCGGCCACCCTGGAAACCGCCTTTGATGAACTCGAAGAGCGTTGTGATGGCCAGCCGCCCACGCTGAACCAGACCCTCTGGGCGCTCACTGAAAGCGCCGTGCGTATGCCTCAACGCAATGAGAAAGGCATATCCATCTTCATGCGCTTGCTCGGTCTTGCCTATACCCAGTCTCAGGGCCACCTGCGTAAATTCCTCGAACAGGAATACAGTGAGCCATTTGGTCGTTTCATGCGCTTGCTCAAAGAGGCCACGCCCGAGTTGTCCTCGGTCGATCGCTACTGGCGCATCCAGTTCATGTTGGGGGCGACGGCCTTCACCATGTCCAGCAGTGATGCCCTGATTGATATTCTGGAAAACAAGCTGGGCGTTGAAACCACGGTGCAGGAAATTGCCGCGCGCCTGGTGCCGTTCCTGGCCGCAGGCATGAAGGCTCCAGACAAAATGCTGGTGCCGCCTACCAATTCAGGCGTTTCGGTTGCCTGAACTCCCCCGCCTCGGGTAGTCTTCCCTCTGGTTTGCAGCCGGAGGGAAGTCGTTACCAATGCCCGATAACAAGCCCCCCGGGGTTACCCTGTCCATTGATATCGCCAATCAGTTCCTGACACTGGCTACTCAATCGGGTGATATCATTGCCCGCTACCCGGTATCCACCGGCCTGAATGGCCCCGGCCAGGCCGACGGCAGTGGCTGTACCCCTGTTGGCGAGCATTTTGTCCGCGCCCGAATCGGGGCGGGGCAGCCATTAAATACGGTGTATCGTGGGCGCCGCCCCACTGGCGAGATATACAGCCAGAGTCTGGCGGCAGCGAACCCGGGGCGCGACTGGATTCTTACCCGTATACTCTGGCTTTGTGGCTGTGAATGGGGGCGAAACCGTGGGCCGGGGGTAGACACTTTTCGTCGTTTTATCTATATCCACGGTACGCCGGACAGTGAACCTATGGGAGTTGCCAGATCCCATGGCTGCATCCGGATGCGCAATACCGATATTGTTGAGCTTTTTGACCGGGTTCCAGCGGGGACTCCGGTCAGTATCTATTAATCCGTATAATTCAGAGGGACAGGATGATTGGCGAAGTTTTAGGTGTACTGAATGGCTGGATAGAGCAGTTCGGGTTGCTGTCTGAGGGTTGGCGGGCCGGTGTGCTGATTTTCCTGCTGGTGCTGGGCACGGCGGCGGTCGCGTATATAGTCAGCCACGTTATTGCTGCACTGGAGAAAAAGTTTACTTCTACCAGCAACCTCTGGGACGACGCCATACTGCACGCGGCACGCCGGCCACTGGTGGCGTTTGTCTGGCTGCAGGGGGTGTACTGGGCGGCGGAGGTTGCTCATCATTTCTCAGAGGCTGAGATATTTACTGCCAATGGCACCTTGCTGCAGATTGGTTTTGTCTGGGTGGTGGTCTGGGTATTTATCCGGCTGATCAAGCAATTTGAAAACATCCTGACTTCGCCCATCAAGATGCGCAAACCGATGGATTACACCACGGTCAATGCCATCAGCAAGTTGTCGCGGGCGGTGGTTATCATTACCGCCGTGCTTACGGCCCTGCAAACATTGGGGTTCAGTATTTCCGGGGTGCTGGCCTTTGGTGGTGTGGGTGGTATCGCCGTTGGTTTTGCTGCCAAAGACCTGCTGGCAAACTTCTTTGGCGGCTTCATTATTCACCTGGACCGCCCTTTCAAAGTGGGTGACTGGGTGCGTTCCCCGGATCGCAACATAGAAGGCACGGTAGAGCACATCGGATGGCGACTGACCACCATTCGCACGTTCGACAAGCGCCCGCTTTATGTCCCCAACGCGGCGTTTACCACCATCGCGGTGGAGAACCCGTCCCGGATGACCAATCGCCGGATCTACGAGACCATCGGCATTCGCTATGCCGATGTGCATTCCATGAAAACCATCGTGGACGAAATCCGGGAGATGCTGAAGAATCATGAAGAGATTGATGCCAACGAGACCTTGATTGTTAATTTTCTGGCATTCAATTCATCGTCACTGGATATCATGGTGTACACCTTTACCAAAACCACCCAGTGGGTGCGTTTCCATGAGGTGAAGGAAGATGTGTTACTGAAAATCAGTGACATCATCGAAAACCATGGTGCCGAGGTGGCCTTCCCGACGCGCACGCTGCATCTGCCGGATGGGGTGCGGGTAGACGGGCGCGATTCCTCAAAGCGTGAGGACTCAAACGACAAGTCCTCGGACAAGGATGCTGATTCCGGAAAATCCGGAAAAAATATCGATCATGATGGCGGTTACGGTGAAGCCGATTCAGAATCCGGAGACGGGGAATGACAGGAACGAATAACAATGTGCCGGTAGGCATTATCGGTGGTACGGGGCTGACCAGCCTGAGCAACCTCCAGATCACCGGAGAGGAGACGGTCACCACCGCGTGGGGCGAGCCTTCCTCCGTGCTGGTGCGGGGGCAGCTGGGTGATCAGCCTGTTATCTTTCTGGCGCGCCATGGTAACCCGCACCGGATTCCGCCCCATCAGGTCAATTACCGGGCCAACATCCAGGCGCTGCACGATGCCGGCGCCCGGGTGCTGGTGGGTGTCAATGCGGTTGGTGGAATACACCCCAACATGGGGCCGGCCCACATTGTCATTCCCGATCAGTTGATTGACTACACCTGGGGGCGATCCAGCACCTTCTTCGAGGGCGAGCTGGACGAGGTCACCCACATCGATTTCACCTGGCCCTACGATCAGGATGCCCGACAGGTGTTGATTGACTCTGCCCGGGCGGCGGCGCTGTCATTTTCCGGGTTTGGCGTCTACGGGGCGACTCAGGGGCCAAGGCTGGAGACGGCGGCGGAAATCCGCAGGATGGAGCGGGATGGCTGTGACATTGTTGGCATGACCGGTATGCCCGAGGCGGTGCTGGCGGCAGAGCTGGGCTTGCGGTACGTCAGCCTCGGGCTGGTGGTGAACTGGGCTGCGGGTAAAACCGACCACATTATTACCATGGCCGAGATTGAAGAAGCGATTGCCCAGGGCATGTCCGGCGTTCGTCAGATTCTGGAGCGTTCCATGGCAAGTCTGGGGCAGCTTGCGCTTACCCCTCGATCTTCTTGAAGAAAACCAGGACGCCGACGGTGGGGGAGTCGATGAAGTGGATTTCCTCACTGCGCATCCGCCGCGTTTCACGAATCCAGGTCACCAGCTCTACCGGTGCCGGACGAAGTTGGTAAGCGGTACCGGTGCCTTCTGATGCTGAACCACCGGTTTCGCTATCAAGTGTATTGCCCGAGTCCTGATCGGAAAATTCTGCAACCGCTTCGGTCTGAGGCGGTGTTTCAGGCTCTGCTGGCACAGCCTCGGGATCGTCGCTGACGGCCCAGTGGTTAAGCTGCACATTGACGTGCAGGTAGCGCTGGCGGTCAATGGTGATCTGGCCTTCCACCGCTCGCTGGCCGGACTCGGCCAGCCAGTCACCGATTGCGACACGCAGAGGTTCGCCCTCGTAGTCGGGCGGAAAGGCTTCATACCAGCCGGCACTCGCCAATACCCGGTAGTTACCGCTTCGCTCGAGCCGGTTGGCCGCCTCTCCCAGGTGCAGTTGGTTGCGGGGTACCAGGTTGAGTTCGGTTACCCGCTCCCCGGATTCCTGCTCCACCCAAAGGGTTTTGCCGGTCGCTTCGACAGGTTCCACCGACTTGTTCGCCATCTGCTCTTCAATGCCGGCCGGGTCCACCAGACGCTGTAAAATCACCAGCTCTGCCCGGTAGTAGTCGTTCGGGACATTGCCTGAAGCGCCCTGGGCCCACAGGGTTGCCGGTGTGAATGCAACGGAGGCGACCAGTGCTGCACTGGCCAGGGTTTGCCGTGAGCATAAAATGTGAGCTTGCAAGGGCGTTACTCCACCTGAATCCTTTTGGTCACGACGCCTTTGCCGGAGCCTTGTCGGGCGCCAGTTCTTCGAGCATCGCTGCGATGGCGTCGAGTTTACCATCGGTTGAGTCATCATTCAGCCGGAAGCGAAAGCTGTTGGCGCCTTCGAGCCGGTATCGATCCGGAGCGGATTGCACTTTTTTAACCAGTTCGAGAGGGTCGACCGGTGTTGTTGCCCCGAATTCAAGCCGCACCCACTCCTTGCCGGCATCCACTTTCACGATGCCCAAGGCTTCTGCCTGCAAGCGCAGCTGTGCCTGGCGCATGAGGTTCTTGGCCGGAGCCGGTAATAATCCGAAGCGGTCAATCATTTCAACCTGAAGTTCTTTTAATGCCTCACGATCCTTCACGCTGGCAATGCGCTTGTACAGCATCAGGCGGTTGTGGACATCCGGCAGGTAGTCGTCCGGAATCAGGGCCGGAATGCGCAGGTTCATCTCGGTGCCGTGGCTAAGGGGCAATTCGGCGTTGGGCGTGCGGCCGTCGCGAATGGCTTTAACGGCTTCGTCCAGCAGTTGCATATAAAGGGTAAAGCCTATGCTCTCGATTTGACCACTCTGCTCCTCGCCCAGCAGCTCGCCGGCCCCCCGGATTTCCAGGTCGTGGGTGGCAAGCATGAAGCCTGCGCCCAGGTCCTGGGATTCGGAAATGGCATCCAGCCGCTTCCTGGCGTCGGCGGAAATGGCCTTCGGCGGTGGCGTCAGCAGATAGGCGTACGCCTGGTGGTGAGACCGGCCTACGCGGCCACGCAGCTGGTGCAGCTGCGCCAGGCCGAACTTGTCGGCCCGTTCGATGATGATGGTATTAGCGCTGGGAATGTCGATGCCGGTTTCCACAATGGTGGTGCACACCAGGACGTTGAAGCGCTTGTGGTAGAAGTCCGACATGATCTGTTCCAGCTGGCGCTCGCGCATCTGGCCGTGTGCCACACCCACCCGGGCCTCGGGAATCAGTTTGCGCAGATCCTCGGCGGTTTTCTCGATGGTGGCGACATCGTTGTGCAGGAAGTAAACCTGACCGCCCCGCAGAATCTCCCGCAGAATGGCTTCTTTCACCATGGCGTCGTCGCGCTGGCGCACAAACGTTTTCACCGACAGCCGGCGGGCCGGGGGAGTGGCGATAATGGACAGGTCGCGCAGGTGGCCCATGGCCATGTTCAGGGTTCTGGGAATCGGCGTGGCGGTGAGGGTCAGCATATCGACTTCGGCCCGCAGGGATTTCAGTTTTTCCTTCTGCTGAACGCCGAACCGGTGTTCTTCGTCGATTATTACCAGCCCCAGATTTCTGAATTGAATGTCGCCCTGCAGTAGTTTGTGGGTGCCAATAACAATATCGACTTTCCCTTCTTCGATTGCCGTAATGGCCTTGCTGGTCTGGCTGCTACTACGGAAACGGCTCAACAGTTCTACAGATACTGGAGTATCTGAGAATCTGTCCCGGAAAGATTCATAATGTTGCTGGGCGAGAAGGGTAGTGGGTACCAGAACGGCCACCTGTTTGCCAGACCAGGTGGCAAGAAAGGCTGCGCGCATGGCTACTTCGGTTTTGCCAAAGCCTACATCACCGCACACCAGGCGATCCATGGGGCGTTCGCTGGTCATATCCTCGAATACTGCATCGATAGCTGCCTGCTGGTCCGGAGTTTCCTCAAACGGAAAACCGGCAGCAAAAGCCCGGTAGGCTTCTTTAGGGTCTTCAAACTTGAAGCCTTTGCGGGCCTCCCGGCGAGCGTAAACGTCTAGGAGTTCTGCGGCAGTGTCACGTATCTTCTCCAGCGCTTTTTGCTTGGCGTTGCTCCAGCGTTCTGTTCCGAGCTTGTGGAGCGGTGCGTGTTCCTCATCGGTGCCGGCGTAACGGGAAATCAGGTGCAGGCTGGACACCGGTACATAGAGTTTGGAGCCGCCGGCGTATTCCAGGGTCAGGAATTCGTCGGATTGGCCGCCGGCGGTGAGTGTCTCCAGTCCCTTGTAGCGCCCCACGCCATGGTCGATATGCACGACCGGTGCGCCAATTCTCAGTTCAGACAGGTCCCGGTAGCCGGCATCGTCGGTTTCGGTTGGTTTCTGGCGCCGGCGACGCTGCAGCACCCGCTCGCCAAACAACGCCGTTTCGGTAATCAGGGCCAGATTCTGGCCGGGCAACACCATGCCCTGTTCCAGTGGGGCAATGGTGATGGCCAGAGTGGTGCTCTCGTTTTCGAGGAATTCCGACCAGCTCTGCACGGTCGCCAGCTTGAGCTTGTGATCGGCCAGGTTGTCGATCAGCGCCTCCCGGCGCCCGGACGATTCGGCACAGATCAGGATGCGCCCGTGGAACTCCTGGATGAACCGTTTGAGGCGCCCGGCCGGATCAGCTGCGCGCCCGTCCATGGCGACATCCGGGAGAGATTCGGTACCGCAGTTGCTGGCGCCCGCACCGTCTTCGGGCTGACTGCTGCAGGTAATGCGCGGGTAGTGTTTGAGTTGCCCGAACACTTCATCCGGCTGCAGAAACAGCTCGGCGGGGGGCAGAATAGGGCGCAGGCGATCGTGACGGCGGTCTTCGTAGCGGGCCCGGGTTTCGGCATCAAAGGCATTGACGGCATCATTCAGACCGTTGGCAGTGAATACCAGGGTGCTGGCCGGCAGATAATCAAATAGCGTGGCGGTTTCATCGAAAAACAGTGGAAGATAGTACTCAATGCCAGGCGGTGTGATGCCGTGGGTAACATCCTGGTAAACCGGCGCGTCTTTGTCGGCATTGGGGAAATATTCAAACCAGCGATTGCGAAAGCCTGAGCGGGCTTCCTTGTGCCAGGGAAATTCGTTGGCTGGCAGAAGTTCGATGCGTTCGGTTTTATCGATGGATCTCTGGGTTTCCGGGTCAAAGGTCCGGAGGGTCTCTATTTCGTCATCGAACAGATCAATGCGGTAGGGCAGGTTGGAACCCATGGGGTAAATGTCGAGGATAGCCCCCCGTACCGCATACTCGCCGTGTTCATACACATTGTCGGTATGATGATAGCCGGCGGCCTCCAGTTGCATTCGCCAGCTGTCGATATCCAGGGTCTGGCCCACTTCCAGCAGCAAGGTGTTGCCCTGCAGATAGCTCGGGGGTGCCAGCCGGTGCATCAGGGTTCGGGCCGGTACCACCAGAATACCGTGGCGTGTGGTGGGTAACCGGTGCAGGGAGCGAATCCGCCGCGAGGTAATATCCTGGTGTGGCGAAAAAAGATCGTAGGGCAGCGTTTCCCAGTCCGGCAGGGATAAAAGCTCAATGCCGTCGGAGGTAACGGTGGCACCGTCTTCGTCCGTGGGCAGTCCCAGGAAAAAACGGATGGATTGCTCCAGCTGTATGGCTTCGCTGGTGCTTTGGGTGATGACCAGTGTCAGACCTTTGTGGGCGCGGGCGCTCTCGCAGATGGCCAAGGCGTCTGCACAGCCGTTCAGTTGCCCCCATTTCCTGTGGTCGGCAGCCTTTTCAGGGGCAGCGGGGGCGATAAGCGGGGCGTGGGCCTGGCCTTTGGACATGGGGCAAGCGTTCTCCTGAATATATGCATCATTTACCGGGGCGGCGCTATTCTATCGCCCGGTTGTGACAGTGTCATGGTCGGGGCAGACAAACGGCTATTTGCCGTACGGCTTTTTAAGTTGGATAATGTGCGCCCCAAATTATTTCCAGTGCTATACGAGGTTCCAACCGTGAGTCACGAACAGATCAACCAGCACCTGTCCAACTGGACTGACCGGGAGTCCACCGCAGAAGCGATGATCCCGCTGATCGGCCGCCTGTACCGTAAAAACAACGTTGTTACGTCCGTATACGGCCGTGCGATCATTAACCAGTCTGTTATCGATATCATCCGCGCCCATCGTTTTGTGCGTCAGGTTGAGGACAGCGAGCTGTCTGTTCACGATACGCTGCCCATTCTCGAAGCGATGGACAAGCTGGAGCTTGGCCGCGCTCACGTGGATATCGGCAAGCTGGCCGTTAAATTCAAGGCAGAAGGCGGTGACCTCACCGAGTTCCTGAAGAAGGAAATCGGCCCGGTGGTTGGCAAGTATGCCGAAGAGGCCGCCAAGGACGCTCAGGAAGAGACCAAAGACGTGGTGCTTTACGGCTTTGGCCGAATCGGCCGGCTGCTGGCGCGAATTCTGGTTGAGAAGGCCGGTGGCGGTAACAACCTGCGCTTGCGTGCTATTGTTGTTCGCCAGGGCGGTGCTGACAACGATCTGGAAAAGCGCGCCAGCCTGCTGCGCCGTGACTCCGTGCATGGTCCGTTCGATGGCACCATCACTGTTGATGCCGAGAATTCTGCACTGATCGCCAACGGCAACTTTATCAAGGTGATCTACTCCGATGGTCCGGACAAGGTGGACTACACCGAATACGGCATCAACAATGCCATCGTGGTCGACAACACCGGTAAGTGGCGTGATGAAGCTGGCCTGGGCCTGCACCTGAAATCCAAGGGCGTCAGCCGGGTGATTCTGACTGCGCCGGGCAAGGGTGATATCAAGAACATCGTTTATGGCATCAACAACGACTGGATCACCGACGAAGACAAGATCCTGTCTGCCGCTTCCTGTACCACCAACGCCATCACGCCGGTACTGAAGGCCATCAACGACGAATACGGTATTGAGGATGGTCACGTTGAAACCGTGCACTCCTACACCAACGATCAGAACCTGATCGACAACTACCACAAGGGCAGTCGTCGTGGCCGCAGTGCCCCGTTGAACATGGTTATTACAGAAACCGGCGCAGCCAAGGCCGTTGCCAAAGCTCTGCCAGAGCTGAAAGGCAAGCTGAGCGGTAATGCTATCCGGGTGCCGACACCGAACGTGTCGATGGCGATTCTGAATCTTAATCTGAAGACTGAAGTGGATGCGCAGAAGGTTAACGATTACCTGCGCGATATGGCGCTTCATTCTGAGCTTCAGAAGCAGATTGATTTCGTAAACTCTCCGGAAGTGGTTTCTACCGATTTTGTGGGTTCGCGTCACGCGGGGATTGTTGATGCTCAGGCTACTATTGCCAGTGGTAAGCGTTTGATCCTGTACGTGTGGTATGACAATGAGTTTGGCTACAGTGCTCAGGTAGTGCGTTGTGTGAACCAGATGGCCGGTGTAACTTACCCGATCTTCCCGAAGCGTACTCGCGACTAAAGTCGTAATTCGATTTCGGTCATTGGTCGAAAGAAAACCCCGGTAGCGCCAGTTACCGGGGTTTTTTGTTGCTTCCAGGGTAAAAAGCACTCTTGTTACCGGTGGAAATAGGTTTCCTTAATCTCTATAATTGGCGCGATTTTGGGTATGTCTGGCACCCCGTTTCTCATCTTTTCCTGCGTCAAATGGCAAATAGCAGCAACTGCTCTGACATTTGAACCTCAAGGTGCAGCCGTTTGGCGTAATCCGGACAGGAAACCAGGGCCGCAGGGGCCGGGCGTTACAAATCCACAGAATAGTTTCTGATGATTGGATGAGGCTAATGATCAAGATCAAAAAAGGCCTGGATCTTCCCATCAGCGGCGCTCCCGAACAGACCATTACAGATGGCAAGCCGATTCGCCACGTGGCATTGATCGGTTTTGACTATCACGGCATGAAGCCGACCATGGCTGT
>JAJUKC010000042.1 GCA_029264995.1 Marinobacter sp. | reverse complement strand
TGTTTGCCGGTGTGGGTGATGGCGGTGAGCAGCCACTCCCGATTCAGGGTCTGGCTGTCGTGGTCCTGCAGGGTCACTTTGGCGCCGGCGGTAAAGTCGGCCCGGTTGCTTTTGCCTTTGCCAAGGGCGGCGTCGTTTCTCAGGGCGTCCAGCTTCGACTGGGTGAAGGGCTGGCCACTGGCGTCGGCTTTGTAGCGGCCGGGGTAGTCGTAGTGCTGATAATCTTCCCGGTGGCTCGGGCTTCCTGCACTGTGTTCGTGCATCAGGGCATAGGCCGGGTTCTTGAAGGTGTAGTCCTTCATCGCCACGGAGGACGCACGCACGCGCTCTTCATAGGCAAAGCTGAACACGCAGGCTTTTTGGGTGCTGCCGCCGGCTCTAGTGTTGCAGGTAACCGGCTCCAGCTTCGGGGCGTCGCCATGGTGGTCGGCAAGAATCAGTGCCGGTTGTTCTTCGCCATCCACGCTGCCGTGCTGGTAGCGGTAGTGCCAGCCTTCTTCGGTGGCCAGGCGTTCCAGGAACTGCAGGTCGGTTTCCCGGTGCTGGACGCAGTATTCCCGTTCCTCCGGTGGGCGTTTGAAGTCGAAGATGGAATCCACAATGCCCCGCTCTTCGAGCAGGGTGCGCACGATGGCGTCGGTGGTCTGGGTCTGGAAGATGCGGCTGTTGTGCATCAGGCCCAGGCGCCACAGGGGCGGCTGGATGACGACTTCGTAGCGGGTGCGGCGGTGGCCGGTGTCGCCCCGCATAAATTCGTTCACCACGCCGGTGAACCGGCGCAGTGGCTGGCCGTCCTGCCACACCACCAGGTCTACCGGCTGTTCCAGTACGTCGGCGGCGGCCACATCCGGGTCGGTGCTGGCCAGTTGCAACCGGCCATGGAACAGATCGGACAGCTGTTCGGTCAGCGCAAAGCCGACAACGACAAAGTGATCCGAGGGGAATTCGCCTACACGGGCGGTGAACTGCAATCCGCTTGCCTGGGGCATGACTTCGATCCCTGAAGATTATGTTGAACTGACTCATCCTGAGCAGACCCGATTATAACCACCAGCCTCCGGAATACCAACCAACAAACCGATGGCCTGTTTTAACCAGTTCTCACCGATGAAAACCCGCGCCTACGACTTTTGTTGAACCCGGTGAACGGTTAACCTTGAACATCCACTAACAACAAGAGCTGCACCATGGCACAGTACACCATTGAAATTGATGAAACTTTCGATGTTCCTCGGCGCAAGGCATTTGCCGTTTTTGCCGACCACCACCGCTTCGGCAAACTGGTCGGGGCACCGGTCAAGCGCATCAAGGACAGTGACCAGGCAGACCCCAACGGCATCGGCTCGGTACGGAAGATCGGCATTGGCCCGCTGTCGCTTGAAGAAACGGTTCTCGGCTTCGAGCCGGACTCGCTGATCGAATACACTATCAGCAGCCTTAGCCCCCTCCGTAATCATATGGGGCGCATTCTGTTCTCGGATGCCGGCGACGGCAGAACCCGTATTCAGTACACCATTCGCTTTGAAGATGTCGTGCCCTTTACCGGCAAGGCCGTAAAAGTGGCCCTTGAACAGGGACTGCGCCGAGGCATTCGCCGTCTCCCCACCATGGTCTGAGTCGCCGTGGCGGTAACCAACAACAAAAGGTTACTTGATGAATATCAGATAATTGACCTGAGGCAATAATTCATATTTATCAATTCTGTACTCTCCCGCGCAGTTTGCAATATCCGGCCATCAGGCATGCCTGTGGCTGAACACTTACTGTTCTGCGGGAGACCGAGATGGCGGCAGCACCGATTGTTCTCTTCGACAACGGACACCACAAGTGCCTGATGTTCGATTCCCTGGTAACCGGCGAGGGCGTGCAGTCCAACCAGTTCCTGATTGTTGATGGCAAACACGAAGCCCTGATCGACCCCGGCGGAGACCTGACCTACACCCCACTCTCCGTCGCCGCGTCCAAGTACATGAACATCCGCGATATGGACTATGTCTTCGCGTCCCACCAGGACCCGGACATCATCGGCGCCATCGACCGCTGGATTGTTCACACCCGGGCAAAAATCGTTACCTCAAAGCTGTGGGCGCGCTTCTTGCCGCACCTGGTGTCCAGCTACGTCACCAACCAACTCAGCGGCAGCGTCTACGACCGCATCGTCAGCATTCCTGACGGCGGTGCCAACGTGAGATTCGGGGAGACCTACCTGCAGTGCCTGCCGGCGCATTTCATGCACTCGGTCGGCAATCTGCAGTTCTACGATCCGGTCTCAAAAATCCTGTTCTCCGGTGATCTCGGCGCCTCCATGGGCGGCGAAGACGACCACGAGCCGGTGAAAGATTTCGACAAACACATCCCGAACATGATCGGCTTCCACCGCCGTTACATTGCTTCCAAGAAGGTCTGTCGCCTGTGGGCCAACATGGTTCGCGACATGGATGTCTCGATGATCGTGCCCCAGCATGGCAAGCGCTTTGAAGGCCCGGTGATGATTGATCGCTTCCTTAACTGGGTCAGCAATATGGATTGCGGCATCGATCTGGTGTCCCAGGACAACTACCGCCAGCCGCTGGAATACGTGTAACAACCCGGTTCCGCAGGGACGCGGAACCACCTCCCGGCAAAAGCTGCGAAATCAGGCCTGTTGCAATCCGCTCAGGTTCAGTAAAATCCGCCTTTTCACTGAACCCTAGAGGCAGCGAATATGGGCAGAGCCTACCAAAACCGCAAAGAATCCATGGCCAAAACGGCCGCCGCGAAAACCAAGGTTTACAGCAAGTACGGCCGCGAGATCTACATGGCCGCCAAGGCTGGTGGCATCGACCCGCAAGCCAACCTTTCCCTGCGCGGGCTGATCGAGCGGGCCAAAAAAGACCAGGTGCCCACCCACGTTATTGAAAAAGCCATCGACAAAGCCAAGGGTGGTGCAGGCGAAGACTATGCACCGGCCCGCTACGAAGGCTACGGCCCGGGCAACTGCATGGTCATCGTGGACTGCCTGACCGACAACCCGAACCGCACCTTTGGCGATGTTCGCCTGGCGTTCACCAAAACCAAGTGCAAGATCGGCACCCCGGGCGCCGTGGCCCACATGTTCGATCACTGCGCCATCTTTGCATTCGCCGGCCAGGATGAAGAGGCCGTGCTGGAAGCCCTGATGGAAGCCGACGTGGACGTTACCGACATCGAAAGCGAAGACGGCAAAATTACGGTATTCACCCCGAACACGGAATACGCCAAAGCCAAACAGGCTCTGGAAGCCGCGTTTGAAGGCATCGAGTTCGATGTGGACGAGATCCAGTTCCTGCCAAAAACCACCACTGTGGTAGAAGGCGACGACATCCCCATGTTCGAGAAATTCCTCGACATGCTGAACGATCTCGACGACGTACAGAACGTATTCCACAACGCGGAACTGCCGCAGGAATAACCGCTGGTCACCAGCATTAACAATAGCGGACTTGGCGGAGGTAGCAGGCGTGGGAAAACCAAAGGTCATTATCCTGAAAACGGGCTCGACCTACCCGCAGATACGGGATCAGTTTGGTGATTTCGACGCCTGGTTCCTCCGCAACCTCGACGGTGATCTTGACGTTACCGTGCTGGATGCCGTGCAAACGCCACCCACGTCTGCTCCCAACGACTGGGCTGGCATCGTCATTACCGGCTCGCCGGCGATGGTCAGCGACAAAGCACCCTGGAGCGAAGAAACCGCCCGCTGGATAAAACAGGCCGTCGAGGCCAACGTGCCACTTCTCGGAGTTTGCTATGGCCACCAGTTGCTGGCCCATGCCATGGGTGGCAAGGCGGACTACCATCCGAAAGGCCGCGAGACCGGCACGCACACCGTGCGATTGCTCGACAGCGCCAGTTCAGACCCCCTGTTCAGTCAGTTGCCGGCAGAATTTCCCGCCCACCTGACCCACAAGCAATCCGCAATTGAGCTCCCTCCGGGCGCTGTACTGCTGGCCAATTCGGCCTTCGAGCCACACCAGGCGTTCCGGGTTGGCGAACATGCCTGGGGCGTGCAGTTTCATCCGGAATTCACCGATGCAATCATGAAAGCCTACCTCGAGGTCCAATTTCCGGACATCGTTGCCGAAGGCCTGGACGCCCAGAGCCTGCTGCAGGGTGTTCGTCCTGCGCCTGACGCCAATCACTTGCTGAAGCTTTTCGCTGAGTACCTGAACGCCCGCACAATGACCAAATAGTCATGGAACCCGCGCGGCTGTGTGAACGTTTTGTATGTTGAATGAGTACAGATCGCTATCTACTGTACTGGAATACAACTGAGAAAGGAGCCTCACATGAACGGTATCAGAAAGCACTTAAGAAAGTTCTCCCTGGCGATGGCCGTGCTGCTCGCTTTTACCACCACCTTCTCTGTATCTGCCAACGCCGGCATGGTTGGAACCGATGAGCTGATCCAGCAGCAACAGGTGGAACTGGACAGGCAACAATTGCTGGAGATGCTTGACGACCAGGGAGTGAAGGCAAAACTCCAGGAACTCGGCGTGAGTGAAGCCCAGGTTGAAGAGCGCATCCAGAATCTGACCCCGACGGAACTGGCCGAGTTTGAACAACAACTGGCCGAAGCACCAACCGGCGAAGGTGTTGTCGGTATCATTGTTCTATTCCTGGTGGTGTTCATCATAACCGATATGCTCTGCGCGACGGATCTGTTCCCCTTCGTGAAATGCATTCGCTGATTTGTAATGCTGAAAGCGAGCAGGTTTCCTGAACACACTACGGCCGTCATTCTGGCGGCCGTCGTTCTGATGGCAGGGTGCGCATCCACCCCGGACTGGCCAGATACCACGCCCCGTAGCGCTGAATCAGCAAGCTCTGCCACACTGCTTGAGAGTGTTCCCTTCTATCCGCAAGAAAAATACCAGTGCGGTCCGGCATCGCTGGCCATGATGCTGAACGCACAGGGGCTGGAGACCAATCCGGATATTCTGAAAGAACTGGTCTATCTGCCGGGCAAGGAAGGCTCTCTGCAAGTGGAAATGGTTGCGGGTGCGCGGTCCCACGATATGCTGGTATACCGTTTACCACCAGAGCCAGAGGCAGTTCTCGCCGAGGTTGAAGCTGGCAATCCCGTTCTGATCATGCAGAACCTGCGCCTGGGCTGGTGGCCTCAGTGGCATTTCGCCGTGGTAGTCGGTTACGACACCGAGAGGCAAGTCTTGATTCTGAACACGGACACCCGGCGCCATTATGAAATGCCGTATAAAGTGTTTTACAACACCTGGGCCAAGGCAGACCACTGGGCTACCGTCATTCTGCCACCGGATCGGATACCCGCCACCGGTGAAATGCTTCCATACCTCCGGGCGGCCCACGATCTTGAAACAACAGGCCATACTCTCGCAGCTCAGCAGGCCTACGAAACGGCAATATCAAAATGGCAAGAGCAGCCGACACCACTCATGGCAAAGGCCAATCTCCAGTACCAGCTAGGGCGTCATCAGAAGGCCGCTGACGGCTTCCTGGAAGTCATCAACAAATTTCCGGGGTTCTCTGAAGGCTGGAACAACCTCGCCATCGCACTCAACGATGCAGGCTGTCCGGCTAGAGCCAGACATGCCTCCGAGTGTGCGGCCAGGCTGGCACCGAAACGGTTTAAACCGCTACCGGATGAGGCCCGATCAAACGCGGCAGATGCCGCCGCCTGCCCCCAAGTTCCCGCCTGCCCCTCAAACGCCCACTAACAGGCGGTCACAGGGATTTTCGCAGGAGCACAACGTCTTTCACGGGAATCTCCAGATCCCAGCCATAATGCTGGGCCAGCCAGCGGAATGTCTGCTCACGGTAGAACACCACGTGGGTGGGATCGCGCCGATAGTGCCAGTTATCGAAACGGGCATCGTCGGTCTGGAAGCAAGTCATGATACCCAGGCAGCCTCCGGGCCGGAGCAGGCTGTCCAGCATGCGAAACACTTCGGCTGGATGATGCAGATGCTCCACAACCTCGGTACAGGTAATAACATCGTATTGCCGATCCAACGCGGCGGCGTCCGGGTAAAAGAACGGGTCATACAAAGTCATATGCAGTCCCGCTTCCTCAAGCATTCTGGCTAATGCCGGGCCGGGGCCACAGCCGAAGTCCAGCCCCTTCGCTCCGGGTTCAACATACCCCAGCAGAGGCTTAGCCAGCTTTGAAAGAAAACGCCGGTAGCCGGGATCGTCCGCATTGTTGTTGTGCAATTCATAGACGGCTCGCTCCCGGGAGCCGGAAAGCCGACACTCGGGAGCCATCACCGTGGCTTCACACTGGCCACAACGGAAATACGCTTGCTGACCCACGTCACGAAACGGCACCAGCTCAGCGTTTTCACACACTGGGCAGAATGACTCCTGCTGCGCGTACGATTGCGGTCTTTCGATCATGAACGTTTCAACCTGACAAAAGTTTCATTGTCATATCCGGCCATGCGGCAAGTTTGTGACCGGATACGTAAAAGCACCCATCGTGTGCCGCCTATACTGGCGCAGAACAGAGAGGAGTTGGCTTGTACCTCCTGAATGATAACAACAGTTCAATTCAAGACTAAGCGTCCGGGAACTCCCCGCCTCAGAGACAGGAACATGGAAACGTCATCTGAACTCGCACTGGAAGTGCCGATCGTCTCGGCTCGCTATGCCCGCCGTTTTGTCCGTTTTATGGAACATCGCGGCGTAAAGCGGCATACCATTCTTGCCAATACCGGCATCACCGACGATATGCTCGACAATCCGGACGCCAGCCTGTCCATGCATCAGGTCATGGATTTGCTGCGCCAGGCGGATTGGCTGATGACCGACGAGCGCGCGGCGTTCGAATTTGGCCAGCAACTGGACCTGCCCAGTCACGGCCTGCTCGGGTTCGCCATGTTGGGCCAGGAAAATCCGCGACGCCTGGTTAGCATGATCGTTCAGTACCTGCGCGTTGGCCTGCCACTGATGGACATGGAACTGGAATCGACCGGCTCTACATTCCGCATCCGGCTCATCGATACCTGGGGCGTAGAGGACTTGAGACCCTGCCTGACGAAGATCTATATGGGCAGCATTCACCGTATCTCCTGCCAGGTTTGCAGCCATTTCCACTTCCAGTTTGATTTTCCGTCGTCTGCCTCACTGGAAGACTGGCAGTTGCTGGCCCCCGGGTGCGAGTTCGAATTCGATGCACCGGTTGCTCAGGTAACCATGCCACTGAAAGGTTCACCAATTCCGAAAAGCGAGGCGAACCTGGAGTTCCTGGTAGCCCGTACCCGATGCCATCGAAAACCAGGCAATCTGGAAGCCGACGAGACCGCCATGCAGGTTCGCGAACTGATCATGAGCCAGCCCGGCCGTCCCTGCACCACCGAAAACATCGCCCGCCGACTGGACATCAGCCCGCGCACCCTGCGCCAGCATCTTGCCAGCGCCGGCACATCGTTCAGGGAACTGCGTAACGAAATCCGTGAAAGCTTCGCCACTCTTTATCTGAAAGATACCAACGTGCCTTTGGAGTCCATCTCCGAAAAGCTGGGATTCAGTGACCAGGCCGGTTTTACCAAAGCCTATCGATCCTGGACGGGCAAAACCCCCGGCGACGTTCGGCGGCAAGCCCGATCAAAAAAGTGAACACATCTCACTTTTCGTTTTGACACCGTTCACGGTTTAGACAATCCCTTCGCCCCTCTCCGCTTTGAACAAAAACGGTGCCGCGACAAGCAATGACCCGCGGCACCCTCTCCCCGTCTAATAACCCTGCACTCATACGTGAACACGTATGGCAAAGGGATCTTTGCAAGTCCGATTGAGCTGTCCTTATCGGTGTTGTCTGCAACCCACTACAACAAATAACGACGTACAGAGGACGAACTCATGAAACTCAGGAACCTCAATACGAGTGTCCGCAAGCTCGGCCCCGCGATTGCCGCGGCGGCTTTGATGGCGGGGGGCGCAGGTAATGCGTCTGCCGAGCAGGTTTCCCTGGAACTGGCCTTTGAATGCCCGTTCCCACTGATCGGCACCCAACCCATTCGCGCCCAGATCAGCGCCGACATACCGCCGGTCGCTACCGTTGGACAACCCACACCGCAGTTTCAGGTTGACGCCATTACCGTCGTTAATGACGACGCGCGCACTGGTCTGAAGCTGGTCAATTCCGAGACCCTCGAGGGGGTTGCCACCAGCATCAACGAAATCGTGACGGTCAACCGCACGTTTGAACAGATCGTAAAGCTGGACATTCCGCCAACCAACATTCCGTCCGAGACCGGAGAGTTTAACGTTCCCGCTGCAGGCACGGCTCCCGAGGTACTGTTCACCGATGAGGATATCGGTGAGGCTGAGATTCGCGTCGGCGCCCTGTCCCTGGATCTGATTGCTCGCACCGCCAATGGTGACATAGCCCCGGCGCCCATCGGCGAGATCACCACAGACTGCGTGCAGCTGCCAGACCAGGACAACCTACTCCAGACCGTTCTCGTCGAAGGCGATACGGTTGAGGCGCCCCGCATTAATGTCGGCGTTGAGGAGCTGGCCTTCGGCAACGTTCAGGCCGGCCTGACCGCCACGCAAACCGTTACCATCTCCAACACTGGGAATTCGGATCTGGGCATCAACGGCATCTCCATTGGTGGCACAGATTCCACGGTGTTCACACAAACCAACAGCTGTACCACCATTGCACCCAGTGCTTCCTGTGATGTCGACGTAACGTTCGCTCCGTCCACCGAAGGCACCCGCAACGCCACTCTGACCATCCAGTCTACCGACGCCGAAACACCGTCTGTGGACGTTGGGCTGACCGGCCGTGGAGTCCTGGCACCGGTTCCCGAAATCGGCGTCAATCCGGAGTCCATCGACCTTGGCCGGATACTCCTCGGTGAATCCGCCAGTGCGGAAGTGACCGTATCCAACAGTGGCAACGCTGCTCTGCAGATCGACAGCATTGCACTGGAAGGGGCGAACGCGGCCGACTTCACCCAGTCGACAGACTGCACCACCGTCGCGGCCGGCGAGAGCTGCGCTGTTCAGGTAGCCTTTACCGCAGCCTCGGTAGGCGTGAGCAACGCTAACCTGGTGATCCGTTCCAGCGATTCCGAGAATCCGGAGATCCAGGTTCCGGTCACTGCCGAAGCGTATGAGCAGACCGGAAATCCGACCCTGGAACTGTTGCTGGGCCTTGAAGGCTCAACCCTGATCAAAGCTACCGACGGCACACTGCCCCTGACTGGCAGCATTGCCACACTCCTTGATCTTGCTTCTGGCACGTTCGAAGCGGACCTGGATGTTGAGCCAACCTCTGGCAACTTCTCCATCAAACTCCTGTTCAGCAAGATCCACGCATCTGCAAACGTTGAGTTTGAGCAGGCTGAAGTAACCACCGGTTCTCTGGTCGACGGCAAGCTGACGGCGAACTCTCACCTGTACGTGAAGGTGCCCAAGGTTGCCATCAAACTGTTCGGCCTGCCGGTGAAGATTGGTGGTGGCGAAGAGTGCCAGACCAGCCAGCCAGTTGATATCCAGCTCACTTCCGTTGAAGGCTCCAACTTCTCGCCTGCCACCGGCGGCGCGGTAAGCGGTGTCTATGAGCTGCCAGCACTGGAGAACTGTGGCTTGCTCACCAGCTTGCTGAATCAGTTCATGACAGGCCCGGGCAACACCATCGATCTGGAGCTGACTCCAGAGTAGTAAGAACTTCCGGCAATGCCGGAGGCGGGTCCATGGTCAGCGCAGCTGGCCGTGGACCTCATACGCAGTAAAAACAAAATCAAAAAAGGAACAATGCAATGAAAAGCCTGAAAAGAAATCTGCTAGCACTGGCTATCATCGGCGCGCCGTTTGCCGCGCAGGCAGAGCTTAAACCAATCGACGATGCTCAGATGGGCAGCATCACCGGCCAGGCCGGTGTCACCATCGAGCTCGAAACCAAAGTAAACATTGGTGAATTCAGATATACCGATGAGGGCTCTCTCGCCATCAAGGACATCAGCATCGGCGGTGCTGGCGCCGGCTATGAGGATGAGATGTTCAAAGACATCGAGGTCGGCAGAAGCCTGGCCTTCAAGGATTACACCGACCTGATCGATAATATCAAGATCGAGATCGACGTTGCCCCGGATGGCGACGCCATCATCAACGTACTGCCAATCACCGCGGCCCCGGTCGATTTTGGCGTGACAACCGGTGAATGGAGCCTGCAAGGCAACACAGACTCCACCCTGCTGGCAAGCAACTTTTCAATGAGGGGTATCTTCAACAAGGTCGGCATCACGGTGGATACCGCGACCGACAAGCTGACCCTGGACACCAAGGTCGGTATTTCCGATCTGGATATCGATGTCGACTTCCTCGCGATCGGTATTCGTGACCTCCAGCTCACCAAGAATACCTATCTCGAAAAGGTTGCTGACAAAGCAACTGGCGGCAATGGCCCGACCATTCTGGATGCCGCCGCGGATATCGTAGTGGAGGTCTACAAAGACCAACGCTTCGGCAGCTCAGACGATTCCCTGGCGATTGATCTGCAGCAGTTTGACGCAGACATGAAGATTGGCCAGGTTCTGGTGGGCGGAACCAGCATCGGCTCCCTGACACTGGACAACCTCTCTGTGCAGAACACCCGCATGAGAATCTACGGTCACCAGTAATGCACCGAGGGCCCGTTCCGGGCCCTCACTCTGCCAACCCGGCGGCGCGTTTCATTTCCAGATCCAGATCGTTCTCTGCCAAAGGCTCTGAACTGATCAATTCAATCCTCGATTGTTCTCCCGGCTCACAGGGCTGAACGGTCAACGCACCTTCCACCTGATTGATCACGCGCCAACCATCCAGGGTATGCACGACGGCCTTGAACCGCACCAGACGTTCGTCCATCGCCGTTGCCAGTAGAGACGCCTCCGAGAATTGAATTTCCGGGTGGATGCGCCAACCCAGACTGTAATGCCCCTGACCACGGTTGGTCATCCGCTGCCAGGGCTGGTCGTCCAGAGACGGTGCAGGGGGGCGAAGATCAAGCGCAGCCCGCTGTTGATGAGCATCCGGGCTGGATACCGGCTGACGCTCCATCTCACCGTCCAGCCACTCGGGCGCCAAATGCCCCTGGCTTGTCGTGTAAACGGCACTCTTCGTCAGGGGCAGTGTGGCAACCCAGTCTTCAAACGCCGAGAGTTGCTGTGCCGTGCAAAGATCCGATTTATTGGCGACCAGAATATCGGCAGCTTCGATCTGATCACGGAACTGCACATTCTCAAGCACCTTCGGATTCTCGAGTTTGCGTGGATCCACCAGAGTAATCACAGGCCCCAACGCCAGGACATCCTGGTAGTGCTCACCGGTCAGGGTATCGAGAATCTGGGAGGGATGGCCCAGGCCCGTTGGCTCAATCAGCAGACGATCCGGCTTGGCTCTGGCAATCAGCTGGTTCAGGCCGATCTGCATGGGCAGCCCCGCGACACAGCACATGCAGCCCCCCGGCACCTCGCGCACCACCGCTCCCTCGGTTTCCAGGATGGCACCGTCAATGCCCACCTCGCCGAACTCGTTCACCAGTACCGCCCAGGTTTCCCCTTCCGGTTTCTGGCGCAGAAGGTCCAGAATGGCAGTGGTTTTGCCAACGCCAAGGAACCCGAGTATCAGGTTGGTGGGAATCGGGCGGGTAATGTTGGACATAATTCGGGCCTCAAAAACGTTATACTATAACAACATTGACCAGACCGGGCTACGTCCCGACTAAGGAGAAGTTAATGCCACGACTGTTCTTCGGGCTGGAAATTCCTGAGTCGATCAAGACCAGCGTCTTAACGGTAAAAACTGACATTAAAGGTGCCCGCTGGCAAAGCGAAGCCCAGCTTCACCTAACCTTGGCGTTTCTGGGAGAGGTGGAGAGCGAACAGGTAACCCTGGCTCGGAATAATGCCAGAAAGGTAACCCATCCCCCCTTTGAGCTGGAAGCCTCAGGCCTGGGTTGCTTCGGCCAGGAAGAAAGCCCGAAAATCCTCTGGGCGGGCATCTCACCCGAGGCAGAACTGAGAGAACTGCAACACATCCTTGCGCAAAGGCTCATTACCGACGGCTTCACCCTCCAGAATCCCTCATTCAAACCTCACATCACACTGAGCCGCTTTCGGGCTGGCGCAGGCTCGGTGGCCGGGCTGATCGAGCACTACCAGAGGACCCGGTTTGGCAGTTGGTCGGTTCAGGGCTTTGCACTGTTTGAAAGCAGTCCAGGCCAAAGCGGCTCGGTCTATACCGTGCTGGAACGCTATCCGTTAACCACCTGAAGCCTCAGGATTGCTCAAGCCGGTTTGCCTCGTAGTCCTCAATCAAGGCTCTGGCGAGAACCCAGTCTTCGTCAGCGACATGCACGTTGGTAAAGCCGGCTGCGCCGATCTCGCCCAGCGCGCCCTGCAGATAATGTCCGCCTACGTGCGCCTCTATGTGATTGGCGCGCAGTAGGCCAGCAATGATGTGAGCTTCGGTAATATCCCGGGCCCGATAGGCTATTTGCAAAACGGCGCACTCCTATATGCTTAACGCTGTTTCGACTATAGTCGTCCCAATGCCCTGTGTCTCGCGCCCCAAGGATTGTCCATGCTCTGGATTCTGCTCGCTGTCGTTACTCTTGTTGTCCTGATCACACTGCTGATCTTCCGGGTAAAGGATCTTTCCGAGTACGACGGCCAGGACTGGGTTATCAAGGAAGTTGCTCCAAACCCGGCTCATGATGAGGTCATAAAACGCATCAAGGACATGGGGCGCGCCTCCCGTGGCCTGAAAGGCAAAGCACGCCTGATCGCCCTCCGCAACCATCTGGACAGTCTGGGTGAAGGCGTGGATATCGAATCGGACATCCGGCATCAGGATCATCCGCGTGGCGAATGGATATTGGCGCCCGGGGCAGACCCCCGCCGGCGTGTGCTCTATATTCACGGCGGTGCCTGGGCTGCTGGCAGCCCTCGAAGCCACCGGGCGATTACCGACCGTTTTTCCCGGATTGCCAATGCTGCCGTTTTTGCGGTTGACTACCGGCTCATGCCCGAACACCGGTTCATGGATGGCATTCGGGATTGCCGCCAGGCCTATTCCTGGCTACTGAACCATGGCCCGGATGGCGAAGCGCCTGCCGAGTTTATGGTGGTTGCCGGAGATTCAGCCGGTGGTAGCCATACCCTGTCACTGCTGGCGTGGATTCGCGACAATGGCCTGCGCCAAGCCGATGCCGCCGTTGCCCTGTCACCCTCCACGGATCTCACGCTGACGGCGCCGAGCAATCGCGAGAATATTCGCACGGACCCGCTGCTGGGCCCGGTGTTTGGAGGTTTGTCCAAAATCCCGCTGCCCGTGTTGTGGTGGGGAACACTTGCCGCGTTCAGAATCTCACCCACCAACCCGGTGGCGTCTCCTCTGCGGGGTGAACTGAACAATCTGCCGCCCGTGCTGATCCACGCCAGCACCACGGAAATGTTGCTGGACAACGCCACGCGTTACGCTGCCAAGGCAAAAGCCCAGGGTTCACCGGTGGAGCTGCACACCTGGCAAAACATGGTTCATGTATGGCACATCTTTACGCCACTTCTACCTGAGGCAGACGAGGCGTTTGAAGACATCGCGGCCTTCCTTCAGAGAGTGGACCAGCGATAGCGGCTGGTGCCGACTTTACTCAGCCGGCTTTCGCCTGACGTACAGCACCTTGTGGACACGAGCAACGACCGTTCCTGCCTCATCCATAATGTCGATATACCATTCCGGCAGGTACTTGTCGCCATCAGCGGTGGCTTCGCGTATTTCATCAAGACGCGCATCCGTCAGCTCGAAGCGGGCCTTTACCACGCCCTTGCCGGGGCGGATAAAATCAATACTCGCTGATTTGTCCCACACGATGTAATCGTTGCCCAGGCGGCGCATCAGCAACAACATGTACATCGGGTCAACCATACTGTAAAGAGAGCCGCCGAAATGCGTGCCCACGTAGTTGGTGTTGTACCAGTGCTGACGCATTTCCACCGTTGCAGAGCTGAAGTCATCAGCAATGTGAGTGACTTTAATACCTGCCCCCAGGTAAGGGGCGAAAGTAGAGAGCACTCGGCGCATGGCGCCGGCGCTGGCAAACCAGCGGCGAATCGTCGAATTCATGGCAACATCCAAACGGGTGAGAATCAGTTTCACGACTGTGTAGCTGGCTATCTTCTTACAGCCACGCTGCGTTTTCAATGAAAATTCATACGACCGTTTGAATTTTTTGGACCGGAAATGTCAGGGCTTCACACCGAACCACTGGGGATAGTTCAGAAGGCAGTACAGCGCCAGCATGTCGTAGACCGCATGCCAGACCATCACCATGGGCAAGCTGCCCCAGAACTGATAGGCACCACCAAGAATCAGCCCAAGGCCCGTAGCCACCAGAAAATAGGCAAACGACACATAGTGCACCAACCCGAACAGCACAGAGGCCGCCAGCAAAGCTGTCCAGGGCCCGGTGTGCTGCAGTAGCCAGCCCTGCACTGCACCACGAAACAACAGTTCTTCCCCCACCCCGGCGAGCAGGCACAAGGTCAGCAATACCGGCCAGCGATAACTTGCCGCGAAGCGGTACAGGGCCTGCATCTGTGAGCCGAGATCATCAGGGAACAGCCAGGAGAGCTGCGTGAGTAACAGTAGCACCAGGTAAGTGATGCCAGCGCCCAGGATTCCGTACAACAGGGTTTCGAGAAAATTCAGGTTGTTCAGCATTAATGGGATATCGAACAACCAGATCGCAAGCCAGCCCACCAAACCAATACCGCCCTGAAACAGCAGGGCGGCGGTGGTGGATAGTTTGGCGCGACCTTGGGCCATAACTCAGTTTTCGAACAGACCCTTGACCGGGAACAGGTCGTCGTAGGCGGGCGCCTGCTTCTGGGCCTTGGCCTGGAAGGATTTCATCATGTCCGTGGGGCGGAACATGCCAGACTGCCATGTGGCCATGTAGCGGAGACTGTCTTCCACGCTGTGATCGCGACTGAAATTGATCATTTCCTTGCAGCCGGTCACCGCCAGCGGCGAGTTGGCGGCAATCTGGGCGGCAATGGCCATCACGCCCTCAAGCATCGCTTCCTGCGTCTCGTAAACCGAGTTCACAAAACCCAGGCGATGAGCTTCTTCAGCACCGAACTTGCGGCCCGTGTAAGCCAGCTCACGCACCACGCCCTCAGGCATCAGTTTAGGCAGCCGCTGCAGCGTGCCCACATCAGCTGTCATGCCCAGCTCGGTTTCCTTGATGGTGAAGTAGGCATCGGCTGTGCAATACCGGCTGTCAGCAGCGCACACCAGGTCCAGAGCCCCACCAATACAGCCCCCGTGCACGGCAGCCAGCACCGGCAGACGTACTTTCTCAAGAGAGCTCAGAGTATCCTGCAGCTGCAGTACTACTCTTCGCAGGTTCTCCGCCATACGGCCAGGATCACCACTCATGGGCACGGATTTCGGATCCGAGAACACGCCCAGATCCATGCCTGCGGAAAAGTGCTTCCCAGTCGAGGAGATCACAATCACCCGGGCATCGGTATTGGCTTCAATGTCCTGAACGCAGCGCGGCAGCTCCAGCCAGAAAGCCTTGTTCATGGTATTCAGCGCTTCAGGGCGACTGAACTGAACATGGGCGATGTGGTCTTTTACTTCAATATTGAAACTTTCGTAATTGGCGAGTTCAGACATGATGGATCCCGTATCATCTGAGAGCATGGTTTCGTATTATTAGGGTGCACATTACCGCGAAACGAGGCACGATGGAATTCACTTTCCTTGGCACATCGGCCGGAACACCAACCCGGTCACGCAACGTCACGGGCCTGGCGCTTTGCCTGTCGGGGCCCAAACCCTGGTATCTGGTGGACTGCGGTGAAGGCACCCAGCATCAGCTGATGCGCACGAGGTATTCAGTGATGCAGTTGCGCGCCATTTTCATCACCCACATCCATGGTGACCACATCTTCGGGCTGCCGGGCCTGCTTACCAGCGCTTCCATGCTCGGCCGCACCGAGCCCCTGGACATCATTGCGCCGCCACAGGTTCGCCGATTTATCGATGCAGTGATTGAAAACAGTGACTCCAGCCTGAGTTATCCGTTGAACTTCATTAACTCGGGAGCTTCGGGTTTTTACTGGCAGGATAACCATTTGGGCGTTACCAACGTGGCGCTTTCGCACCGGGTACCTTGCCGGGCCTACGTATTCACAGAGCGGAACCTGGAACGTCAGCTCCAGAAGGAGAAACTGGTTGCTGATGGCATCGAGCCTGGCCCTGAATGGGGCGACCTGCAGAAAGGCAAAGATGTTCTACTGGATGACGGGCGCCTGCTGCGTAGCGACGATTACACTCACATTCCCAGAACTGCGCGAAAAATCATTGTCGGCGGTGACAACGACACCCCGGAACTGCTGAAAGATGCCTGCCAAGGCACCCACGTATTGATTCACGAGGCCACCTACACCCAGGATGTCGCAGACCGGGTTGGCCCCTGGCCCCAGCACAGCTCGGCGCAGCAGGTGGCTCGGTTCGCGCAGGCGGCGAAGCTGCCCAATCTGGTACTCACCCACTTCAGCTCCCGCTACCAATCGGCCCCGGGTGGTACGCCGCATATCAACCAGCTCGCCGCCGAGGCGTTGCAGCATTACAAGGGCCACCTATTCCTGGCCCGAGATTTCGACACTTACCGGCTCGAAAAAGACTTCCAGCTGCATAAACTCAACGAAGGCTGATCAATCTGCCTTGCGGTCGGGAGGCATAACCACCCATTCGGGGTCCTCAAATTCGCCCAAAGGCCGGATCTCCACAAACGGCGCGGCGCTTTTGATAATCTCGGTAATCCTCGGATCTTTGCGGGCATCCATGGCATCCCGGTCGGCCTTGCTGTCCCAACTGGCGATAGCAATCAACTTGTTCGGCTCACCAATCTTTCGGTGTAGTTCGGTACCACGGGCACCGGGCGCCTGCTGAATCAGCTCACTGGCCCGGACCCAGGCATCGGCATACTCCTCGGCAGAGTGCCCGTCTTTCACCGTGACCTCAAAAATATACTTCATCGCTTTCTCCTCACTCCTATGGATCTTCGTGGTTCGCTGAAGCTTGCGGTAGACTGGCCGGACATTCACAGGGAAGTCACCAATGTCCGCACCGCTTGTTTTTGCAGTTATCGCCATCGCCCTCATTGGTGGTTCGCTGTTCTATTTGTTTTTCTACCGCAACTGGCGACGCCGGCGCGAACTGCAACAACCGTTCCCTGCACTCTGGAGGCACCACCTTCAGGAAAATATGCCGCTCTATAATCGGCTCTCCGACAGCCACAAAACCCGGCTGGAGAATCTGGTTCAGCTCTTTATCTCGGAGAAGGAGTTCTACGAATGTGCCGGTTTTGAAATCGATGACCGGGTGCGGGTGACCATTGCCGGCCATGCCTGCCTGCTACTGCTTGAGCGCGCTTTTTACGAATACGATGACGTGAAAAGCATCCTGGTCTATCCCGACATCTACCGGGTACAGGACACCGACAGCGATGGCCTGGTGGTCAGCACCAGTGACGAAACCCGGGCCGGAGAGGCCTGGTCCCACGGCCGGGTAATTCTGGCCTGGAGCCAGTGTGAACAAGCCATCGCCAATCCTCATGGCCCGCACAATGTGATTCTCCATGAATTCGCCCATCAGCTGGACTACCTGGATGGCACCGCAGACGGCGCACCACCACTGAGTGGCGATGAGGCGGCGCACTGGCAGAAAACCATGACCGAGGCCTGGGACCACCTGCAGCACAGGCTGGAACACCACCACAAACCCTGGCTTGATCCCTACGGCGCCACCGAACCGGCCGAGTTTTTCGCGGTGCTAACCGAGGCCTTCTATCAACAACCGCAGCACTTGAAGCGTGAACAACCTGACGTTTACGCTGCCCTGTGCCGTTTTTACCGGATCGACCCGGAGCACATGCGCGCCCATCAGCCTTGACGATCAGCCACCAACGCCGTCTCCCTTAACGCCGAGGCGATCCAGGTACAGATGCAGCTCTTCCTCGCTGATATTCACGTACTCCAGCACCCGGCCATAGAGCATCACGGTAGGCACATTACGCCCACCCAACTCCTTCTGGGTCTCGCTCAGGACGTAAAGTATCGTCCGTTCTGTTTTTGTGAGACCATCCCGCGCATCGGGGATTACCTCGTCTATTCCGCGTAAACTGCTCATATTTCTGAATCCGGTAAGCTGCTCATGGAAATCAAAGTCAATTATCTCGACAACCTGAGGCTTGAGGCCAAATTCGACGATTTCACCGTCGTCTCAGACCAGCCTGTCCGCTACAAAGGCGATGGCTCGGCGCCCGGCCCGTTTGACTACTTCCTGGCCTCATCTGCCATGTGCGCGGCTTACTTTGTAAAGGTTTACTGCAACGCCCGGGATATTCCCACAGATAACATCCGCCTCTCGCAAAACAACATTGTAGACCCGGAAAACCGCTACAAACAGATTTTCAAGATTCAGGTGGAACTGCCGGAAGACATTTCCGACAAGGACCGCCAGGGCATCCTCCGCTCCATCGACCGTTGCACCGTGAAAAAAGTGGTGCAAACCGGCCCGGATTTCCAGATTGAAGTGGTGGAAAACCTGGACGAAGACGCCCAGGCCCTGCTCACCGCCGCCCCGGGCGGCGACGGCAACACCTATATCGAGGGCAAGGATCTGCCGCTGGAGCAGACCATTGCCAACATGACCGGCATCCTCTCGGATCTCGGCATGAAGATCGAGATTGCCTCCTGGCGCAACATCGTGCCCCACGTGTGGTCTCTGCACGTGCGCGACACCGCGGCCCACATGTGTTTCACCAACGGCAAGGGTGCCACCAAGGAAGCCGCCCTGTGTTCGGCCCTGGGTGAGTTTATAGAGCGGCTGAACTGCAACTTCTTCTACAATGACCAGTACTTCGGCCAGGACATCGCCAACAGCGAGTTCGTGCACTACCCGAACGAAAAATGGTTCCAGCCCGGCCCCGAGGGCGAACTGCCCGAAGGCATTCTGGATGACTACTGCCTGGAGATTTTCAACCCGGACGGCGAACTGCTGGGCACCCACCTGTATGACACCAACTCCGGCACCCCGGAGCGGGGCATCTGCAGCATTCCCTATGTGCGCCAGTCAGACGGAGAAACGGTTTACTTCCCCTCCAACCTGATCGAGAACCTGTACCTGAGCAACGGCATGAGCGCCGGCAACACGCTGCAGGAAGCGCAGGTGCAGTGCCTGTCCGAGATCTTCGAGCGGGCAGTGAAAAAAGAAATCATCGAGAACGAAATCGCCCTGCCGGATGTGCCGGACAGCGTGCTGGCCAAGTACCCGGGGATTGTCGAGGGCATCAAGGCCCTGGAAGAACAGGGTTTTCCGGTACTGGTGAAGGATGCCTCTCTGGGCGGTCAGTTCCCGGTGATGTGCGTCACCCTGATGAACCCGAAAACCGGCGGTGTGTTTGCTTCCTTCGGTGCTCACCCCAGCTTCCACGTAGCGCTGGAGCGCAGCCTGACCGAACTGCTGCAGGGCCGCAGTTTCGAGGGCCTGAACGACCTGCCCGCCCCCACCTTCAACTCCATGGCGGTGACTGAGCCTAACAACTACGTTGAGCACTTT